>JBQCZX010000020.1:0-35323 GCA_052089485.1 Marinobacter sp. | reverse complement strand
CCTTTTCATCACGATCGTTGGCCGTTTCACAGCTTTGACGCCAGCGACGTATTTGGTCAGGTTAAACACCCCGTTTGCGGCAATACTCACTCAACTCAGACTCACTTAGCGCGGCGGTTTCAAGCACGGCGTTGAAGGGGCCAACTCACGAAACGGAAAAAATCGTACGCTAAGCGGTATGACAAGAAGCAGCAGATTTCAGGCATAAGCGCCAAAGAAAAAACCGAAAATACAGGTGCTTAAAACCATTTTTGGAGGATTTCGTCAGAATCGTTGTCGGCAGCATGGTGAGTTCAGTGTCGATCGGCTCGCACAAGAAATGGCCTTGTAAATCGTTTTATTTCACGAGGCTGAATGCGTTTCTGGGGAATTTTTCACGTTTGTCTGCCAACCCTCTAAAAGGCCATGTACCGCATTAGGTGATTGGTCTCGGTGGCCAACACGCGCGTGTAAATCTCGGTCTGTTCGGTTGAGGCATGGCCTAGCCAGTCCCGCACCACCGTTAGTGGCTGACCGTGCAGCACGGCGTTGCAGGCGAAACTATGGCGCAACGTGTTGTGGGATCGTAATAAAGTTGGTAACTAAACACCGCTGCAACCCGCGTCCTCCCACGCTGAAAGCGCAGCGGCAAAGAATAAAGTTGGTAACTTTCAGGCGGGAAATTAAGCTCACCAAATGAACCAAGGTAAGGCGGCAATCGGTTAAGCTATTGATAAACCTTGTCACTTAATGATTTCAGGGTTACGACGACTGCGACAGTTACCAACTTTTTTACCATAGTTACCAACTCTATTATCACGCCACACGTGTGTGGATGTACCGCTAGGGGTAGCGCGGCCCGGTCGCTCAGCTGGCTGATGCGCTTGTAAGCCCACTGACGAGTGAAGGGAAAAAGCCGGTCGTTTACTTTAAGCCCCAAACCCTCCACGTATCGGGTCAGCGTCAGGATGAAGCGCTCATCGGTGACTGGTACCCAGCGCTTGCGCATGGTCTGGCGCTTCACCTGGCGGGGACGACCCCGTTTCTTGAGCTGATCCAGAAGGACGCCAGACGACCATTCATCTTGTAACACCAGATGTTCTGGAGTAATTGCCAGGGCTTCGGAAATCCGCGCCCCGGTGTGCCAGAGCAGCGAGGCCAGCAGGTGATCGCGTGGATGCGTGGCAGCGTCCAAAATGGCCCGCAAACACCGGTCGACATGGTTTGAGAATAGAGCCGTCGGCTAGATCAGCAACCCAGCCTCTCGTATCTGCTCCATTGAATTCATGCGCCCGTGTCGCCTTCATGTGCATGTTCCCTGCTAATAATCTAGCCTCTACCAACCCTCTAAAAATTCCATAATATCCACGACCATTACCCCTCGTCTCTTCGGGGAAAACGGATGATATTGTTTGGATTTGGCGACCGGGACGCGAGGCTGTGGTTATCGTGCAAAATGCTCGATAACTCGTCCAACTTTTTGCTCAGCATGCTTTGGATTTTTATACAACAATCAAGAGGGTTTTTTGAGGTTTTTATGATGCCTTCGATCTGAAACTGAAGACCGCGCAAGCGACGCTGGTTTTCAGGGCATGAATGGCTAATCTCTTCTTCGATCAGGTCTTTCCTTAGCGCGTCGAATGCAATTGGGTCGCGATCCAAAAGCGTCCTTAAGGAATCGAAAGATGGCAGACTCATCATCCCTCCCACGGTCGTGGTTGTATAAAGTCAGAGCGCCAGATCATGTCACTTGAATGGCGCGGTCACGTCGCGTATCACCGCCGGCTTCAGGCTTTCACTCAAACTATGATTGGGCAAACAGCTTGCTGTCAATTTTTTGGTCACAAGGGCAGGGGTGGGTACCGGACGGCGTACCCGTTAGTGCAACGCTGTTGCCGAGATTCAGCACAATATTTCAACCCGAATTTAAGGACAGCGACATGCCCATCGGGTTCTACCCCGTTTTCACTGACGATTTTAAAACAGTTGTGGACTTCCCCCTCTCCGGCTTCGCTTACACGCTTTTTGAACGCCTGCGCCATCACCTGAAAAACACACCGTTCGAGCGCATGAGCGCGCATAGCCTGCGGCTGAAGGCTAATCAAGATCGGGCTGATCCGCAATACCACCCGACGGATTCGGTTGCTAATCCGTGAAGCTTATCCCTATCAGCAGCAACTGGCGATACTGGTTCGGCGCTTGGTATCAACCCAGTTCAGCGGGCTCCCCCGGCCCGAGCCAGAGGGGCAAGGGAAAGTTGTGTCTCCGTCTCAGAAATTGATCGCTATTTGATCAGAAGGCCGAGACAAATCCCGAATGTGCGGCCTGCTTGAGCCAAATTCACGCTACGCCTGATGGGTCATTAGAAATCCGAGCTAGAGCTACGAACACCTAACAGTTTTACTGATTGATCGTCGCGACGGCCTCCAGCACGCGCTCACCATCTGTTCTGATTTGCTGAACAATGGTCTCGACATGGGCCATCTGCGCCTGAGCTTCGTCAGCCACATTCGCCACGGCCTCAACCTCACTGACGACCTCTTCTGTAAGGGCCAGATTATCGCGCACCACCTTTTCAATCTCCGCAGTTGATTCGCCGGTGCGCGCTGCAAGCTGACGCACCTCGTCGGCAACAACGGCAAAACCTCGCCCCTGGTCTCCCGCTCTCGCGGCCTCGATCGCCGCGTTCAGTGCCAGGAGATTGGTCTGGTCAGCGACAGCAGCAATAGTAGCGACAATTCGCTCGATATTCTGCGACTGGGCATCCAGTTTGGCGATCACCTGCTTCGTTTGTTCAATCCGCTTTAGGATCAGGTCAGTGGTCGTTTTAGAGCTAGCAAGAGACTCTGTGGCCTTGGTTGCGTTTCCAGCCGTTTCCTGAGCCGTGGAATAGGCCACACTGGTGGCTTCGCTGGTTCGTTGCGACTTCTCAACATAGGCAGTGATGTCGCTGGCGAATTTCACCACCTTGTAAATATCACCATGATCGTCAAAGACTGGATTATAAGAAGCCTCCAGCCAGATGGTGTGGCCATCAGCGCGCACCCGCTCGAATTTTCCTGACTTGAACTGCCCATCCGCTAGTTCACGCCAGAAATTGGGGTTTTCCTCATAGAACTTAGACTGGCAAAGTAACCGGTGATGTTTGCCCTCAATATCGCGCAACGAATACCCGACAGCGTCCAGAAAGTTCTGGTTTGCCGTCAGAATCGTTCCGTCTGTCTTGAATTCAATAACCGCCATGGAGCGATTGATGGCATCGAAAACCGCCTCTTGACGCCTTGTTTTGGCATGATCTTCGGTGACGTCGTAGGCTAGTTTTAGAATCTTGGAAACATTCTGATCCGCGTTTCGCACCGGAAAATACGTCGCCTCCAGCCAGATAACATGTCCCTGTTTATCCAGCCGCGGGAATGTCCCTGACTGTTTTTTCCCCTCTTTCAAGTTTTGCCAGAACTTCCGATAATCGTTGGATTGGGCGAGATCAGCGTCACAGAAAATTCGGTGATGCTGCCCTCGAACCTCCTCTGAGGTGTAACCAGTCACCTGGAGAAATAAATCGTTGGCAGTCGTGATATGACCATCTGGAGTGAACTCAATACACGCAACCGATGACTTGATTGCACCCAGTGTCGCGTGCAATTCGGTGGCATTGGCCTCGCACGCTTTAAGCTCTTCGCTTTTTTTATTAAAAAACATCCAATATTCCTAGCCGTTCGTGATTAATATTGCGCGGGACCATGCTGTGCTCCCGCGAGGGAGACTCTCAGACGACCACGCCTCTAGTGCTCTTGCACTTCTTTACGACACATTTATCGGCCGGTTCACTGAAAACTGAATGCAGTTTAAAAAGATTGTAAAAGACAAGCGTTGAAGGGCGGCGAAGAGACATTGCGATCAAGCTTTGGAGCAGGCGCCTCATACGAATTCTGGGTTGTCAGGCCTAATGAAGTGATGAACCGCCGATCTCGTTCGAGAGACTATCTGGTCTCTGACCCACTCGATTGGCTCCGCTTTCGAGTAGTACCACCCCTGGCCATTCACGATGCCTTCTTTTATAAGGAAACGAGCTTGCTCAGCCGTTTCGATACCCTCACTGATCACTTTGAGCCCCAGACTGTCGGCCAACGCTATGGTCGCACGCGTGATTGCCGCGTCGGTCTCGTCTCGAGGAAGACCATTAACAAAACAGCGATCAATTTTCAGGGTGTCCACCGGCAGTAATTGCACATAACGCAATGACGCAAAACCGGTGCCGAAATCGTCGATTGCAAAGTGCACACCTTGGTCAACAAGTCGTTGCATCTGCTGCACGGCCAGCGGCATGTCATGGATGAGGGAATGCTCGGTCACCTCCAGGCACAGTCGATCAGCCGGCAAGCCCGACTCGGCTAACGCGAGTTCAACCCGGGGAACGAAATCCGCCGCGTAAAGCTCGCAGGCACCGATGTTTACCGACAGGTAGCATTCGGCGTCATTGCCAAGCGCTGCCTGAAACTGCTCACAAGCGGTTCGTAATATCCACTCACTGACTGTCTGGATCAAGCCGCTCTCCTCGGCCACCGGAATGAACTGTCCGGGAGAAATCCATTGCCCATCCGAGTACCACCGGGCCAGTGCTTCCATGCCGACAATCTTCTGGTCTGCCATGCGAACAATAGGCTGATAGCGCAGTTCTAATTCCCGGTTTTCGATGGCAGTGCGCAACCGGTTTTCCAGGGAAAAATCGTCCACCAGTTGACGTTGCGTCTCGGGTGAAAATGAAATGATTAGCGTCCCCGGCTGGGGTTTGGCTTGATCAAGGGCCAGTTGCGCCCGCTCTATCAGGTTATCGGGGGACGTTATTGCCTCCAGCGGTTCTTCCACGATACCAATGGAGAAATCCAGTTGGCGCGCCGTGTCGTCGTGCATGAACGGAAGGGCGAGGGCTTCCTGTAAATAATCAGACAGATCGCATAGTCCAGCGGCAGTATGAGTCGGGACCAGAATCGCAAAGCGATCTTCATGAAGACGAACCAATAGGCCGTGCTTGGGCGTAACGCTCTGCACACGCGCGGCGATTTCCCGCAAGAGCTGATCGCCCTGCTCGCGTCCCAGGGACTGGTTGAATGCTCGAATTCGTCTCGGATTAACGATGGCTACCGTAAGGTGGGTTACGGAACCATCACCAAGCGCTTGATAAGCGCGGATGCGTTCACAAAGCAGGGTTCGGGTCGGAAGGCCGGTAATTGGGTCGTAGAAGGCCTGCTGAATCAAATTCTCATTGGTTCGGCGATTCTCTCCATAATTCTGGATCATCGCCTCCACGATACCAGCAAGATGTTCCAACTGTGCAATCTGGTCTGTGGACAGCGAGCCGGGGTTGGTATCGATAAGGCAGAAGCTGCCCAAAATATAGCCATCCACACTGCGAATGGCACAGCCCGCGTAAAAACGGAGATTTTCATCACCGGTGACCAAGGGATTTTGCGCAAGCACAGGATCTTTGCTAGCGTCTTCGACAATCATCAGAGACAGATCATTGGCGACCAGATGAGCACAAAACGACCATTCGCGCGGGTGTTCACTGGCTGCAAGACCGCATTTCGACTTAAACCACTGACGATCCGCATCAACCAGCGAAACCAGAACCGTTGGCACATCGAACAACTGGCGGGCAAAGTCTGTGACCGAGTCCAATAACGCATCGCGCTGGGTATCCAAAATATTCAGGCTACGCATTGCCCGTAGCCGCTCAGGTTCGGCAGCCGGGATCGCAGCCGCGTATGATTGAATGACGTCCATGCCTTGCTCCCTCAAATGGTAAGTTCCCGCGAAGGTAATTATAAGAACGTGCCTAGCGCTTTGCCGTGTCGCTTGAGACTGCGTGATAAACAAACGATCAACGCCGTCAACATAGCATTTTCCCGGCGCATGGCAGTCTAACATCGTGTACAAGCTACAATACGTAACATTACTTCATGCAGATTTACCCACGCCATCTTAAAGATAGCGTTTCTGTAACGAAGCCCAGTGCTGGCATGCTGGCGACCCATCAAGACATCGACGACAACGCCACGCCCATCACACGCTAGCGACCCCAACAGATGCGAATCGAGTCAGAATTTAGGGCTGAGTTCGCCATGAGCGATACCCGTGTCGGCGGATGGCCCCTGTCTTCGTCGCGTGTTTCAGCCATGACATCGTCACGCGTTGACGCCGGGGACAGGGTTCGATGAGCTCTGTTCTGCGATCATCTGGCTGATGAGTTGTGGCTTGTGAAACAGATACCCTTGCCCGATAGTGAGCCGGGTCGAATCGAGCAGATAGGCCTTCTCTTCAACGGTCTCGATACCTTCGGCCATCACTGTCATGCCCAAATTCGTACCCAGTGACTCGATGGCCCGCAAGATGCTCTGATTCCGTGGGCGTCGGTGTATCGAGGTGATGAGCGAGCGGTCCACTTTGAGTTCGTCGGCTGTGATATCGGCGAGAATGGCCAGGGATGAATAACCCGTCCCGAAATCGTCAATGGAGACGCCGATGCCCGCTTCTCGGATCAGGGGCAAACCCTGGCACAGGAAAACGTCCGTGGCGACAAATGTTTCCTCGGTCAGCTCGAGCAGGAACCGTTCCGGGCGTCCCGTATCCACGATCCGACGCACCAGCGTCTGCATGAAAGACGTGTTCGTCGCTTGCGATGGCGATATGTTGACGCTGTATCTGGTCGCCGCTCCGAACCGTCCATCAAGCCAGGGCAACGTGTCGCCCAAGTGGTCCAAAACGATGCCGGCAATGTTGTCCAGCATGCCCAGCTCGGTGGCTAGCGGCAGAAACGTGGCCGGCGAATGAATGTTGCCGTGGCTGTCAACCCAGCGCACCAGTGCCTCAAAACCGACGATTTCATGCGTGCGCAGGTTGACCTTTTGTTGCAGGGCGCACTGGAATTCACGGTTCGCCAGCGCCACGTGCAGCTGATGCTCCAGTGACAAACGCTTCGACACCTCGTGTCCCATTGCCGGGCTGAAAAACGTGACCCCCCCTTTGCGCACGGCCTTGGCCCGATACATGGCAGTATCCGCGTGACGGCGCAACGTGTCGTAATCGTGCCCGTGCACTGGCCACAATGCGACGCCAATCGAGCCGGACGTCGTGATCTCTTGACCTTCGACCCTGAAAGGCTCCCGCAGCTGATCGCTGACCCGATTCACGACCACGGATATTTCCTCGGTGCGCTCGAACGGATCAAACACGATGACGAACTCATCACCGCTAATGCGTCCGATGATGTCGGACTGTCGGATTTCGGCACGCAGCCTGTCTGAGACGCTTTTTAGAAGCGTGTCACCCGCAGCGTGTCCGTGGAAATCGTTGACCCGCTTGAAATCATCGAGATCCAGAAATGCCAGCGCAACCTTCTGATCAGGCTGTTTGCGCGCAATGATCGCATCGACGAGTTCCTGCACGTGAACGCGGTTGGGCAGGCCAGTCAGTTGATCGTGGTTTGCGCGGAAGGTCAGTGCTTCCTGACTGGCCTTCAATTGCCGGGTCAGGTGTTGCAGACGATGACTCTCCGCTTCGGTCTGGCTAGCATGCTTGGTCGCAAATGCATGTGAGGCCAGCACGGAAAACTTGCGTGCCAGGGTAACATGGGTGCGATCAAAGCCTGGCTGGTCGTGATCACGCAACAGCAGCATGAGTCCGCGCCGATCGCGCACGCCCAATGGCAAATAGAGGGTGGGCTGTGATTGCGAGAGTTCGGCAATGTCAGGCCACCCATCGTCCTCGACCGCAGATATTGTCGTCAGAATGCGGCCTGAGAGCGCCTTGTCCATCTTTCGCCCGCGACTCCAGACCGACCCGAGCACGGACGCATAACTCGACGCGATGCATTCCAGCCCTTCAGAGCCCCTCGTCTTTTCGATCAGTACGATAGCATGAGAGCACCTGAAAACCGGCAGTAGTGCCGAGAAGACACCAATGAATGGGTCGTCGTCGCCCTCGACACCGAGCATCGCGTCCAACGCCTCGAGCAGGAGGGTGGCATGCGTTGCCTCAACGCGCAGGATGTCGATCTCACGACGCATTGCTACCAGAGTTTCACGTAGTTCCTCGGCCCCCTCCATGACAGATCCTCTCTAGCGTCCGAAAGCGATGGCCGAAATCATCAGGTTACCGTGTGCATTCTTCTCAAGCACAGCGCCTTGCTCACCGAACGTGAAACATCCCACGAAGGGCATGTCATTGAAGCTCGTCGACACCGCCTTTGACACCTCAGGCATCTGATCGCCGACGGCGAGCTTGCAGCCGGCACAATAGACAACCAGCCCGCCGGCCAGATCCTTGGAACCGCCCGGGAGTGTGGCCGTCGCTGCCGAAGCAACCTTGCCGGCACGCTCAATCAGCCGCGTCCTGTCGCCACGCATGCTGTACAGACGCGTCCCTTCCTCAATATCGGCAAACGTGGAAAGCGCCCGTTTCTCCATGATCTGGTCGGGATGGATGAGAAGGTAATGCGTAACACCCTCGATTTTCCCGGCGTCGATGCCCAAGGGATACATAGTGGTATCTGCCAGGATACTTCCACCGGCGTCCAGCTTTTCTGACAGGATGCCACCGATCCAGCGATTGTAGACATCGGCCGCCGGCTGGCCGTCAATGGCCAAGACTTGCCGGCCGCTGACTTTGGTGACCACGCCGCTTTCGCGGGCCGGGTCGTCGCCAATACGCGTCACAATACCGCTGTCACCGCTGGGCTCGTAGCCGCCCTGGAAAGCAAACCCGATACCACCAGAGGAAAACAGCACGGCCACCACGAGTCCGTCGTCCATCGGCCCGTCGGGGCCCAACTGGCGCCAGGTTCCGGCCACGGCATTGTCTGCAGAGCTGCCGCCGATGATCGGGCATCGATCACCGACCACACTTCTGAGACCGTCGATAACGGCCTCTTCCTGCCCTGGCGCCTGATAAATCCAGATCAGTTCCGGCAGTTCCCCGGCGCTATCGGCCGCCGCCAGTGCCGCATGAAGCGCCTGTTCGGCGTGGGCGCCCGCATCGGTTCCAAGCCGTACGCCGGCTGCGCCATAGTCGCCATCGGCATCATCGATCAACAACATGCCAATCGATCCGGCGCCGCCCAGTCCAGCTTCACTCATGACCCCGCCACAAGACGTCCCCCCAAGCAGAGCCGCACCCGGAAACCGGTCGCGGACGTAGTCAAAGAGCAATGCATCGTCGTGATCGCCGTCGTAGAACAGGTAGATCAGTGCCGGATCGATTCCGGAACGGTCAATGGCGCTGCCCAGCTCCACCAGAGCGTCTACGGTCGAGCTGTTCGACGTAACAAATGATTTCAATGCAACCATGCGTTCATTCCTGCCCGTGGTCCCGCACCTGCAGGAGCGGAAAATTATGTGTGATATGCGATCGCGACGCCCGGCAGCACATTGCGATCGCAGCCTGTCGCGACGCAGCGGCTCCCCTTTCTCACGCTTTATCGGCGTGACACGACGAAACTTGAGCGTTCCGCACCGGATGACCCGGTTCCTGGCTTCGACGCCGGCTGTGATCCGGACGCGCCGCCCTGTGCAGCGATACCGCCTTAACGATGCTGCTTGCAGCGCTCGACAATTTTGCCCGCGGTTTCATGACGGAATAGGGTGCCTTCCGACCCAACTCCGGAGCCACTTGTCCACCATTCCAGACCGTCGCCAACGTAGCGGGAACCGTCTGCCGATACGGCTAGATTCATCCGTAGCATCTGCTCCTTGTACTTGACAACCGCCTTGCGATGGGCAGGGTACGCCGCCTGAATCGCCGTGCCGCTCTCGCAGTGATATGCGATAAATGAATCGGGGGTGGAATGAGGCTCTGAGGACGCAGTGTTTTCAGGCGTTGATAGCGCGCAACCGGCGGCGATGACAAGCAGGGAAAAGGGGATATAGCGGATGAACATGTTGAAACCTTTTTTGCATAATACACGACAAAGCGCGCGATCAGCATCAAACAGGCCGGGCAGATCATCGGTGTGTCCGGGGGTGAGTTACGTTGATTGCGCACGGCATCTATCTGGGATGATAAGGTCGCGGTGGTTGGATTTCGACGCGCCTGGTGCATTCCTATCATGGGTCAATATGCGTGGTACACGCTTCGCAGTCGATCATGGAACAAGCCGCCACGACGGTTTTGTCTCGGCCTTGGCGCTTGGCGGCATACAGGGCCGCATCCGCTTGGCTCATCAAAGTCAAGGCGTCGGACTCGTCAGCCCCCGGCGTGAACGCCGTCAAACCCAGGCTGATGGTGATATGGACGGATTGTCCGGTCACGTTGACGGTATGACATTTAACGGCCTTGCGCAGACGTTCGGCCACACCAAGCGCCTGGTCGCAGCTCATGCACGGCAGGACGATGACGAGTTCATCGCCACCGAAGCGTGCCAGCACGTCCGAATCGCGCAACAGATTTCGGGCCAATTCCACGACATCAACAAGCGCTGCATCGCCAGCGTTGTGACCGTAGGTGTCATTGATTGTCTTGAATCGGTCGATGTCGATCCCTGCTCTGGGAGTACACCAGTAGCCACTTGTGGAGAGTGTTCTAACCGGAAAATTTCTGGATAGATTGGCATGGTGTCCGACTATCGTATAGCGTGAGTCGTTGCGGGTCTCACAGGGCATCGTTCTGAGCGGAAATGCGGAGGTCGGCAACGGCTCTGAAAAACCTTCCAATAACATAGTACATTCAAATAGTTATATTAAGTTTTGGCGCATTTTTCACGTTTGTCTGCCATTCCTCTGACCGGCTCCTGTCTAGCAAAACTGCACTGCAGTCTTTCCGACAAACCGCCGCCGTACTGACCCACCACGCCAGCAATGCGCCCCGGGCCATCGAAAAGGAAAGATGGCTGCCGGGTTGGCTGGCGCGGTTGAAAACTTATCAGGAACCCGAGTAAACCGACCCTCATGCTCCGCTTTCTCAGAAGGGGATAAAGCAACCGGGTAGGCTTATTCTGCGGTCATTTTTTTAACCAGGCGGTTAACCAGAAAAAGAGTATGGCCGATACTGACTGAGTTTGAGACCGCTGCGGTTACAACGACGGGCTTGCTCCGCAGTTTCGCGCGGCAGAAGACAAGGTTGACTGACTCTGCCTCGACAACAGAAAGACGCAGTTCGCCTGTGGTGATAATCTGCACGGCGGCATCGCAGAGAGAGAGTAGTGTGCTGGATACCGAGGCCAGTTTGTCGGCCTCAGCATCGCAATTCGGGGAGTTGGTTTGACTGATTACAAACCCGTCTTCCGTGCACACTGCAGCGACGATGGCCTCCAGGTTTCCACAGACAAACTCGGAAATGTGCTTGTCGGTCATGGTTCTGTAGTCGGCCAGGCCATCGTTGGCATTTGCCAAAAAATCATTCATTGTTCTGCCTGCCTGTCGGTTTTGGCGCCGTGAAGAGAGTTGATAAAGGAAGGGATCAGCATCGCTGAGTTGCGATCCCGGCAATCGACCGGCAGTACCATGTCAGGATAATTCAGATCGCGAAGGTAGTTCTTCACCGAATCCAGAAACGCATCTGCGTCTGCGTCCGATACGCCATCAAGATGCGTAACACCAATAGCGAATGGTGTGTCGTTGCCGACAGGGTCAAAATACTTCAGCGCTGAAAACAACTCGTCAAAATCGGCGTTTTCAGCATATCTGACGAGCAACGCGAGCCCCCAGAGTGATTGGTTCACCTGATCCCAAATCACGGAGAAGCGCCGCTGCCCGGGGACGCCATACAGACCCAGCGCCATCTCATCGTTCAGAACAATGCGCCCGTAATCAATGCCGACCGTCGTAAATTGCTTACCGATCGGGACGGATGATTCCCGATCGGTATTGACCGTCGATATATCGCTCAGCGTTTGGATAATTGTGGTTTTTCCGCAACCAACGTCGCCGACGAAAGCCATGCGGTGGTATTCACTCATTAAGCGGCCCTTTTGAACAGATTTCGTAATTTCGAATAAAAGCGGGTTGGCGCGCGCACTGAATCTTGTGACGGGGTTGGGGATTGCGCCAATTTGTCTTTGCTGCGGATGCGCAGAATGTCTTGCTCATGCAAGCGATGCAGAATCAGTTGCATGGCATCACGCTCGTATCCCAGTCGGGAAATGAGTGTCTCTAACGATGTCCAGCCGCTCATCAGGCGCGCAGAAATCTCCAGGTAATCGTGAGAGATATCCTGTGTGCCGGATATACGCGGGTAGGCCTTCAGCCTGAACTCTAACAGCTCTAATTCATCGCGATAGAAGAGGCTGGCTTCGTCCCTTTCACCGGAATCTTTGCCGGGGTCATGGAGTTTAGCAATGCGCCGGAGATCTCTCTGGGGCAGACGGGAGATCAATGGCCAAGCTTCGCCAATGAGGTTTTTGAACGCGTCTCCGATTGACGAAGCAGTTGACAGTTTCAACGCCGACGCACCGAACAATCGTTTGTCGATAGGTTCGTCAACGAATATCGTGAAGTCGCAATGCCGGGTGTCGTTTTTGATACGCTCTATCAGAGACGCAACAGCATCGGTTTCGCCTTCAATGACCTGAAAGTAGCACCCTTCATTATAGACCAGAATACCCGTGATCTGATTTCTGCCATTCGATCGCCGGCCATGCATGATGATCCTGGAAAGATCCTCAGGTACGGCGCTTGACGTGCGTTTTATTGAGGTGCTGACGTAAGCGATTCGACGCATCATGACGGCGGAACTCTCCTTTTCTGGTCCTGTCGGATGGCCAGCCATGAGGCATGGCGCATCCGGCTTACACCTATCGAATCAAACTTCGATAGAACCTTCAAGAGTACCAACCTTGCGGCGTGCAAGCGCCAGATTCCCCTTTTTCTTGTCGAGTACGAGATAGATGAACAAGCCATCGTGCTTGCTCGTCGGGCGGATGATATGAATTTGCTTTTCAAGCGTAATCAGGATGTCCTCGATCTCACCCTTAATGCCAAGGCTATCCATTGTCTCCATTTTTGCTTTAACAACTTCGGAGTTGCCGGCGCCCGCCAGTTCAAGGTCAACACCACCACCGGCTTTCCCAAGAACCATACCGGAGCTGTAATCGACGATGGCCGAGCCAATCGCGCCATCAATTGACATAAGCTGATCCAGGCATTCTGTAATAGTACTCATTGATAATTTCCTCACTTTGAAATAGCTAATTAGTTTGAAATATAATGTGCTGCGCGGTATTTGATTTAACTTTGCCATTCAACACATCTTCAATTGTAAAAATTATTTCGACGGACACCATTCTATAGGTCTGCGTATTAAGGGTCTCCGTATATAACAGGGGCCTCATGATAACGCTACTTGTACGCGTTTTAGAGCGGTCACAGCCAGAGCCACACAGGAATCCCGAACTGCCTTTGTCAGGACTACAAGCGCAATGCTGTGGGTTTCAATCTTTGCGATCCCGTCGCATCGAAATAGTAGGTCTTGTGTTTGTGGAGTTCAACTGCCATTGGTTTATTTAACAAGAGTTAAAATTTGTCTTTCGAAAAGCTACACTGATTTCTGCCATTCGATCGCCGGCCATGCATGATGATCCTGGAAAGATCCTCAGGTACGGCGCTTGACGTGCGTTTTATTGAGGTGCTGACGTAAGCGATTCGACGCATCATGACGGCGGAACTCTCCTTTTCTGGTCCTGTCGGATGGCCAGCCATGAGGCATGGCGCATCCGGCTTACACCTATCGAATCAAACTTCGATAGAACCTTCAAGAGTACCAACCTTGCGGCGTGCAAGCGCCAGATTCCCCTTTTTCTTGTCGAGTACGAGATAGATGAACAAGCCATCGTGCTTGCTCGTCGGGCGGATGATATGAATTTGCTTTTCAAGCGTAATCAGGATGTCCTCGATCTCACCCTTAATGCCAAGGCTATCCATTGTCTCCATTTTTGCTTTAACAACTTCGGAGTTGCCGGCGCCCGCCAGTTCAAGGTCAACACCACCACCGGCTTTCCCAAGAACCATACCGGAGCTGTAATCGACGATGGCCGAGCCAATCGCGCCATCAATTGACATAAGCTGATCCAGGCATTCTGTAATAGTACTCATTGATAATTTCCTCACTTTGAAATAGCTAATTAGTTTGAAATATAATGTGCTGCGCGGTATTTGATTTAACTTTGCCATTCAACACATCTTCAATTGTAAAAATTATTTCGACGGACACCATTCTATAGGTCTGCGTATTAAGGGTCTCCGTATATAACAGGGGCCTCATGATAACGCTACTTGTACGCGTTTTAGAGCGGTCACAGCCAGAGCCACACAGGAATCCCGAACTGCCTTTGTCAGGACTACAAGCGCAATGCTGTGGGTTTCAATCTTTGCGATCCCGTCGCATCGAAATAGTAGGTCTTGTGTTTGTGGAGTTCAACTGCCATTGGTTTATTTAACAAGAGTTAAAATTTGTCTTTCGAAAAGCTACACGTCGTAAGTATATTGCCAATATACTTACGAAACTAATACCAATTAGTTACTAAAAGTAAACGGACACCATTAATAATTTCGTATGTTTTATCAGCGCTTATCGGGTTTTGTCACTCATGCACTAGGAAACACTGATTTTTAGTGTTTCCCTAAAGAAGCCGGATGCGCATCTGACCATCCCACCGCGATGACCGGTCAATAGGAGTCAGGGGGTAGATATAACGTATAAAGCGATCGTTCTTCGCGCTCGATGCGGTCTGTGAGCGCCGCGCCCATCTCCTCCAGCTGAGACACAAAAACATCGATGTTCGATTCATCGACGCCCGTGTTCTCGTAGTGGTTGAGAAACGCTATAACCTTTCGCCCAATCCGACTCATCTCGTTCTTCATGGCCAGTACAAGCTGGCTGCTGCTCGAGTCGTGGGCCAGGCACTTGTTCAAGTAGATGTAGAGGTGAATATTCTCTTCGAGCAGGTGCTCTTTCAGCACACGGCGAAAACGACCCATTGTCGTCTGTATCTCCGAATAGTTGCGGTCTTCATTTGCAGTTGTATGAATTCGTTCATAGGTCTTCAAGAGCAAGGCGTGATGGCCTTCGAATCGCTCGATGAGCTGCGGATCGTAAGAAATACCGGTGCCGGGTGCGTAGCTTTCAGCCCGAACCTCCGTATCACGGATGTCCTGACTTGCCTTCTTTTTGAACAATTTTCTCCACATCGCTTAACCCTCGTAACTTGATTGACTATTGGGTGTCCGCAGAAGTCATCCGGATATTATCAGGGACGATCCCCGGCAGTGTTGGTCGCTTTGTGAACCGTGCGCGGACAATTCGGCATGAAGGCCTGAGACGGCCTTTTTCCCAGATGTATCCACCGAGACAAGCTGAACTTGAGCGAGACTTGAAAAGAACAATCAACAGATGTAACCAAAGCGAGGAAATCTACCTTCGAATATACGTTGGTAGTCCGGTCGTCTCGGTAGTTTTCCGTCCAGTTCTCCAAATAGATGCTCTATAAACGGGGGCTCCATAATAACGCGACCTGTACGCGCTTTAACGCGATCACAGCCAGGGCCCCCGAACTGTCGTTGTCAGGACTACAAACGCAACGCTGTGGGTTTTAAACCTTGCGATCTCGTCGCATCGAAATAGTAGATTTTTGATTTTTGAAATTCAAATGCTGCTGAGCACATTTAACAAGAATTAAAATCTGTTCTTTAAAAAGTTACGTGTCATTCGTAGGTTGCCAATATACTTACAAAACAGTACTGATTGGTTACAAAAAGTAAACAGACATTTATAATGTTATATTTTTATAACCGCTTATGGGAACACTGATTTATTAGTGAAAAATGGCGGGAAAGAACCTGGCCGGTCGTCCCTTGATTTGAGGACTGTCAGCGTTTTGGTGGATTTTTCACGTTTGTCTGCCAACTCTCGATTTACCTGCAGGCCGCCTAGATCAGCTAAGGAAACGCTGATCTAATCGCCAAAAAGCGGCACTAAATATCGATTTGTTCCAGCGATAGTAAAGTGATCGTTTTTTAGTCAAAAAAGCCGGAAAAACGCTTTTTAGCCGATATCACGGCCATTTTTCAGCCTTTCCCTCCTTTTTGGGCCTTTTAAGACCCACTCACCCCTTGTCGTGCCAATAACTCGCGCTTCAAACGCATCAGATTGGCCAGCCCAAAGAGGGTGAATAACTGGGCTTCATTTTTCGTCAGTCCCCGGTAACGCGCTTTGCGATGACCCAGCAGATTCGTCACAGTATGAAACGGATGCTCGACGATGGCACGAATGGAAGCCTTGCACTGCTCACTGCGCTCTCGCAATCGACCGGCCGGGGTCGCCGGCAACACCCTGCGCTTGCCGGGTTTCAGGGCCGTGTGCCAGTTGACGTCTGTCTCTTTATTTTCGTCCCTTTTCTCAACGCCCTGGTAGCCCGCGTCACCGAACACGTCCGTTTCCTCACCGTGCAACAGCCTGTGGGCCTGAGTCACATCCGCTGTGTTTGCGGGCGTGGTGACGAGCGAGTGAACCGCCCCGGAATCGGCGTCTACCCCGATATGGGCTTTCATGCCAAAGTACCATTGCTTGCCCTTGCGGGCTTGATGCATTTCCGGGTCTCGTTTTTTGGCTCGGTTTTTTGTCGACGGCGATGCGGCAATCAATGTGGCGTCGACCACCGTGCCTTCGCGTAGCATTAGTCCCTGCTCTGCCAGGTGGGCATTGATTGCCTCAAACAGCCTGCCGGTGAGTCCTTCGCGTTCCAGCAGCCGGCGAAATTTGAGCAGCGTTGTCGCATCCGGAGCTGACTCGTGACCCAGGTCAATTCCGACAAAGCGGCGGATCGCCTGACTGTCGTAGATCGCATCCTCGATACCCTCGTCCGAGAACCCAAAGCATTGCTGGGCCACGTACATGCGCAGCATGCGTCCCAGACCGATGGGGGGCCGCCCCCGTCCACCGCTTTTGGGGTAGAATGCTTCCAGTTCTGCTTCCAGCGCTTGCCACGGCGTGATGGCTTCAATCTCGGACAAGAAGCGATCTCTGCGGGTTACTTTGCGCTTGCTGGCGTATTCCAACTCGGAGAAGCTGGTTTGCATAGGGCAGGTTCCTGGGCTTTGAAGCGACAAGCCTTATCTTCCCAAATCCAGGGACGACCGGCCAGGTTCTGGCCAGCCATTTTTGCTAATAAATCAGTGTTTCCTTAGATTAACAGTCCTCGCGTGCGCTTTTTTCGAGCACCGTGGGTTCCCTTAGTGCGGTTCTGCGCTGGTTACGGGCTCAGGCGGTTTTTACCTTTTTCAGGGCTTCAGATGTTATTTTTAGAAGGCGATTCCGTCAATTGACCGAAGGTAACGCCCATTGTGAAGACGGTTCCTGACAGCGGAGCATAATCAACCGTCTTTACCAAACGCCATTATGCTCAATACTCGGGTGCACTAAAATGAGGTGTGGGTATGGCGTCCGACACATCACCAATTGTCGAGCAGCGCGTGGTCAGACTGTCTGATGAGGCATGGGTACAGGCCCGACACCGAACGGAATAACGGATGATTTACGGGGTTAATACGCAAACATGTTTCCACAAAGTGAAGAGCCCATAAACCGGGCAGCCCAGCCTTCAGTCTCTATTGGCCAGATTATTCAATCCTCGGTAAGCGCGGATGCGGGCATGACCGAAAAGCTGATGCCACGTCTTGTTGAGGCCGTTCGCCTCCATCTTGGGATGGAAGTTGGCTTCATTTCAAAGTTTGTTGATGATCGCGTGGAGTTTCCCTATGTCACCAACAGTGGAGGGCAGCAGGCGCCCAAACAGGGCATTAGCAATCCGCTTGAAGGGTCAACCTGTTTACGGATCGCCAAATGTCTAGCGCCCAACCTTGTATGGGATGCTCAGACAGACCCCTCTCTCAGTGACCTTAGCGTTATCAAAGAGCTCAACATCCGGTCGCATATAAGCGTCCCCATTCCTTTCGGAAAAGACAAAGTCTTCGGAACTTTGTGTTGTTACTCTAACAATTGCAAAAATGATTTACAGGAGCGAGATGTTGGCTTTATGGCAGTCATCGCGGACTTGATCGGTGCTGCATTACAAGAAGAGCAACGAATCAGTAAGGATATTCTTGCTCGCCGTAAATACATCCGCGATGTCTTGAGCGCTGGTGGGCTGGAGATGGTCTGGCAACCCATTGTGGATGTTGACACGGACGGTCTTGCTGCGGTGGAATCTCTCGCCCGTTTTAAGTCAGACCCTTATCGACCACCCAGCGAGTGGTTTGACGAGGCTGAAGGGCTTGGAATTGGTACTGAGGTAGAAAAAAGTGCGTTCATTTTGGGAGTGGCTATAAAAGAACATTTACCCGAAAAGGCATACGTTGCCTGCAATCTTTCTGGCGCTGCTTTTCTTGATCCGACGTTTCAAGAATGGCTTCGACAGCAGGACCTTAAAAAAGTCGTATTGGAGATCACGGAGCACGATGTAATTGAGGATTACGAAGAATTGGCTTCCAGCCTTGCAGAATTTCGAAAGCAAGGTCTGAGGTTGGCCATTGACGATTTTGGCGCTGGCTATGCCAGCTTCCGGCATATTGTGGAGCTGAGCCCGGATATTGTTAAGTTGGATATATCGCTGGTGCGCGATATTAATTGCAAACCTTCAATCCAGTCGGTGGTAAACGCGTTGACAAGGTTTGCGAAAGATCAGGGGGTTCAGCTTGTGGCCGAAGGTGTTGAAACTGAGGCCGAGCTTGGGATGTTGAGGTCACTCGGTATTACGCGAGTGCAGGGCTACTTTTTTCACAAGCCCATGCCTCAAAGCCAACTTTTTGATCTATTTCGCCCCCTTGACCAAGGTTAGTATTTTAGCTGGTGCACTGAGCTGAGATCGGCCTGGACATCTTCGATGCGTACATCAACCGACTGCTCTGCTCGCTGCATCAGTGCTAATCGCGCAGAGTTTTCGATGACTATGGCTTCGGCCGAGGTGCGAAAAACGCTGATCAAGATATGGTTGCGAATCAGTGACGCTAGGCCCTAGTCTGACAGGCTGTCGTTCATCTCTGCGCCAACACAGCTACTGATGGTCCGAGCAGCTAGCTTCATCGGATTGAATAGCATGCGTGGCACATGACTGCTATATCGATCAAAACTACTCTTCACGATGCAAGCTTTTGGCCGTCAAACGTTCGTTAGACGGCCAATCCGGACGGTGTCCGAGAATAGGCTTGTTCAATGGGTTTTCGGACAATAAGATAGTCGGACGGAATAACGGACAAAAGGGGCGACAATGGCACTGATCGGCTATGCGCGGGTTTCGACAGTAGAGCAAGACACTGCCTTGCAGACGGATGCGCTTCGCAAGGCCGGGTGCGAGCGAATTTTCGATGACATTGTTTCCGGGGCCACGGCGGAACGACCAGGCTTGACGGCTGCCCTAGAGTTCCTACGCGACGGGGATGTGCTGGTCGTGTGGCGACTGGATCGACTGGGGCGCTCGCTACCGCATCTGATCGAGGTGGTCGGTGCCCTGGAGGCGCGGGGGGTCGGATTCCGGTCGCTGACCGAAAGCATCGATACCACTACACCGGGTGGGCGGCTTATCTTCCACGTGTTCGGCGCCCTGGGGCAGTTCGAGCGCGACCTGATCCGTGATCGCACCAAGGCGGGGCTGGCCGCTGCTGCAGCCCGTGGACGAAAAGGGGGACGCAAGCCCGCCGTCACCGACGACAAACTGAAGCGGGCAAGGGAGCACATGGCCAATGGGCTGAACGTCCGCGAGGCCGCCGCACGCATCAAGGTCAGCAAGACGGCTCTTTATGCCGCCTTGAAGGCCAACTAGCCCAATGCCCCGGACACGGTGCAACCGACTCCTGACACTCCGTGCGGTTGCCTTCTGAAAATGACAGCAGTGCCAGCAAGCTTAGATCGGCCACGTTGGTTTTTTCGGTATTGCCAGCGAAACCCGCGTCGTTACTGGCACGCGCCACACCCGTGCTGAAGAAACCGTTGAAGCGTACACGGTCATTTTTAGCGGCATTCAGCTGTTGCTGCATGGAGTTAAGCTGCTGTTGCATGCGAGTCAGTGTGTCGTCAGTGCTCTGGGCAGAAACGCCGCTCGCAGCAATGGCTAGTGCCAGTGGAGCAAGGCGTAGTAATTTGTTCATAAATTTTTGATCCGTAAAGGTTTTATCATGGTTTACACGCGGAACTGACTGGCAACGGTTTGAAGACCGTTGCTGACGGTCTGGATATCGCGGCTAACGTTATCCAGCTCATCGGTGCTTTCCATCACTGCCTCGGCATTTCGGTGCATATCCGTCATGTAGGTAGTGACTTCGTTAAACGTGGTGCTTTGTTCATAAGTAGCAGCAGCGATTTGTTCATTCAGCTCACTGATTTGCTGCACGTTCTGCAGAATGCGAGAGAGTATCTCACCGGATTCGGTGGTTGCCTCCACGCCTTCATGAGCCTTGTTAACACTGGATTTCATGGAGGTGACAGCAGAAGACGAAAGCCTGGATAGCTCCGAAATCACACCTTGAATCTCTTCAGTTGCTTTGTGGGTGCGTACAGCCAGCCCCCGAACCTCATCAGCAACCACTGCAAAACCGCGGCCATGTTCACCGGCACGAGCTGCTTCAATGGCAGCGTTCAGCGCCAGCAAGTTTGTTTGCTCTGCGACCGTTTGAATGGTGTCTAATAAACCGCCTACGCGAGCGGAGAACTCGTCAAACTGATTAACCAAACCAGCGGTATTCTCGATCTCGTTTACCAGTTCACGGATGGTCGACACATTGTTCTGAACTTTCTCTTGGCCCGACTGGGCGAAGCGGGCGGCGTCTTGGGTTTGGTCTGAAGCGCTGGAGGCAAAGCCCGCGACTTCCTCAACGCTTTTTACCAGCTCATCCACAGAGTTGCGGGTGGAGGAAATGGATTGCGCCTGGCTGCTGATACGCTCCAGGTTTGTCCGGCTGGCGTTGGTTAGGTTACCTGTGGCTGTATTGAGGCCGTTCACGTCGTCGCTGATGGTGGCAAACGAGTTATGCAGCTTGGCAACAAACAGGTTGAACTGGTTAACCAGCTCCCGGAGCTCATCACGGCCTTCGTAGTTCAGGCGCTGCGTGAGGTCGCCCTCGCCAGAGGCCATGTTTTTCAGGGAATCGATAATTTGAGTAAGGCTGGAAGATATGGAACGCCCAATCACCAGGCTGATCACGATCAGCACAATGACCGTTACAGCCAGAATGATCAGGGCCAGGGTTTGGGCGTTGCTTGAGGCAGTAACTGTTTCTGAAATAGCGCTCTGGAACTGGGCCCGATTGGTTTCCAGCATGGCCTTCAGATCTGCCTGCAATTTCTCGAGGCGTGCCGCGTTTTGAGCCGCGTCGTCGCCGATACGGCTGAAGTCAGCAGAGCCATTAATAATAGAGGTCGCAATGCGGGTGGCATTGTCGTAGTAGTTGTTCAGATTACGGTTAAGCTTTCGGATGGTGCTGGCCTGGGCTGGACTCAGCTCCGCGATCTTTTCCAGGTTGGTCGCAATGGTGTCGCGATAAGCCTGTGTTGCTGCAAGCTGTTGGTCATCGCCGGTGGTAACCGAGCCGCTGATCTGCTGCTCCATCAACTTTAGCTGGCCTTCATTGACGGTGGTCAGTTCCAGCGTCGGATAGAGGCGACCCTTTACTTCACTCAAACGATCAGAGTTGGACCGCTCAGTGAGAAATGCAAAGCCCTGACTGATCAGGAAAGCGAGGATGGCGATGCTGACAAGCAGGCCAAGCTTTTGTGAAATCTTCAGTGATGACAGCATAATCTTTTCCTGACGGATGGAACCCAGGTTTGCGGGGCGAGTGTATAGGCCGGTATTGGTAGACGAAATGGTCATTGTGTTTCGTACTGTTATATTCTGTTGTCGGCTGATTTTGCTGAAACTTTATAAGGGAGTGTGCGCATTGAGTGCATTCGTTTTAGAGGATCAGGGCAGCGCGGAGCCCGAGTTGTTATAATCTGCGGCCTGAATTCCCAATTCACCGGACTACAGCGATATACCCCATGGATGTCTCCCACATTATCGATTCCCTGAATGACGCCCAGCGTGAGGCAGTGACCGCCCAGAACGACCATTTATTGGTTCTGGCCGGTGCCGGGAGTGGTAAAACTCGGGTGTTGGTGCACCGGATTGCCTGGCTGATGCAGGTGGATCGGGTTCCGCCTACGGGAGTGTTGGCGGTTACCTTTACCAACAAAGCCTCCAAAGAGATGCGTTATCGCATCGAGCAGATGATGGACATTCCGGCTCGGGGTCTGTGGTTTGGGACCTTTCACGGCATTGCGCATCGTTTGCTGAGAGCCCACTGGAAAGATGCTGGGTTGCCGGAGAATTTTCAGGTTCTCGACAGCGACGACCAACTTCGGCTGGTTAAACGGGTGATGCGCGAAGCACAGATTGATGAGAGCCAATTTCCGCCCAGGCAGGCTCAGTGGTTTATCAGCAGCCAGAAGGATGAGGGCTTGCGGGCCGACCATATTCAGGAAAACCCGGGGGATCATTTCACCTCCACCATGGTGAGGGTGTACCGCCGTTACGAGGAGCTTTGCCAACAGAGCGGGCTGGTGGATTTCGGTGAGTTGCTGCTGCGCTCTCACGAACTGTGGCTACATAGGCCGCAGTTGCTGGCGCATTATCAGCAGCGTTTCCAGCACATTCTGGTGGACGAGTTTCAGGACACCAACACGATTCAGTACGCCTGGCTGCAAGTACTGGCCAGTAACCGTGTTCCGTTGACAGTAGTGGGTGACGACGACCAGTCTATTTACGGCTGGCGCGGTGCAAAAGTAGAGAACATCCAGCAATACCAGCGAGACTTCCCTAACGCCCACCTAGTGCGGCTGGAACAGAATTACCGCTCCACACAGCTGATTCTGAAAGCCGCAAACGCGGTAATCGCCAACAACCAAGGCCGACTGGGCAAAGAGCTTTGGACCGATGGTGTGGAAGGCGAGCCTATCAGTCTATACGCCGCATTCAACGAGCAGGATGAAGCCAACTACATTGCCGACAGCATCTCTGCTTGGGTTAACGAGGGCAATCTGCGCAGCGAATCTGCCATTTTGTATCGCTCCAACGCCCAGTCCCGGGTGCTGGAAGAATCCTTGATGCGCCAAGGCATTCCATACCGAGTATACGGAGGCCTGCGCTTTTACGACCGACAGGAAATCCGCAACGCGCTGGCGTATCTTCGAATGGTGCATTATCGCCGGGACGACGCCGCTTTCGAGCGCGTAGTAAACCTCCCCGCCCGAGGCGTCGGCGCCAAAAGCTTGGCCGAAATCCGCCAATACGCAACCGAGCGGAGTATCTCCTTGTGGGAATCTTCTGAACGGTTGCTCGAGGCCGGGCAAGTGAAAGGGCGAGCAAAAACCGGCTTGCAGTCGTTTATCAATATCATCGAAGAGCTATCTGCCACGGTGGAAGACGCCTCACTTCAAGGCCTGATGAAGCAAACCATTGAAGCCAGTGGCCTGAAGGATTTTCACGCTAACGAGAAGGGCGAAAAAGCCCAGCAGAAAGTTGAAAACCTGGAAGAGCTGGTTAGCGCACTGAGTGATTACGAAGTGGAAGACGGCGTTGATCCGCTCTCAGAATTTATTGCCCAAGCAGCGCTGGATGCCGGCGAATCCCAGGCGGAAGACCACGAAGACAGTGTGCAACTAATGACCTTGCACTCAGCCAAGGGCTTGGAGTTTCCATTGGTATTTCTTGCCGGCGTAGAAGAGGGGTTATTCCCCCATAGCATGTCCCTGGAAGAGCCGGGACGCATGGAAGAAGAGCGTCGGCTGGCCTATGTGGGTATTACCCGAGCCATGAAAAAGCTGGTGATCACTTACGCCGAATCTCGCAGGCTTTACGGCCAAGAGAAATTTAATGCACTCTCTCGATTTGTGCGGGAAATCCCAGGAGATTGCTTGCAGGAAGTGCGGTTACGCAATACGGTAACCCGCCCCGCGATGGTTGAGCGGCCAAACGAAGGGCTGTTCAGCCAGGATTCCGCAAAGCAGTCCGGTTTTAGCCTAGGGCAGCGAGTTCGGCATCCAAAATTTGGAGAGGGTGTTGTGATGAATGCCGAAGGCAGCGGTCATCACACGCGGATACAGGTGAATTTTGATGAAGGCGCGAAATGGTTAGTGTTGGCATATGCGCCTTTGGAGGCCTGCTAGGAGTCTGCGCGGTAGAGGTGTTTTGAGCCAAGTGCAGTCCTGGTCATAAAGCTCATCCACCTCTTTTTTAAGTTCGCTATACCTGAATACTGGTTCTGAGAACTCAGGCGGGTGACAGGGTTTTTGCCTTCGGCTACTATCTCTTTGCATTTTTGGTCATCTAAGGATAGATGAGGGTAACCATGACGGACTCCACAGCTCAGAGCCAGCAGGCTCACGCAAGTAATCTGCCTTTTTCTCCCAGTTCAGCCCCTCTCGGGGCCCACGGCGCGCCCATTTGCACCCACGAAACCGCAAACGTGCGACTACAACGCTCGGACAACCTCAGGCGCGCCAGAGCTTTTACCAGCGCCGGCAAGATCACGGATGAGAGCGGCAAGGTCGTAGCTGCTGAACTGCAAAATGGCACAGAGCATACGCCAGACAACGCAGAAGCTATCTTCACTCAACTCGTGACAGGCAACGCTAGATGGCACTGGCCTGAGGAGCCGGTGGGAGAGCACCTGATAGGCTTCGATACCGTAAGCGAACAACGCCGCTTCGCCCCCGGCCACTATCTCGAAGAGGGCGTAGACCTCACCGTCATCCAGGGCGAGCGCAAGGCCAGGGCCATACACCTGCCACCACCGGTAATCATTAACTTACGTGAGTCAGCGCCTGCTGCTGCCGACTTGCTGACAGACGAACAACTGGATTATTTTCGGGCAAACGGCAACAACGCGCTTATCTACATACATGGCTACAACGTGCCCCATGGCGAATGGGGGCGCTTCCTGAACCGCAAAGCAAGCCAAAAACGCTACGGCGGCCACGGGCCAACGCCCAGAACCGCTTGGCACCCAAATAACGCCACCGTATGGCAGGATACGGACGCACTATCAGAGCATACCGCCAGTCCACCAAAAGATGACGAAGTGAATGGCACTGGCGCTCACAGCTGGGCCATTCACATGGAGTACCAACTAAATCGCGCTGCGGGTTTTGACGGCAAGGACTGGATACCCTATAGCCGCATCATTAATATTTCCTGGCCAGGGAATGCCGGCGCAATAGACTTTATGCAAGCCGAACTGAATGCCATGGCAAGCGGTCGACGCCTGGTGCCCGTGCTGCACCAACTGGCGAACGCTGGCATTGCCATCAACATCATCACCCATTCACTGGGCGCAAGGGGGGCCTCACGGCGCTGAATATTCTGGGCACCACCGGACATCACAGCCTGGTCGACCACCTGCTTCTCTGGCAACCAGCGGTAGCTGACAACGCACTCACCAACGACAGCAACCGTGATGCGCACCCGCTGGGACTGGGCGTGTTTCCGTCCGCCCACAGCGCCGCTCGTAAAATTGTGGTGCTGCACTCCCGTGGTGACGGGATTCTTGGACCAGACAACACCGGCGACATAACCTGGTGGCAAAAGGCCCTGCACCGCATTCAACCCGTGGCGGTGACTGCCTGGACGCTGGCCAAGGCCGACGACCCAATGGATGACTTACTCGGTAAATTGCACGGCGCTTATGACAAAAAATGGTGGTGCTTCCCGAGCTTTCTGGATAATGGCTTCAGGCCAGCCATTGAAAAACTCTACAAGGATTACTTGCCTCTCACACTTGAAGCGGGAAAAACGGCGTATCCTCAGCGCTCGGCGTATGTACCCGAAGCCCTCAAGCGAACCGTCAAAGCAAACTGGGGCAGGCTCGAAAAAGACATTCTTGCCGAGGCTAACGCCCTGTGGCAGCCCTGCATAGACTGCCTGCGCAACGGCGAGCGACCGCCAGAGTACACCCTGCTGGCACCACTGAACCACAGTGCCAGCGTAAGCCCGCAGGTGGCGAAAGAGTATGTTTTGCGTTTGAAGAGGCTTGCGGTGAATGGCTGGTTTCCGGAGCAATCGCCGCGGCCGGCGTTGGGGTATGTGGGGTTTGATGAGGTGGCAGGGGAGAGTGATGGAGCTTTTCATGATGAGTTCATTACGAAAGCTCTGCGCAGTGAGGCTTGGTCAGTTGTCAATCAATCAAAATGGCTTTTTAGCCATTCAGGGATGAGGATCCCTACCCAAAAATTGTTTGAGGAAGTCTATCGACGAGAAATCATGCAGAGCCAATTACTGAAAAATTCCAAGTTTGGACGTTACTGATGAGCAAACTCAATCTACGGGCACTTTTGTTGCTGGGGGTTACTTTAGCTGCAGGATTCAGCTTGTGGAAAGTTTATAACTCAGCTGGGCCGGTCATGAGTGCCTCAGTTTCCTCAAGCGGGGCATTTGCCCTCACCGCCCACAGGGATCAGAAGTTGATTCTGTGGGACTTGAAAGCACGTAACCGGAAAATCATTAGCCGCGAGGCTAACATCTATAGTGCCTACTTCGTTAAAAATCGGGATGTTTTTCTATGGCAGGATCTCGATAATGTCGTGACCGCCCAAACAACAAACGGAATGCCCCAGACAACTTTTGAGTTAGGCAAACCCACCTATGGTCACCTCATGACCCAGGATCTCAACACCTATTACTACTCTGATATTGGCTGGGGCATTTTTCGACGATCAAAAGACGGATCGACAGAGACGATCAAAGCAACCGATGGCAGAGCTTTCCTTGGCTACCACAAGCTCTTCAACCTCTCCATGGACGAATCAGAGCAATGGCTGGTTTCTGCAGGAAGCGGCGAATCCAGAGCATTTGAACCACCCTATTACCGATCGATACAAGAGGTGCTCGATCAAGGTGAAAAATACCAGCGCATGACCGGTGTCGCTTTATGGAGTCTCGAAACCGGTCAACCCGTTACTAAACTAAACGGTAATTCCTCCAAAACCAACGCCACGATCAGTCCGGATGGGCGGTGGGCAGTCAGCGGTGATGAAAATGGCATTGGACTCTACTGGAATACCAAAAAACCTGAGAAACGCCATCGACAAGCGAGCTATGGTTTAGGAGTTTTTATACCAAGCCACACGGACGATTTCGCTGACGCGACTTTTGACGATAGCGAACTCATCAAAGCCCCGCACGGCGCCAATACTTTTACCATCGCCGTCACCTTCATCCACAACAGCGAATACTATCTGCGCTTCGGCAACAACAGCCATATAGCTGCTCTATTCGAAACAGGCAGCCCCTGGCCCGTGAAATACTTTGATCTGGGTGAATCTCCCAGATTGGTCACTTATGGCAGCAACTACGACCGCAATACCGCCATCGCCACCTCACCCGAGGTGGGTATTCTGGCGATGGGGCACCAGTCTTCCGGCGGTATCAGTGTATATCAGTTTGATCCAGAGGAATTGACGCTGGAGCGAGTTTGGATGGTGGAATAGTAGTGTGAATATCACCTAAGAGAAACAGGGTACGCTGGGAAGTAGTGGGTTGGGTGGTGGCTACCAAACCCGTTCTACGAACATTGTGGTCACATACGATGTTCCATCAAACACACCGGAAAGACGCTTGAGGAACATCATCCCGAAGATATAGTCCTTTTACTCAGAAGCGACCATGCTGCAGATTGCTCTAACCTTTATGAAGGCTATAGGTACAGTTTGTGTTCGAGCCTAGCGCTCTCGTTTTGGGACTTTCTAAACTCACATCACATAAGCACCGCGTAAATAACACCCGCCAAAAAAAGTCTGTAAATAACATACGGCCACATACCCACCTTGCTCAGCCCTTTCAGGAAGAAGTGGATCGCAATAATGGCGATCACAAAGGAGGTTACGCCGCCAACCAGAAAAGCGCTCCAATCAACAACAATATCCGCAGTCGCGACTTCCAGAAGCTTTACCGCCGAGGCCAGTGCCGTGATGGGAATAGCCAGCAGGAAAGAGAAGCGAGAAGCGGTTTCCCGGCTCATGCCAAGGAACAAACCTGCGGTGATGGTAATGCCAGAACGCGAGGTGCCGGGAACCAATGCAATGGCCTGAGCGATACCCACCAGCAAAGCATCTTTCCAGTTAAGGCTGTCCATTGTGCGCTGGCGCTTGGGTATCCAGTCTGCCACGCCCAGCAACAGGCCGAAAATGATGGTTGTGGCAAAGATGATTTCCACGGCACGCAGTTCGTTATCAATCATATCCAGCAGCGCCAAGCCCGCCAGGCCGGCTGGAATGGTGCCTATCACCATATACAGCGCCAGTGCGCCTTGGCCGACTACGCGGCGTCGACCCATGGAGACAAGGCCGTCTCGGGCAATGCTGAATACGTCGTTGCGAAAGTAGAACACGACCGCCAGTAGGGTGCCCACATGCAAGGCAAGGTCGAAGGCGACGCCCTGATCTACCCAGTCAAAAAATGCGGGAATCAGGATAAGGTGAGCCGAGCTGGAAATGGGCAAGAATTCGGTCAGTCCCTGGAGAAGACCAAGGTAAAGAGCCTGGAGAAAATCCATTCTGTGGGTTCCGTTGGAAGTGGGTGCGTCAATAAAAAGCTGGGCGCGATATTAGCAGGGTGGTGGTTGACTGAACAGATGTATACCCAGGCGTGGTATTCAACCAGCGCCTGAGCTATACAGGGTTACTAGGCTGGGAATTTGTCCCGGGTGTTGTTGGCAATGCGCACCAGCATCAGCATTAACGGCACTTCTACCAGCACGCCCACCACCGTGGCCAACGCAGCCCCCGACTGAAGGCCAAAAAGGGCGATGGCTGCGGCGACGGCCAATTCAAAAAAATTGCTGGCACCTATCATGGCGCCGGGGGCAGCGATGCAATGGCGAATTTTCCACAACCTGGCCCAGCCGTAAGCAATGAAGAAAATCAGCACGGTCTGGATAATCAGTGGCACGGCAATCAACACTATGTGCAGCGGATTGGCAAGAATGACCTCGCCCTGGAAGGCAAACAACAGCACCAGAGTGACAATCAGCGCCGCTGGTGTAATCGGCCCCAGCCGCTTCATGAACACCTGGTCATACCACTGTTCGCCACGGCGGGCGATCAAGGTGCGGCGGGTGAGGTAGCCGGCGGCCAGCGGGATCACGATGTACAGCACCACCGACAGGATCACCGTGTCCCAGGGCACTTGGATGTCGGAAATGCCCAGCAGAAACATCACAATGGGCGCGAAGGCAAACAACATGATGATGTCGTTCAGGGATACCTGAACCAGCGTGTAAGCGGCATCGCCTTTGGTCAGGTAGCTCCACACAAACACCATGGCGGTGCAGGGGGCCGCGCCGAGCAAAATGGCACCGGCGAGGTATTCGCTGGCCAGCTGCGGGGCAATCCAGGGCTCGAACACCACCATTAAGAAGAACCAGGCAATGGCGAACATGGTGAAAGGCTTGATCAGCCAGTTCACAATAGTGGTGATGGCCAAGCCTTTTGGCTCTTTGCGCACACCCACGATGGCGCTGAAATCAATCTGCGCCATCATCGGGAAAATCATCGCCCAGATCAGGATGGCAATGGGAATGGATACCTGGGCGTATTCGAAGCGGGACAGCGTCTCAGGTACCGAGGGCGCTAACTGGCCCAGTGCTACGCCAGCAACAATCGCCAGGGCCACCCAAACGGACAGGTAGCGCCCAAACAAGTCCATGCCGCCGTTGGTGTTTTCAGCGGGGGTAACGTCGGTCTCGGGGTTCATCGGCTTCCTCTCAGATGGATCGTTGATTCACTCGTCTGGACAGTTCGTCTGCGTTTTCCTTGCGTTCGGAATAGCGATTGGTCAGGTAGTCACTGCGGTCGCGAGTCAGCAGGGTGAACTTCACCAGCTCTTCCATCACGTCGACGATGCGGTCGTAGTAAGGCGACGGCTTCATGCGATCCTTGTCATCGAACTCCATAAAGGCTTTGGGCACCGACGACTGGTTCGGGATGGTTACCATCCGCATCCACCGGCCCAGCAACCGCAGCTGATTCACCACATTGAAAGACTGCGAGCCACCGCATACCTGCATCACCGCCAGGGTCTTGCCTTGGGTAGGACGAACGGCCCCCATGGCCAGAGGAATCCAGTCGATCTGGGTTTTCATGATGCCGGTCATGGCACCGTGGCGTTCCGGAGAGCACCACACCATGCCTTCTGCCCACTGCGCCAGCTCCCGTAGTTCCTGAACTTTGGGGTGCGAGGCATCTTCGGCATCGGCCAGCGGCAGGCCTCGCGGATTAAAGATGCGGGTTTCCGCACCCATGGCATCCAGTAAACGTGCTGCTTCCTCAGCTGCCAGACGGCTGAATGAGCGCTCACGGAGCGAACCGTACATCAGCAGAATGCGTGGTGCGTGACTCGATGAATCCGCAGAAGTTAGCTGCTCGTTGGTCGGAATCTGGAACAGCTCGGAGTCGATATTGGTTAATTCGGATACTTTCATAATAAGGGTCTGGGTTCCTGAAAAAGACAATCAGACTGAAAATTTCTAGAAGTCGGCCGGCCAAGTCGCCGTGCTCTCCGGCGCAAGCCAGCTGTCCCGATGTCTTTACTTTGTAACTAGGTCTGCCTATTATCGCTAAAAACGCATATATGGCAAATCGAATATGCGACGATTTGAAATACGGAAAACTCATGAAAAGAATCGCTCTGCGTCAGACGGAAATTGACATGACACTGACAGGCTATAACCCGGTAACCATTTTCAAGGCTTTAGGCGATGAATTGCGGCTGGCGGCACTTTTGTTGATTCGGGATCACGGCAAACTGTGCGTGTGTGAATTGACCGAAGCGTTTGACGTGTCTCAGCCGAAAGTCAGCCGCCACCTGGCCGTCCTGCGGGATTTAGGGCTGGTGGAAACGGAGCGGCGTGGCCAATGGGTCTATTATTATATTAATCCCCGGCTGCCTGCCTGGGTGTCGCGGATTCTGGATGAAACCGCCAAGAATAATGAGGCATTGATCGAGCAGCCCTTGGCGCAATTGCAGGCCATGGCTGGGCGCCCGGATGTGCAGTGCCCCTGATTACTTACCAGGTACACGAGCTGCGAATCTCCCAAGGAGAACACCATGAATAAGATAAAAGTAGGTATTAACGGATTTGGCCGCATCGGGCGCTTGGCTTTGCGGGCAGCCTGGGGCTGGCCGGAACTGGAATTTGTTGCCATTAACGATCCGGGTGCAGACACCCACACGTTTGCCCATCTGCTGAACTTTGACAGCGTGCATGGTCGCTGGAGCCACGAAGCGGTTGCGGATGATGGCGACATGGTGATCGAGGGTCAGCGCATCCGGGTTGCTCGCAATAAAGCCATCGGCGATACCGACTGGTCAGATTGCGATCTGGTGATCGAAGCCAGTGGCGTCAACAAGACCGTGAAGGTGCTGCAGGGTTATCTGGATCAGGGTGTGAGGCGAGTGGTGGTGACGGCCCCGGTGAAGGAAGCCGGCGCCAAGAACATAGTGTTGGGCGTGAACGAGCACATTTTTGATCCGGTCAACGACCGCATTGTCACTGCCGCTTCCTGCACCACCAACTGCCTGGCACCCGTTGTAAAGGTGATCCATGAAAAGCTCGGCGTCAAACATGGCTCGATCACAACTATCCACAGCCTCACTAATACTCAGACCATCATCGACGCACCACACAAAGATCTGCGCCGGGCTCGCGCCTGTGGCAGCTCGCTGATTCCCACCAGTACGGGTTCGGCCACCGCGATTATAGAAATATTCCCAGAGCTAAAAGGGCGGTTAGATGGTCACGCAGTGCGGGTACCTTTAACCAACGCCTCGCTGACCGACTGCGTGTTTGAAGTGGAAACACCGACGGATCGCGACACAGTGAACCAGCTGTTTAAAGAAGCCGCCGAGAACGAACTGAAGGATATTCTGGGCTACGAAGAGCGCCCGCTGGTGTCCATCGATTACAAAACCGACCCGCGCTCATCCATTGTTGATGCGCTTTCCACTCTGGTGGTTAACGGCACTCAGGTGAAAGTCTACGCCTGGTACGACAACGAATGGGGCTATGCCAATCGTACGGCCGAGCTGGTTCGCAAGGTAGGTTCTGCCTGATATGACTGCTTCTATCCGTCAGTACCTAGTGATCACCGGTAATTACTGGGCCTTCACCCTGACGGACGGAGCTCTGCGAATGCTGGTGGTTTTGCATTTCCATCAGTTAGGTTACTCGCCTTTAGAAATTGCCCTGTTGTTCATTTTCTATGAGTTCTTCGGGGTGGTGACCAATCTGGTGGGCGGCTATCTGGGTGCCCGCATGGGCCTGAACCGCACCATGAATATCGGGCTATTCCTGCAGATTGCAGCGCTGGCCATGCTGGCGGTGCCGGCAGCCATGCTGACCGTACCCTGGGTGATGGCGGCGCAGGCTTTGTCTGGCATTGCTAAGGACCTGAACAAAATGTCCGCCAAGAGCGGCATCAAATTGCTGGTGCCGGATGACCAGCAGGGTAAGTTGTACAAGTGGGTAGCCATCCTGACCGGCTCGAAGAACACTCTGAAAGGCGTGGGTTTTTTCTTGGGCGGCGTGTTGCTGATGTCGGCTGGTTTTACCGCCGCGGTGCTCATCATGGCGGTGGCACTCGGGTTGGTGTGGTTGGCCAGTCTGTTTCTGCTCAAGCAGGAACTGGGTAAAAGCAAAGCCAAACCGAAGTTCAGTGAGATTCTGTCAAAAAGCCGTGCCATCAACGTATTGTCTGCTGCGCGGATGTTCCTGTTCGGTGCCCGGGATATCTGGTTTGTGGTGGCTCTGCCGGTATACCTGCACACAGTATTTGGCTGGGATTTCTGGAAAGTCGGTGGGTTCATGGCCACTTGGGTGATCGGTTATGGCTTCATTCAAACCCTTGCACCACGCATCACCGGCAACATGCAAAGCAAGGAGCCAGCAGTGCTCTGGGCCGCCGCCCTGGCACTGGTTCCTGCTGCGATTGCTGCTGGCCTGATGATAGGTTGGTCGCCCCAGTACGTGGTTATCGGTGGTCTGCTGTTATTCGGTGTGTTGTTTGCGATCAATTCTTCCCTACACAGCTATCTGATTATCAGTTACGCCCGAGGTGACGGTGTGTCTCTGGATGTGGGTTTTTACTACATGTCCAATGCCGCCGGCCGGCTTCTTGGGACAATCCTGTCAGGTTGGGTTTATCAGGTTTACGGCCTGGACGCCTGTTTGTGGATTTCTGCTGGATTGGTAGCCATGGCCGCGCTGCTGTCTCTGATGCTTCCCCAAAGGCATGAAGCCCCGGCCCGACAGGCCAAAGCCTAACGCCAATGCGATTAACCGCCTGAAGCTCATGAGGTCCGGGTTCCTGTTGTCGCGTTCTGGCCGGGTAGAGCGTTATGGTATAACACATAATTAGGTTAATGAACCCGATCAAAACGGAGGTGTTTCTTATGCCCGAATCCAGGTTAGTGGTAATCACTGGTGCCAATCGCGGCATAGGTCTGGAGCTTGCCCGCTATTATGCCGGCGAAGGGTATGAAGTGATTGGCGTGTGTCGGCAATCGTCTGATGAACTGGCAAGCGTGGCCGCTCAGGTGATCGAAGAGATAGATGTCACCACCAGCGCGGGTATAGGAAAGCTGCAGGCCGGCTTGGCGGGCAAGAGCATCAGTCTGCTGATCAACAACGCCGGCTTGCTGCAGGATGAGCAGCTTGGCAGCATTGATTTCGACTCCATTCGAACACAGATGGAAATCAACGCCTATGCCCCGTTGCGAGTGGTCGAAGCGTTAGTTCCGTTGATGGGGCAGGGCAGCAAGATAGCCAACATCTCCAGTCGTATGGGCTCCATTGCTGATAACGATTCCGGTGGTCGCTACGGCTATCGCGCCTCCAAAGCAGCGTTGAACGCCTTTGGTAAATCTCTGGCGATGGATTTGAAGCCCAAAGGGATCGCCGTGGCTCAGTTGCACCCGGGTTATGTAAAGACGCGGATGGTGAACTTTGGTGGTCTGATCAGCCCGGAAGACTCCGCTCATGGTCTTGCGGAGCGTATTGCCAAGCTTAGCTTGGAGAATACCGGTTCTTTCTGGCACAGCAGTGGGGAAGAGCTGCCTTGGTGAGCCTCAGACCACGCATTCTACTGCTGTCGGCATACGATGCCGCCAGCCACAAGCGCTGGCGGGAACAGCTCACGATCATGTTGCCGGAATATCACTGGCATACATTGGCATTGGCACCACGGTATTTTCAGTGGCGTATCCGCGGTAACGCACTGAGTTGGCTGAACGAACCCTGCGTCCAGGAGCCCTGGGATATGGTCATCGCCACGTCCATGGTGGATCTCGCAACCTTGCGCGGCTTGCATCCACAACTGGTGAACACGCCTTGCTTGCTATACATGCACGAGAACCAGTTTGCATTCCCTGTAAGCAATCAGCAGGAGGGGCGCGTTGAGCCTCAGATGGTAAATCTGTACAGCGCTGTTGCCGCAGACAGTGTGGTGTTCAACAGTGCTTGGAATCGAGACAGCTTTTTGCGGGGTGTCGGGGTTTTTTTGAACAAAATGCCGGATGCGGTCCCGGAAGGACTGATTGAAAGCCTTCGGCATAAATCCACAGTGCTGCCGGTGCCTATCGAAGACCATTTGTTTGTGGATGCTTCAAACCCCTTGAATCGAGGTTGCCCACACCTCCTTTGGAACCACCGCTGGGAGTACGATAAAGCGCCGGACAGGCTGCTCAGCTTTCTGGAAGAGCTGGAAAATCGACAGCAGCCATATCGGCTGAGCGTGGTTGGAGAAGGTTTCCGCAATCATCCGGAATCGTTTGATCAGATAGCGACACGGTTCAGTCATCGCATAGAACTCTGGGGGTTCCAGGAAAGCCGGGCTGAATACGACCAACTACTGCGCAAGGTAGATGTTGTTCTATCAACCGCACTTCATGATTTTCAGGGGCTGTCGATGCTGGAAGCTATGGCGTCTGGGTGCATCCCTCTGGCGCCAGACCGGCTGGCGTATCGTGAATACGTACCTGAAAGCTGTCGTTATGAAAGCCATGAGCAAGACGCTGATGCTGATGCTGAAGCGGCGGCCAGCTGCTTGCAACGGATTTTGGAGAAGCCGCCCTGCTGGTGTCGACCGGATCCCTGGAGAGCGTCGGTATTGTCGGAGCAGTACCGAACGCTGTTTGACGAGCTCATCGAGGCCACGCAAAACCCTGATCATTCCGAGCAATGAGACCCGACGAGCCTGTTTTGCTTGAGCTGGTTAGCTAGAGTGTTTGCTCCGGTACTTCCCGGATGCGGCCTTGTTCATCAATGGCGACGTACACAAA
>JBQCZX010000019.1:0-35926 GCA_052089485.1 Marinobacter sp. | reverse complement strand
TCCTGTCAGGCCTGAACGTGCAATGGAAGTACCCGGAGCACCCCGGCCGGCTGACCGCAATCATGGAATTGTTGGCCCAAGAGCCTATTCCAGGCGTGCAGATTGCGACCGGACAAAAAGCAACCCGAAAACAGCTGGCACGGGTTCACACCACGTCTTTTCTGGATCATATTTTTGCTCTTCGCCACAAAAGTGCTTGGCTGGATGTGGATACCACAGCTGTTTCACCCGGCAGCGTTGAAGCTGCAGAAGTCGCCGCCGGAACAGCCATCGCTGCTGTTGAAGCGGTTGTAAAAGGCGATAGCCGAAGCGCCTTTGCGGTTGTCCGCCCGCCGGGGCATCACGCTGAACCAACCCGGGCACGGGGTTTTTGCCTGTTCAATAATGTAGCCGTGGCGGCCGCCCACGCTCAGGCAGAGCTAGGGTGTGAACGGGTACTGATTATTGATTGGGACGCCCACCATGGCAACGGCACTCAGGATATCTTCTGGGCAGACCCGGATGTGCTGTTTTTTGATATGCACCGAGCGTCACCCTTTTATCCGGGTAGTGGTGCACTGGCAGACATAGGCGCTGGATTGGGGGAAGGCACAATCGTTAATGTTCCCATGGCAGGCGGCGCCGGTGACGTGGCGTACCTGAAAGCAATGCGGGAAATTCTGGTGCCCGCAGCGGATTTTTTTAAACCCGACTTGGTTCTGGTCTCTGCCGGCTTTGACGCACACTCGTTTGATCTGGCCCTCAACGTAACGTATGAGGGCTTTGCAGCAATGACCAGCGTGCTCCAGCAGATTGCAAATAAGCATTGCCACGGCCGCCTGGCCATGGTTCTCGAAGGCGGCTACAACACGGAATCCCTAACCAAGAGCGTACACGCTGTGCTGACCGTGCTAGCAGGCGCAGAGCCTCCAGAGCCGCAGGTCTGTGGCATCGAGGAAGTCGATGCTGCCATCGACTTCCACAAGGACGCCTTCAAACCTGAGTAATGCTGATCAGGCGTAGAACAGCAGTGGCACAAATGCCACCAAAACCAGCGATATACCCATGGCAATCAACGGCAGGATGATACGCTCGTGGCGCTGATAGAAGGTCCCGCCTTCCTGCATGGCGGCCTGCACCTCGGCCTCACCCACCACTTGCCGTGTCAGCAGATGGTTCAGCGCCACCGGCGGGCTCAGGTAGCCCAGTTCAAACGCCACCAGGGTCACCATCCAGAAATGGACGGGATGAATACCGCTGGAATAGGCAATGGTGGCCAAGGTTGCAGTGACAAGAATGACAGCGCCAAACGCATCCATAATCATCCCAAGAATCACCAGAATCACCACCATCAGTGCCATGGCAGACCAGGCACTATCGAACGCCTGAGGGAAAGCCTGCACGATCTCAGAGCGCTCAATCACCCCACCGATGCTCACCGACAGGCCCAGTAACAACAACAATGCGCCAATCTCGGCCGTGGTGTCGTTGGTGGCCCCACGCACACTGCGCTCCAGCCCTTGCTGGTTTACCTCGCCAGACGCACTGCCCTTCTGGCGCTTAAAACTAATGTGCTCGTATAGCAGAATAGACAACATAATAACCGGCAGCAGACGTGGTGCCGAAAACTCATCCATACTTACCTCTAGGGCATAGCGATAGAGCAAAACAACACCAACGATCACCAAAATGTAAGGAATTAATGACCGGAAGGCTTGAAGCATTGCCGGCAAAGCTTCAGAAGCCGGCGCCAGGTTAAACTTGCTCTGGCGATTTACGGTGAGCGCAACCGTGGTGAACATGAATGCAGTGAGTACAAACACCCAGATGCCCCAACCGAATAGGTCGTCGGTGGTAACTTCCCGGTTGAGGTAGGCGATCACCACAACCAGCAGGCAGGGGCGTAACACAACACCCAGGGAACCCGACATGGCGGTGGCTGCAAGCGCCAGTTGCCGACGCGCACCCGCAGCACGCAGCTCACTGTAGATAACGGCACCGGCAGCAATAACAAAAATACCCGAAGCACCGGTATAGGCGGTTGGCACGGCGGCCACTAGCACCGCAACCACAGCCAGCATTTCTGGTGGCATGCGCCAGGGGCGGAACAGGTTGAACACCAACGTGGCAAGGCGGGTCTGCTTCAACATCATGCCCACCCAAACGTACAGACCTACGTTAAGGAACATGTCCGCCAGCTCCATCATTTTACCCAGATAAATACCAATGCCCGATGCGTGGCCAATCAGAGCAAAATAGGTTCCGGAAATCAGGCACATTACCGTGTACAGGGGCACTGCAAGAAGAGCCTTGTTCAAGCTCCCACCAGGGGCAAGGTCAGACGGCACGCGAATCAGCCGGTAGAGACTGGCCAGTGTGAGGCACGCAAACCCAGTAACCCAGAAATTATGTAGCATTAGGTCTTCGGAGGCGATTGTTGTATCTGCGCCCAAACTAGACTGGCGAAAGATCAGGCTGGAGCCAAACAGCATCGCGTTGGCAACAGCCTGGAGGATGAGAGAAACCGTGTAGTCCAAGCGGGTTTCCATAGCCCGCATGGCGATATGGTGGCGAGTCAGAGTAGCGGTGATAGCACACAGCATAACCAGCAACACCAGAATGTACCGCTGAGATCCGAGGCCAAAGGCAATCAGATCAGCAACAAACAGCTCTACCGCACGATAAGCCTTAACGCTCGGCGTTAGCTTGTCCTGGAGGTTGTCATAGCTTTGATGAGAGGCTTTGCAGTCGGCGACAGAACGCTCAATAGCCAGCCGCACATCGGCAGGATCTTTTTCTTGAGCGCCCAATAACGACGCCATAGCGTCATCGTCAGTTGGACCCTGGGCCAGCTCTTGCGCCACGGCGGCTTCAATGTTCCGCTCTGGATTGCAAGTTGGCGCAACCGGGTCCATCCGCAGCTTGTAGTAACCACTCCAGAGCTGCTCCCCGCCCCGCAGCATCTGGTTATGAATGTCGCTGCTCGTGGAAAAAAGAACCACAGACAGCAACAGCAAGCATACCGGCAACGAAGAAAACCACTCAAAACCACTACGACGAAATCCATCCTTGAACATAACTATACACCCTGGAACATTGACGGATTACAGAAGATCATCCAGGTTCATGGTCTCGACTGCTTTCTTCTGGTCGTCCCAAAAGGTGCCAAGCTGGCCCATCGGCGTGCGGTGGCCGGTATTCTCTACCCACAAACGATCCGAAATCGCGACGATCATATTAGTCGCCATAGCGTCCACAAAAGCCCAGTCTTCATCAGCAGGGTGAGCATCAAGTGATTCGGCGTGCTGGCGAACCACCGCCTTCACCTTTGCCTCATCACCTTTGTTGGTGGCGGCAATTGCGTGGAAAACATGGCTAAGGCGAACACCCGCCTCCTCGCCTTGCCGATCAGCCACAGCCAGTCGCTCAAAAGCGTTCTCACCCTCGGGTAGCGCGCCGGGCATCATAGACCATACTGTCGCTTTAAGCGCCACAGGCGCACCCCACCACTTATCGTTTTCCAGACAGCTTGCCGCCCGAGCGACAACAGAACCTACGTTCTTGGGAACCCCGACGGACGAGGTCGACTGGATCTCTGCGTTAAGCGCCTGCAGGCCTGAAAGCAGGCCGGCCAAATAAATAAACTCGCCCATGTCGTCGTCAAAACTCGGGCACTCACCTGTGCCAGGCTCTCCATAGAACGCATTGTGGTGCTGCCAGGATTTCAGGTAGCGCTTGGATGCTAAGGCGTAGGCGCGCTTCTGGCGGATCATTGCGTCTTCCGCTGCGTTGCCATTGCCTTCATACAAAGCGGCCAAGGCCGCCAACTCGTACTGACGACCCTGTTCTTCGGCACAGCCGCCGGCGGAGAGGTAGAGCATTACGGCCAATTGATCCGGCTCGCTGGTCACGCGGCCAAAGGACATAAGCAGCGGCGCTGTTGCCTCGCTCATGGCACACCCCATAGCCAAATCACCACTTTGCATCAGGTAGGGAATGGTGTGCTCGCGGGAAAACCCTTGCATCACGTTACCGGTGGTCTTGTACATCATGTGGTCGACGGTGCCACATCCGGACAAAAACAGTCCTAGGGCGAACACTGAAAATAAACTCCTGAAATGCATCATTCTTCTGCACCTTCTAGCGTTTTGTATTGTTATTCTAGTTTGCATCTTGCCGCTCCTGAATTTGCACAAAGCACCGCAAGCCACTATAGATTCAGGCAACCGTATGCCAATCAGGCTGCGGCTCCGATGGGCAAAAACAAAAAGGAATACCCGATGCGCAAACCGGAACTTACGGCCGCCATAGCCGAACGCACTGGCCTCACCCGCGAAAAATCCAGCGAAGTGATCACCGCCATTACAGATCAGATCTCGGCTGCTGCCGCGCGGGGCGAGGACACGACCCTCGTTGGCTTTGGCACCTTCTCTGTTCGCGCTCGCGAAGCACGGGATGGCAAAAACCCTCAAACGGGAACACCCATTCGCATTCCTGCCAGCAAAACCGTCAGCTTCAAAGCAGGCAAAGCGCTGAAAGACGCATTCCGTTAAACCTCGCTAGCCACACCCACTGATAAAACCTGAAAAGACCCCCCCATTCTCACGGGTGGGTCTGTTTCAGTATCAGCCGACTTATCAGGAAGCACATTCGGAGCGGGCTGCATCCACACGGCAGCGAATAGCCTTCATCAGTTTGATCGCGCGCTCGTCATAAACACCGTCATCGAGCAGCGAAAGGCGCACTTTTCGTAGCATTTTGTCGTACTCGGCTGTGTCTTCCTGGGGCAGGGTCATCCAAACGCTTTCCGGCATCTCGGCTTCTGCTTGGGCAATGATTTCATAGGCTTCATCGAGGCGCTTGATGGCTTCATCACGCACCATTTGGCCCGCAGATTCAGGGAAACGGTCGCGGTGGAGAATGACCTGGAAATTCATATACCCCAGGGCATACTTCAGCACCGCGCCATTTGGCTGGACACCTTTGTACAATTCCAACGGCGTATAGGCCACAGCCGGAGCATAGGCAAGATCCACACTGCCGTTGTTGAACTTGCCGGCAAAGTTGGCAGAGTTGGAGCCAACCACTGATGCCCCTACATGGCGCACCATACGAACAGAGGCCTGGTCGTAATCGAGGGTCGCAATACGCTTACCCTGTAGTTTCTCAACAGAGTCGATGTCGCGGTCACGGGTGTACAGGTATATCGCACCCGCCGGGAATACACCGGCGACCTCATAAGGGCCATCTGTCAATAACGGGCGGGCGTTAGGCTGGCTGAGGGTGTTGTAGAGCAGGCGCATTTCTTCTTCGCCGGGTACGGCGCCCATGGCCTCCAAACTACCGGTGAACTTATTGAACTCGCGGGCGCGGGTACCGGTAAGCAACACAGCATCACACTGACCTGCCTTGAAGTCTTCGGCAGCAACTTTTTCATCGGTGTAGGCGCTCAGATTAAGCTTAATGCCACTTTTTAGCGCAACGGGCTGAAACGTTTTTGTGATCGCAAATAGCGGCCCGCTGGCCCCGACCGGATCAAACACACAGAAGCGTCGCTCCAGAAGTTCGGCGTCGGCTTCAGTGTCTGTTTGAGCATGCCCCAGTGAGGGGAGAACAAGACTTGCGCACAAAGCAGCAGCCACGGCCATCCGTTGCGGGAAGGTTACTGGTTTCAAGGGATGACTCCTGATTTCTTATTGTCTGGCCACCGTGTTTTTGTTTTACCTGCGGGGCCACGTATTGTTATGCCAACGATATGTCAGCAGAGACAAGAATACGTTGGTACAGGTGCCATGCTTCAAGCGTTTTTAAGCAAAATGCGGGATTATGTGATGGTGTCGACAGAGATTAGCTAACCTCTGCCGCATTTTCGGCCTCAGGCGCTGGCCCAGGCCTCTCGTCCTTCCGCCAACGTAAGTCGAACCACTCCTGATAATGGTTGCCCCAGCACTGGAGCGTGGTGACCCGCCGAAATTAGAGACTGGTGGCTCGGTGTCCAACGGGCATCGGGATCAAACACGCAAAGATCGGCTATATCATCCTGGTCAATCGATGCGGTTCGTCGGATCACTGATGCCGGGCCCGACGTAAGCCCTCGTACCAATTCAGCAAGCGTTAACTCACCCCGCTGCACCAACCCAAGACCCAGTGAAAAAACGCTCTCTATATTGGAAAGGCCTGGCTCAGTATCTGGTAGGGGCGCCTGTTTGGCCGCGCTTTCGTGGGGCAAATGCTGGCTTACGATGGCATCAATCACACCGTCACGCACGCCGGCAACCAACGCCTTACGGTCGGCCTCGGAACGCAGCGGCGGGCGCAGATGAAAGCGGCTGTCAAAGCCGGCCAGCGCGTCTTCGGTAAAGACAAGCTGATGCATGGCCACGTCGGCGGTTACGGCAATACCCCGACGGCGAGCGTCGGCGATCATTTCAACGCTGCGACCGCAGGAAATCTGGCTCAGATGCAACCTTACGCCGGTTTCTTCCGCCAGCAATAGCATTTCCATAACGGATGTGGTTTCCGCCACCTCCGGAATACCCAGCAGGCCAAGCCGTGACGTTACCAGGCCGTCATGGGCGTAGCCATCCGTTGCCAAAGACTGGTTTTCCGGGCGCAACATGACGGTCAGGCCGAACGTTTGGGCGTATGCCATGCAGCGGCGAAGCACTCGGGCGCTGCGCACCCCGCGAGAGCCATTGCCCATGGCAATACAGCCAGCAGCGGTAAGCCCCGCCATATCACTGAGCATTTCCCCATCCAGGCCGCGGGTCACTGCACCCACGGGCAATACACGAATAGGTGAACTTGCCACTGCACCTTCAAGAATTAGATGGGTAACGGCTCGGGAGTCATTCACGGGTGATGTTTCGGGGGACACACAAACCGTGGTGAACCCCCCCCGGGCTGCAGCTCGGGTTTCCGAGGCCATGTTGCCCTTCTGGCCATTACCCGGTTCCCGCAGGTTGCAATACAGATCGACAAACCCCGGGGCAATCACGCACCCGCTTGCATCAAATGTCTGGTCGGCATCGGCTTTTTCTGCCGCTTCGCCGGTGGCCGCAATCCGCCCATTACGAATCAGCAGCGCACGGTTTGGCGTGTCACTGTCATGGCCGTCTAGTAGCCGACCACCGGTAATTTTCAGGCTGGCGCCGGGGGAGTTTTCGTTGCCGCTCATGCCTGGCCTCTCTCGTTCAGTTCACTCAGTTTTTTCTGACGCTCTGCCACCTGCCCGCCCATGGCCATGGACATCACCGCCATGCGGATGGCAATGCCATTGGTCACCTGGTTCAGGATGACCGATTGCGGGCCATCCGCCACAGCGGATTCAATCTCTACTCCGCGGTTAATCGGGCCCGGGTGCATAACAATACATTCTGGGTGCGCCAGCGCCAGCTTCTCCTGGCTCAATCCGTAAAGTCGATAGAACTCACGCTCGCTCGGCAACAAAGCGCCTTCCATGCGCTCTTTTTGCAGCCGCAGCATAATCACCACATCCACATCCTTCATGCCCTTGGCCATATCGTATTCCACGGTGCAGCCAAGGCTCTCTACATCTTTAGGTAACAACGTGCCGGGCGCGATCACTCGTATCTGTTCGGCACCTAATTCATTCAAGGCACGGATCTGGGACCGGGCCACCCGTGAATGCAGAATATCGCCCACTATGGCTACCTTCAGGCCTTCAAACCCGCCTTTGTGTTGGCGAATAGTCAGCATATCCAGCATGGCTTGGGTCGGGTGAGCATGGCGGCCGTCGCCGGCGTTGATAATGGCAACCCCGGGGGTCACGCTTTCAGCGATAAAATGCGGCGCGCCGCTTTGAGCATGTCGCACCACAAACATATCACTGGCCATGGCCTCAAGATTCAGAAGGGTGTCAGACAGGGATTCGCCCTTGGACGTGGCCGAGGTGTTGATATCCAGGTTAAGCACGTCCGCAGAAAGCCGTTTGGCGGCAAGCTCGAACGTGCTGCGGGTGCGGGTGCTGGGCTCGAAGAACAGGTTAACCACCGTGCGGCCCCGCAGTAGGGGGACCTTCTTGATGGTGCGCTCACCCACTTCGATAAAGGAATCTGCGGTATCGAGAATATCGGTCAGCAACTCCCTACCTAGTCCGTCCAGAGTCAAAAAATGCCGCAACTGGCCATCCCGGGTTAGCTGCAAATGATGAGGGGAAGGTGCGTTTGCGGTCATGGTTTGCCTGCTATCGGGTTCGGGAGTTTACTGTCCGGTTTCCTGAAGTTCGATCCGGAGCGGATCTGGGCCGCGAAGCTTCACTCGCTGCCCTGCTTTAAGCATCAATGACTGCCCAGCCACATCCGGCTGAACCGGCAGTTCGCGCGCGCCCAAATCGATCAGAGTGGCGAGTATAATACTCGCTGGACGACCATAATCGAACAGTTCATTCATCGCAGCACGTATGGTGCGACCGCTCATGATGACGTCGTCAACCAAGATGATATCCCGCCCTTCGGTATCAAAAGGCAGGCTTGAGGGTGTCACTTTTGGGTTCAGGCCAATCCGGCTGAAGTCATCCCGGTAAAATGAGATATCCAGTTCACCGAACGGCTCTTTAATTCCTAGGCGCTTGCCCAAAATATCAGCCACCCACACGCCCCCGGTACGAATACCAATCAGTACCGGCGACTCGATATTGCGCTGCGTGAGCAGCTTACTCAGTTCCGTTTCCAGCTCATCCATCAGCTGGCCTACATCAAGCAATGCGCTCATTACATCCTCGCTTTTTTATTCTGTTTGCAGCCGACACCAGGTTTCCAGTATCAGCACCGCTGCTCGGTCATCCACTCCGTGGCGACCAAAATCCCGGCTGCCACCGGCTGCCATCACGTCGCCCTTGGCTTCGTAGCTGGTCAGGCGTTCATCCACCATTTCTATCGGCAAATGGAAACGGCCATGCAAGCGCTTGCCGAATTTACGGGCGCGGCCGCACATGTCGTTTTCGCTGTCGTCCATGTTCAGGGGCAGGCCTACCAGCACAAGATCTGGTTGCCACTCACTAAGCAGTTTTTCCAGCTGGCTCCAGTCCGGGGTGCCGTTAGCCGCAGAAATCATCGCCAAAGGCTGGCCCGTACCTAGCATTTCCTGGCCGGTAGCCACGCCAATACGGCGCAGGCCAAAATCGAATGCCATAACGCTACGACTGTTGGTTTCAGGCATGCCCCACCGTTTCACTGAGCTGGGTAAGATCTATTCCGATCAGCTTCAAAACGGCCTCATAACGATCGGCCCAAGGTGTTCTGAATAAGATATCGGTAGTTGCCGGGCAGGTCAGCCAAGCATTGCTACCAAGCTCTTCTTCTAGCTGCCCTTCACCCCACCCTGAGTATCCCAATGCCATCAAAAACTCTTCCGGGCCTTGGTTGCGGCCAATGCCGGCGAGTATGTCACGGGAGGTGGTCAGCATAACGTCGTCGGCAACCTTGGCGGTATTCTGCCAGCCAGTACCTGGAGAATGCAGAACAAACCCACGCTCCTGCTCAACTGGGCCACCGCTGAACACAGGCAAATCTAGCTCACCACCCTGCAAGTCCAGCTGTTCGAGAATTTCCCCCAGATGAATGTCCAGCGGTTGGTTAATCATCAACCCAAGGGCGCCCTCTTCGGAGTGTTCGCACAGATAAATAACCGCACCATGGAACCGTGGATCCGCCAAATAAGGCGAAGCCACTAAAAAGTGATGTCTTAGGCTATAAGGAGAATGTTTCGATGCTGTCATCCGGATGTCAGCCCCCGTTGCTGGAAGGACCAGGTTCGTATGATTTCTAGCTCGTCCACGTTTTTGCGCATCTCATCTGGAAAGGGTGCAAAGGGCGAGGCCATCCTTACAATGCGAATCGCCGCGTCATCAAGCAAAGTACTTCCAGACGAGTGCAGAACAGCCACTTCCTTGATTGTGCCATCTTTTTTCATGGATACCAGCATTCGCAGGGTGCCGTAAACTCCGGCACTGCGGGCCTCAGTGGGGTAATTAATATTACCAACCCGCGTCACCTTGCTTACCCAGTTCTGTACATACCAGGCATTGGTGGACTTCAGAGTGGAAGCAGCGGTTACTCGCATCACCCGAGGTTTCCGGGCGTAGGCCTGCTGCTGGGCATCGAAGCGAGCCTCAAGGCTGGCGATCTCCAGGCTGCGCTCCATCAGGCTTTTCTTTTCTTTAACCGGCAAAGGTTCTTCTTCCGGCTTGGTAAGCTGCTCTGGCTGCTGAACCTTCCTGTTTGACTGGCTTTGTGTCTGCACAACCGACTGTTCCTGGCGGCGAACCGGCTCGGTTTGCGCTTGTGGCTCGGGCTGTACTTGGGCCACTTCCGGTTGACTCATTTCGGAAGGCTGGGGCGTGGTCATTTCTCTGGCCTCATCTTCAGTGCCACTGCCTTGCTGATTGGTCTGGGCCAGGAAGTCGGCTTTCTCCGGTGCCTGTTCGTCATCAAACTGGGACAGAGTAATTTCCATGGTCTGGGCGGAGGAGCGCGGCAATTCCGGCGCAAAGGTAATCCCAAGCACCACAACTGCATGCACCACTAACGCCATAAACAGCGTGAAGGAAAACCGATCGAAGTCGCTTACCTGGCCCATGATCCCCCCGTCAGCCCCGGCCTAGTCGTTTCGCGACAGCGTCCATCAAAAGACCTGAGATGTCGGTTCCGAAAGCCGTGTCCAATTCCCGGATGCAGGTTGGGCTGGTCACGTTAATTTCGGTCAAGTAATCACCAATAACATCCAATCCCACAAACATCAGGCCTTTTTCCTTGATTACCGGCGCTACCCGATCGCAAATCTCACGATCCCGGGCGGTAAGCTCACGGCCTTCGCCTCGGCCACCAGCCGCCAGATTGCCGCGGTTCTCGCCCTGTGAAGGAATTCGCGCAAGAGAGTAAGGCACGGCCTCGCCCTCAATCATCAGAATACGTTTGTCGCCATCGCTAATTTCTGGAATGTACTTCTGGGCCATGGCCTGGTGAGTGCCATAGTTGGTCAGTGTTTCGATAATCACGCCCAGATTGAAGTCGTTTTCCTTAATACGGAAGATAGAGTGGCCACCCATACCGTCCACCGGCTTCATGATGACATCGCCGTGCTCCGCATAGAACGCCTTAAAGCGCTTCGCCGATCGGCTTACCAGCAACGGCGGCGTAAGATCTTCAAACTGGGTGGCGAACAGCTTTTCGTTGCAGTCGCGCAGAGTTGCGGCTGGGTTAACCACCAACGCACCCTGCTGCTCAGCCGATTCAAGAATATAGGTAGCAATGAGGAACTCACGATCCACCGGTGGATCTTTACGCATCAGAATGACGTCAAGATCGCCCAATGCGCGATCCCTGGCCTCGCCGTAGCTGTACCAGTTCTCGGAATCCATACGTACCGTCAGACTGCGCGTATGGGCCATGGCTTTGCCACCGTCCATATACAGATCTGCCAGCTCCATGTACTCGATTTCCCAGCCGCGGTTTTGGGCCGCCAGCAGCATCACCAATGAACTGTCTTTTTTGAAATGGATATCCTCAATTGGATCCATCACGATCCCGAGTCGAACTGTCATAGTGCCTCTTGCGTTCATTAGAGGTAAAAACACGAACCGGTCTGCAGAGTGAGCCGGTCAATAAGTGCTATGCTGGAGAATACAGATGGTATTGTACCCGAGCCTCGATTGCATCCGCAGAAATCCTTGGTCAATTACGTGATGTTTCCGGCAGAAGTACAATTGGTCACAAAGTATTACTTTTTATCAGGCCACCGATACTCTATAAATGAGCGGGATTTATAGATGAACCTAAAGGTTTATGTTAAAACCCTCTTTTGAAAACAATGACAGTCGCTGAGCGCAAGGCACCTGGACAATGGATGACAACTTCGAGAACTTGAAGATCATGGTGATCGACGACAGTAAAACCATCCGTCGCACCGCAGAAACCCTCCTGAAAAAGGTAGGCTGTGAGGTTATCACCGCCACAGACGGTTTCGACGCTCTGGCAAAAATTGCTGATTCACAACCGGACATCATTTTTGTTGATATCATGATGCCCCGTCTGGACGGCTATCAGACCTGTGCGCTCATAAAGAATAATTCCTCTTTCAAGAAGACGCCGGTCATCATGCTATCAAGCAAAGACGGGCTGTTCGATAAGGCCAAAGGCCGTATCGTCGGCTCAGATCAATACTTGACCAAACCGTTCAGCAAGGATGAGCTGCTCAATACGATTCGTCACTACCTACCCGTGACGCCACAGTAAACCCTGCTGACACTTTAAAGAACCATCGAGGAACCAATGGCTCGCATTCTGATTGTTGACGACTCTCCTACCGAGGTTAAGAAAATTTCCACCATTCTGGAAAAGCACAAACACGAAGTGCTTACCGCCGATAATGGCGCCGACGGTGTTGCCAAAGCCCGTGCGGAGACCCCCGACCTGGTGCTCATGGACGTGGTCATGCCTGGCCTTAATGGCTTTCAGGCAACCCGCCAGCTAACCCGGGCGCCTGAAACCGCTTCTATTCCTGTGATTATTGTTACCACCAAAGATCAGGAAACCGACCGCGTATGGGGCACCCGCCAAGGCGCCAAAGGGTACCTGGTGAAGCCGGTCAAAGAAGACGACCTGATCAAAACAATCGACAGTCTGATTGCCTGATCCCCAACCTTGGAGTAAGCATGTCCGCCGAGGCAGCCCCTTTTGCCGTTCTGACGGATATCGCCCAACGCAGCCGAACTATGGCTGCGGGCCTGCCGGAACAACAAGAAGCCGTAGAACTTTGGAACGGCATCGGTTTTGTTCTTGCTGGTGAGCGCTATGTAGCTCCCATGGGTGAGGTCACTGAAATACTGCACGTTCCCCGGTTTACGCATATTCCGGGAGTACAGCCATTTTTGATGGGTGCCGCCAACGTTCGGGGCCGCCTTCTCCCACTGGTAGACCTCGCAGGCTTCTTTAGCATTCCCCGCTCATCTCGCAGCCAGCGGGAACGGCGGGTTCTTGTTATTGAACGGGGCGATGTATTCAGCGGCCTGGTTGTCGATACCGTGCTGGGAATGCAGTACTTTGCAACCGACAGTTTCAAGGCAGCACCAGCTGGTGTGCCTGAAAACGTTCAGCCATTTGTCGCAGGCGGCTATGAACGAAACGAAGAAGTCTGGAAAGTGTTTTCCGCCGTCGACCTGCTCGAAGACGAACGCTTTCTCGACGTCGCACAGTGGTAAGGGCGATGACCGTGGCAGGACAAACGCCCTGACTGCCTGAAGCTTGATTAAAACAACTTGCCAAAATCTTGAAGAGGCCGGGAGCCAGAAAAATGAAAAACAGAGCCGGAAGAATCGGTATGGGACAGGGAGGCAACAAGCTTGTTGCCGGCCTGATCACCTCGCTGATAGCACTCACCGTCCTGCTCGTTGTGGTCCTGTTTATCGTCAACAGGGACAGCCAGAACGATCAGGAATACATCGCCAACGCCGCTGAACTCAGGGTACTGTCACAGGAAATCGCGAAAAATGCGACTGAGGCCGCTGGCGGTACCGCCGAGGCATTCAACCAGTTGCGCCGCTCCCGCGATGAATTCCAGCAGCTCTGGACCAACGTGACCGAAGGCAACCCGGAAACCGGCCTGCCGCCCAGCAAACTGGCCGGCGACAGCGGCGTTCAGCAGCACTGGAACACGGTACGCGAGAACGCTGACAGCATTTTGTCCACTCGAGATGCCGTGCTCGGCCTGCACGAAGTAGCGCTTACCCTGAACGAAACCATTCCTCAGCTCCAGGTGGAATACGACGACATCGTACAGATCCTCTTGGATAACGATGCGCCGGCGGAACAGATTGCACTGGCTCAGCGCCAGTCCCTACTTGCGGAGCGTATTGTGCGCTCGGTAAACAACGTATTGTCCGGTGACGAAGACGCGGTTATTGCCGCTGACCGGTTTGGTCGTGATGCCAGCCTGTTTGGCCGGGTACTTGAAGGCCAGCTGAACGGCACCCCAACCATGGGCATTTCCAGGGTTAACGACGAAGATGCCATTTACGGTCTTGAAGCGGTTGATGAGCTGTTCGAGTTCGTCTCCCAGAACGTAGACGCGATTCTTGAAGCCTCCCCCGACCTCTTCAAGGTGCGTACTGCGGCAAGCGACATCTTCCAGAACTCCGAGATTCTACTTTCTGAACTGTCTGTTCTCGCTGAAAGCTTCCGTGCCCAAACTGGCTCGCGGCTGGTTAGCCCGACACTGGCCTTTATTATCCTGGCGGCCATGGTTGCCATGGTTGTGTTTATCGGTCTTGCCCTGTACCGGGAGGCCCAGGCGCGTCTGGCAACCACTCAAGAACAGAACGAGCAGAACCAGAACGCGATCCTGCGGCTGCTGGACGAACTGGCCGACCTGGCTGACGGTGACTTGACCACCGAAGCCACAGTAACCGAAGACTTCACCGGTGCCATCGCCGACTCTATCAACTACGCGATCGACCAGATGCGTGGTCTGGTACAGGCGATTCGTGGTACTGCCGTACGTGTAGCCTCAGCGGCCCAGGAAACCCAGTCGACCGCTATGCACCTGGCCGATGCGTCTGAGCACCAGGCCCAGGAAATTGCCGGCGCCTCGGCAGCGGTTAACGAAATGGCCGTGTCTATCGACCAGGTATCGTCCAACGCTGCGGAATCGTCTGCGGTTGCGGAGCGTTCGGTTGCGATCGCCAAGAAAGGCGCAGAAGTGGTACAGAACACCATTCGCGGCATGGACAACATCCGTGAGCAGATCCAGGAAACATCAAAGCGGATCAAGCGACTGGGTGAATCTTCCCAGGAGATCGGTGACATAGTATCGCTGATCAACGACATTGCTGACCAAACCAACATTCTGTCCTTGAACGCTGCCATCCAGGCCTCTATGGCCGGCGATGCAGGCCGAGGCTTTGCGGTCGTTGCCGACGAAGTTCAGCGCCTTGCGGAACGCTCCTCTGCGGCAACCAAGCAGATTGAAGCGCTGGTTAAGACGATCCAGTCTGACACCAACGAAGCCGTTATCTCCATGGAACACACCACCGCCGAGGTGGTACGTGGTGCACGCTTGGCACAAGACGCGGGTATCGCCCTCGAGGAAATCGAGAACGTATCCATGAGTCTTGCGGAGTTGATCCAGAACATCTCCAACGCTGCACGTCAGCAGTCGTCTTCTGCGGCACACATTTCCAACACCATGAACGTTATCCAGGAAATCACCTCCCAGACGTCGTCCGGTACCAACGCAACCGCGAAATCGATCGGGAACCTGGCGGAAATGGCCTCCGAGCTGCGGTCCTCCGTTGCCGGCTTCACGCTGCCTGAAGAAGATCTGGCAGAGCACGAAAAAGAGGAAGACAGCAACGTACCGGTGGTGGGCTGATACACGGCCCTGGGCTAATGGCGGTTTATGTCTGAACGTCATAACAATTCGTCAGCTACCGAGAGCACCTGGTTTCTGCGCCGCCTTCCAGACATGGACGCGGCGCAGTTCAACCAGTGGCAAGCACTGCTGGAACACCGTACGGGCATGACACTGCCTGCAGAGCGCCGCTCGTTTCTGGAGGCCAATCTGGCTATCCGGATGCGAGAAATAGGCTGCAGCAGTTATCAGACCTACTACGAAGCGATTGTCTCGGGGCCGGATGCCATACGGGAATGGTCGACACTGGTGGACCGGCTAACAGTACAGGAAACCCGTTTTTTTCGGGATCCTGACGCCTTTCGCTTGGTCGCCGACTATGTTCTCACGCGGCCAAGAGAGCAGTTCCGAAAGCGGCCTATTGAAGCCTGGAGCGTCGGATGCTCCACCGGTGAGGAGCCTTACACTCTCGCCATGGTGCTAAACGAGTGCATGAGCCAACTGGCCCTGCAACCGTTGTATGGCGTGACCGGCTCGGACATCAGTACACCCGTCATCGAGAAAGCTCGTATTGGTCAGTTCAGTGCCCGAAAATTAATGGGCATGGAAGAAAACATGAAAACCCGGTACTTCCGCCCGGCCGCGCGGAACACCGTAGAAATTATAGATAGCATCCGGGAACGGGTCTGCTTTACCAGGCTGAATGTGCTAGATCTGGATAAAGCCCCCATGCACGGGATGAACATTATCTTCTGCCAGAATTTGCTGATTTATTTCCGTCGCTGGCGCAGACGGGACATTGTCAGACGACTTGCAGAGCGGCTGGCGCCCGGGGGATTACTGGTTCTGGGCCAGGGAGAGCTGATCGATTGGCAGCCACCCGGCTTGCAAAAAGTACCCTCGGAACACGTACTGGCGTGGATAAAGCGCCAGGCTGACGAAGAATAACCGGAGAGGTTATGGGCAACCACCATGACAGCATCGCCCTCGACTGGGTTAGGGGCGAGATACAGGACACGCTGACTCAGAGTCAGCATGCGCTGGAGGCGTATGTCGACAATCGTGACGACACGGCACGCCTGCGCTTCTGCCTGAATTATCTCCATCAGGTGCATGGCACCCTGCAGATGGTTGAGCTTTACGGTGCGGCATTGCTGACCGAAGAAATGGAAAAGCTCACCCTGGCGGTGTTGAATGACAGCGTCGTTAGCGTGGACGAAGCCGTCAATGTCCTGATGCAGTCCATTTTGCAGCTTCCCCAGTATCTGGAACACTTGGCCAGCAGCCAGGACGATTTCCCCATGGTACTGCTGCCTCTGCTGAACGATCTAAGGGCCGCACGGGGCGATTCCCTGCTTTCAGACACCTCCTTGTTCAAACCTGATCTGGGCCCGTCCCGCATGCAGGTTGCAGGCAACGTGTCCCAGCGCCTGCAGGACCCCAAAGTACTCGGTCATATTCGAAAGCTTCGCCAGATGTACCAGTTTGCCCTTGCCGGCATCATTCGCGAAGAAGACCTCGACGCTCAGTTCGTTTACCTGCAAAAAGTGATTCACCGGCTGGCTCGCCTTTGCCAGAAAACCCCCCGTGGAGAGCTTTGGAAAGCCGCAGCTGCGTTCGTGGAAACACTCCAGGCCAAGGCCAACCCGGTCAACGCAGCGGTAAAATCCCTGCTTCGGGAACTCGACAGCGAAATCCGCCGTCTTACCGACGAGCAGGCGAATATTCTCGCGCAGCCAGCGCCCGATACACTGCTGAAGCATCTGCTCTACTATGTTGCTCTAGCTCGGGACCTGGATTCCGAACGAGTTCGGGAACTACGCAGCCGGTATCAGCTCGAGGAGGCCCTACCCTCTGAAGACGATGTGGATGCCGCCAGAACCCGGGTCTCTGGACCAGGCCGTGAGGCTATTCACTCCGTTGTGAGTGCGCTCAATGAAGAACTTGCCAAGCTGAAAGACCAGCTAGATCTGTTTGTGCGCTCAGAATTGCGCCAGAACAGTGAACTTGAAGATCTTCTCCCCGGCATGGTGCAAGTTGGCAACACACTTGCCGTACTGGGCTTGGGAATTCCCCGCAAGGTCATTACAGAACAGATTGAACTGGTTGAAAAGCTCAGTGCACAGAGCGAACTGGTCGACGACGGCACCTTGATGGACATAGCCGGTGCTCTGCTTTACGTAGAAGCCAGCCTTGCCGGTCTGGACAGCGACCGATCAACAGAACGCTCCGAACACAGCGAAGACAGCCTGCCTGTTAACCAAGGCTCCCGCGAGCTCGGAGAAGCCAGCAGTGCCCTCTTGCGAGAGTCTCGAAACACGCTGGAGCAGGTAAAGTCAGCGATTATCAACTTCATTGCGTCCCAGTGGGATACCCGTGAAGTAGAGCATGTCCCGGGCTTACTCCACAGCATCCGTGGCGGCCTAAGCCTGGTGCCACTGGATCGAGTGGCCAGTATGCTGGCCTCAGCAGAGCGCTACATTTCAGATGTTCTACTCAGCGACAAGCACGTACCCGATTGGGTACAGCTAGATACCCTCGCCGACGCGATTACCAGTATTGAATACTATCTGGAGCGCCTGGCTGAAGGCATCAGCGACAACGAAGACATTCTACGAATTGCCGAACAAAGTCTCGCCAGCCTTGGTTTCCCCGTAGGCGAAGAGCCCACTTGGGGCACAGAACCTGCAGACGATGACGTGCCGGTTATAGCACCGATGGCCGCAGAGGAGCCGGCACCGGCTACCAGCGCCCCAGAACAACCGCCCGAAGCCAAAGAATCAGATGAAGAGCTGCTAGATGACGAAATTCTTGGCATCTTTGTAGAAGAAGCCGAAGAAGTTCTGCAGACCATCCACGAGTTTTACCCGCGCCTGCGCCAGAGTCACGATGACCGACCCGCGCTGACCGAAGTTCGCCGTGCGTTCCACACCCTGAAAGGCAGTGGCCGCCTGGTTGGCGCCACCAGCCTTGGCGAACTGGCCTGGTCTGTTGAAAACCTGCTCAACGGAGTGATTGATCAGAGCATCAAGCCAAACGACGAACTGTTCTCGTTGATTGATGACGTTAACACCCGCATTCCGTCGCTAATCCACGAATTCCGTGATGGCCAATCGACAGGCGACGTAGCCGAGTTGATCGAGCGTGCCGAAGCAATGGCTACCACCCGCCGCAGCGACAGCGAGCAAATCGCTGCTCCGGAAGTGTCGGTAAACGACTCGGACGAGCTTGCCGATGATGATATTTCAGCGCCAGAACTGACCGCCTCCAGCGACCAGCAGGACGATTTGATTGACGATGAAATCCTCGAAATTTTTGTCGAGGAAGCCGGTGAGGTTCTGGATACTATCCGGGAATACCTGCCCATGCTGCTGCGACAGCGCGACGATCGCAGCGCTCTTTCTGAAGTACGCCGTGCATTCCATACCCTGAAAGGCAGCGGCCGCATGGTCGGTGCGTTGATTGTGGGTGAACTGGCTTGGTCCATCGAGAACATGCTGAACCGTGTCATCGACGGCAGCGTTTTCATGAATGACGACATTGCCGGCTTGCTGGATGACGCAACCAGTGTTCTGCCGGCTCTGGTAAACGACTTTGAAAATCATCTGCAGCCTTCGGTGGATCCCTCCAGCATCGAAGCCCGAGCGACCGCTCTGGCCAATGGTGAAATCCCTGACGCAAGCACAATGCCGGCCGCCAAAACTGGCGATGTTTCCGGCGTTGGTGCAATAGAATTGCCTGAAACAGAATACGATGGGGACGAGGGTAGTGTTGACCTTGTGCTGCTGGATATTTTCGAGAGCGAAACCGAGACCCATTTGCAGACGCTTCGAGCGTTTTTGGCGTCTGCTGGCGACAAAGTCAGCGTTTCCTATACCGACAACCTGTCCCGAGCTCTGCATACACTTAAAGGCAGTGCCCACACAGCGGGAATCGCCCCGATTGCAGCCGTTATCGCCCCGTTGGAGCGCTTCATCAAGGAATCTCGCGCTCAGAATCTGCGCGCTGACCCAGATGTGCTGTCGTTGATTGAAACGGCTTGCGACTTCCTGACCCAAGGGCTGGCACAGATCCGCCAGGAGCCGCAAACGTCGCTACCCGGCACCGAAGCGTTTCTGGAAAAACTGGAACGTATTTCCAACGACAGGCTCCGTACCTTTAACGAAGACACAAACCGTGACGGCGAGCAGCCAGCACCCTCCCAACTGCTACAGCTATTTCTGAATGAAGGCCTGGACATAGTTCTGGATGCTGATCTTATCCTTGTTCAGTGGGCCAACAATCCACAAGAGCCGGGGCCCGTCCATCGCCTGACCTTGGAACTCACTCAGCTTACCGATGCCGCTTCCGACGCCGGGCTGCCTGACGTAGCCGCATTGTCAGGCGCTTTACAAGAAGTCTACGCTGCTGCCTTCTCGCGGGACGACGCACCGAACGAGCAGTTCTTCGCAACCATGGACAACGCCCATGAGCATCTGATCAACATGATGGATCAGGTGGCTGCGGGGCTGGCGACAGAATCCGGCGATGAGCTGGTTTCCGAACTCGAAGCACTCACCCAGTCTATTTCCGGGCCAGAATCCGAGGCCACAAGCGCCTTCGATAAAGAGTTTACCGAAGACCTGGAAGAAATTGACCTCAGCTTCGACATGGATGAGCTAGCGGTGCCCACAGTAGAAGAAGCCCATACTGGCTCTGATACTGAAACCGTCGACAGCGAGATGGATGACGAGCTTGCGGAAATTTTCCTCGAAGAAGCTCGCGATCTCATCGACAGCACGGCCGAGGCCCTGCAGCGCTGGAGCGAAGACACCGGAAATCTCGATCTCCTGCGCCTGCTTCAACGGGACCTGCATACCCTGAAAGGCGGTGCGCGCCTCTCCGATATCCCGGCGGTGGGCGACCTGGCCCATGAGCTCGAAAATCTGTTCGAGGGGCTGACCGAACAGCAGCTATCTGTTAACGAAGAGCTGTCGGACCTTCTATTCCGCTGCCATGACCGCCTTGCCGGTATGGTCGACAACATGGACGCGAAGGAGCCTCCACGCCCGGCACCGGATCTGATCAGCGAAATCTGTGCCTACATGGACAACACCACCAGCTCGCGGGCGATCACAGATGTGACGGCACCTGTGGCGAAGGCTGAGGAAGCGGCAGAGACCGACGAAGGGGAAGACGAGCACATCACCTACCTCTCGCACCTGGATCCGGAACTCATTGGCATCTTCCTTGAGGAAGCCTACGACCTGATCAACTCAACAGGCAGTGCGCTGCACACCTGGAGTGAGGATCCGTCTAACCGCGCGGTCGCCGCAGAACTGCAGCGCGACGTTCACACCCTTAAGGGTGGTGCGCGTATGGCGGGGGTCGAGTCTATTGGCGACCTGACCCACGTATTGGAAGATTTGTTCGAGAAAGTGGCAGAAGGCCAGCTTGAAGCCAGCGGTGCAATGAACGATCTGCTGCTTGCCTGTCACGACCGGCTGGCACAGATGGTTGAACAAGTTGCGATCCAGAAGCCCTGCCCACCGGCAATCGATCTGGTGGATCAGGTTGAGGCCATTCTCCGTGGCGAATCTGCACCGGCGGTCGCCGAGCCTGAACAAAGCGAGCCTCTCGCGCCGCTTCCGGAAATCGCCCAGGCAGAGTCCAACGACGACGAGCTCACCAGCATCTTCCTGGATGAAGGCCATGAGATTCACGACGCCATCAGCGAGTGCCTCGACCAGTGGCACGAAGCCCCCCAGGCGATGGACAGCGTTGCACAGTTGCAACAAGAACTGCATACCCTCAAAGGTGGCGCACGACTGTCCGATGTGGACCCCATTGCAGAGCTGGCTGAGGCCTGGTCGGGCGCACTGGATGTACTGATATCCAACCCAGGTAACCAGAGGCTTTTGCTCACGCTCAGTGGTCGCGGTCTTGGCGATCTGAAGTCCATGCTCGACGAGCTGGCGCAAGGTAACGAGCTGGTTGCCGATCCAGAGCTTCTCGCGGCGTTCAGCAGTGCTGAGCATCCCAGTACCGACCGTCAGGAAATGTCTGCAGACGTAGCAACAGTTACCGATCAAGAAGCCGCAGATCCGGAGATTCTGGAAATATTCCTGGAAGAAGCCAGCGAAATCATGGATCAGCTGGAACAACTCCTTGACGACTGGCGCAAAGATTCGAGCAACAGCCATTTCAACCAAGAAGCTCAGCGTGCACTGCATACGCTGAAAGGCGGCGCCCGCTTATCCCAGCTCACTGTGCTGGGCGATAAAGCGCACACATTTGAAACCCGCTTGATCGACTTGGGTGGCAATGCGCCTAGCGACAGTCAGTGGCAGGCCATTACCGAAGATCACGACGGCATCATTGCTCTGGTTGCACAGATACGTGAACGCTTCGATTCCGGCACAACGACCGTGGAGCCGACAAACGAGGTTGTGCCAGCATCGGTAGCTCCGGCACAACCTGTGGCAGCAACTGAGCAGCCCGCGCCTAGGCCTGCCCGAACAAAAGCTCCGGCAAAAGCCCGCAACAAGGTTGCGGCGGCTCAGGAAACCATTAGGGTATCCGCGCCTCTGCTGGACGATCTGGTTAACCTGGCCGGTGAAACCAGTATCACCCGTGGCCGGTTGGAGCAGCAAAGCAGCGACTTCGGCCATACCTTGGATGAAATGGCTGCAACCATCGAGCGCTTGCGGGAACAGCTGCGGCGGATGGATATAGAAACCGAAACTCAGATTCTGTTCAGTGCGGAAAAAGAGCATGGCCCAGATTACGGTGAAGACTTTGACCCACTGGAAATGGATCGGTACTCGTCTATTCAGCAGCTGTCGCGGGCTCTGACGGAATCATCGTCAGATCTTGCAGACCTCCGCGAGACACTCTCTGACCGGGTTCGGGATACAGAAACCCTGCTGGTTCAACAGTCCCGCATCAACACGGAGCTCCAGGAAGGTCTGATGAAGACCCGGATGATTCCGTTTCTCTCCATGGTGCCGCGCCTACGCCGAATTGTTCGCCAGATCAGCGGTGAGCTGGGTAAGAAAGTTGAATTTGACGTACGTAACGCCGAAGGCGAAATGGATCGCAACATCCTGGAGCGCATGATTGCGCCGCTAGAGCACATGCTGCGTAACGCCATCGACCACGGCATCGAAAGCCCGGCTGATCGTCGTAAAAACGGCAAAGCAGAAGCGGGTGACGTTACTCTATCGCTGGCGCGCGAAGGCGGCGACGTGGTTCTTCGCATGATCGACGACGGTGCCGGCATTCCGTCTGCGGTTATCCGAGAAAAGGCCATTCGCCAAGGCCTGCTGCGGGAGGATGAAGAACTTTCCGAACGGGAAATTCTCCAGTTTATCCTGCAGCCAGGCTTCTCCACCGCACAACAGGTCACCCAGATTTCCGGCCGTGGTGTGGGCATGGATGTGGTCGCCAGCGAGATCAAGCAGCTAGGCGGTAGCCTGGACATTGAATCGCAGCTTGGCCGGGGCACTGTATTTACCGTGAGGTTGCCGTTTACCGTTTCGGTAAACCGCGCCCTGATGGTCTCCACCGGTGAAGATTTCTACGCCATCCCGCTTAATACCATTGAAGGTATTGTTCGAGTCAGCACCTACGAGCTTGAGGAATACTACAAACCAGACGCACCCATGTACGAATACGCGGGCCAAGAATATCGCCTGCAGTATCTCGGCAGCCTGCTGAACAGTGATCACCAGCCCAAGCTTCAGGGCCAGGCCCTGCCGCTGCCGGTGATTCTGGTTCGCGGAGCGGAGCAGCCGATGGCTCTGCAAGTGGACAATCTGATGGGCAGCCGGGAAATCGTGGTTAAATCCCTTGGCCCGCAGTTCAGTACCGTGCGCGGCGTATCTGGTGCCACCATTCTCGGTGACGGCAACGTAGTAGTGATTCTCGATCTGCCGGCGATGATCCGTTCCGACATTCTGTCTGAGCGTGAGCGCTTGGCCGATCTGGAAAAGGCACGGGAATCTGCCCGCTACGAAGAGCGAGCGACCGTGGTGATGGTGGTGGACGATTCGGTGACCGTTCGAAAGGTTACCTCCCGCCTGCTGGAACGCAACGGCATGGAGGTTATCACTGCAAAAGATGGCCTTGATGCGGTTGCCCAGCTGCAGGATCATCAGCCGGATATCATGTTGCTGGATATCGAGATGCCGCGCATGGACGGCTTTGAAGTGGCCAGCTTCGTGCGGCACGACGACAACCTGCGCGAGATGCCTATCTGTATGATTACCTCGCGAACCGGCGAAAAACATCGTGAGCGGGCATTGGCGATTGGCGTCAACGAATACCTTGGCAAACCGTTCCAGGAGACCGAATTGCTGAAGACCATTGAACGGCTAACCGGTAAGCAGTGATGACCGGCCATAACGGTCGGGCTCAGGTCGGAATTGTGTCGGATGTTGTCCTGCAGAGACATCGCCTGCAGGCAGCAGCCGCCAAATTCGGCCTGGAGGTCTGCTTCTCCGGTGACCCACAAAGGCTGCAGGGTTACCCGGGGTTTCCAGATGCCAGGCTCTGGCTTATCACTCTGGAAGACGAAGCGGATCACCCTACTTTGTTCGATTATCTCCTGGAAAACACCGAGGCTCCGGTTCTTTTTGGGCTAGATCAGGCTCCCACACCCGGCAGTGCAGAATATTTCCGCTGGGAGCGAAGGCTGCTGGGCAAACTGGAACAACAGCTGGGGGATCTTGAGCAGCTGGATTCCAAGGCCAGCCTTGAAGAACTTGAAGTGCAGGCGCCAGAAAGCCCGGTATCGTCTGAATTGCCCCAGTGGCTGACACCCGCAGCACCGGGTTCTATCGCAGAGGATATCTGGATATTGTGCGCTTCGTTGGGGGGGCCGGCCGCCGTAAAGGCGTTTCTGGACTGCTTGCCACCAGGCTTGCCTGTGGGCTTTATTTACGCCCAACATATTGATGAGAATTTTGCCGAGGTGCTCACCCGGGTACTTGGCCGCCATGCCCATTACAAGCTGCAGCATGCGGAAGAAAATTACCGGGTAAAAAACGGCGATGTTGTGCTGATGCCCGTTGAACACGAATGGAAATTCGACAGTACCGGCACGCTTACAGAACAAGGCACCCCCTGGCCCGGACCTTATGGCCCCTCTATTGACCAGGTGTTGCTAAATACAGCGGATCACTATGGCGCACGCTGCCACGCCATTCTGTTTTCCGGCATGGGCAACGACGGTGTGATTGCAGCGCCTTTGCTCAAAGCCTATGGTAGCCGGATCTGGGTTCAGCAGAGCACCAGTTGTGGCAATAGCTCCATGCCAGATTCCGTAGCCGCCACCGGCTGTGCCAGTTTTTGCGGTACACCCGAGCAACTAGCCCGGGAACTGATCAACACCATCGAAAATTCCTGCCTTCTGAAAGGTCGGCAGAAACGGGATTCCGCCTGAGGACACAAGCAATGAATGACAATAGCCAAACCCTCTCCTGCGTTATGGTTCCCGTAAGCGGGCGGCAGCTTTTACTGCCCAACGTATCCATTGCAGAGGTAGTGGACTACGCCAGCAATGACGCAGCCGCCGGAGCGCCAGACTGGCTGGCCGGGCACCTGGAGTGGCGTGGACTGAACTTGCCGGTTATCTCCTATGACGCTGCCAATGGTGGCACTCTCTCAATACCCGGTGATAACCGTGGCAGAATTGTGGTGCTCAACTGCATCGGCGACAACAGCAAAAAGCTTCGATTCGTGGCATTGGTCACCCAAGGCATTCCAAGCCAGGTTCGGATTACCGAAGAGCACCTTAAACAGCTGAATGGTGAAAACGGGCCTGCCGATCTGATGCAAGTTGATGTCGATGGCGAAGCTGCCTGGATTCCCAACTTAGACTACCTGGAGTCTCTCGCCACTGCGTCGCTGGGGTAAGCGCAGAACCTAAAATTACACGGCCAACACCACACTCAGGTTATTGCCCTGCCCCATGGCAGTGGGATCCTTGCAAATGTTATAATGTTGCACTTTTTTGCAAATGCAGGATCCCGGCCATGTCTGCCCGCGCGCTTCCGTACCGCCCCCACAATCACGACGATTGCGTCAGCCAGGCTTTGGCTGACGCCAGAGCAATCTGTCAGCAAAAAAATGCCCGCCTAACACCCACTCGCGAACGGGTGCTGGAGTTGATTTGGCAGTCCCATAAGCCTCTCGGGGCCTACGATGTACTCGCAGAACTCACCTCCGAGGGCCACAACGCCGCACCGCCAACGGTATACCGGGCGCTAGACTTTCTGCAGCAGCACGGGCTTGTACACCGCATAGCGTCGCTTAACGCGTTTACTGGCTGCGCCCATGCCGGTGAGCACCACACGGGTATGTTTCTTATCTGCCGCGCTTGCGGCAATGTTCTTGAGCTGACCGACACCTCGGTATCCACAGCGATACAAAATGCCGCCGGCGCCGAAGCATTCCGTACCGAAGCCATCACACTAGAGGTGGCCGGCCTTTGCCCCGGCTGTCACGCGGAAGCGCACCATGAATGATGCGCTGGTCGTCATTGAGAACCTTACCGTCCGATTTGAAGATCGCCCGGTTGTTGATCGGGTAAACCTGTCACTGCACCGGGGCGATATCATCACCATCATCGGGCCTAACGGTGCGGGTAAAACCACGTTGATCAAATCCGTTCTGGGCATACAAGCTGCAACCAGTGGTCGCGTGACACGCGCAAAGAACCTGGTTATCGGGTATGTACCCCAGCATCTAAGCCTTGAATCAACGCTGCCGTTGAGCGTTAAACGCTTCATGCTACTCAGTGGCCGACCGCTGGCCCAGTGCACGTCTGCGCTGGCAAGAACCGGTGTTGGCCACCTGCTCAACGCCTCAGTACACCATCTTTCCGGAGGCGAGCAGCAACGCCTTCTGCTCGCCAGAGCACTCGCGCGGAAACCGGATCTGTTGGTGCTCGATGAACCCGCTCAGGGTGTCGATATTAACGGCCAGGCCGCGCTTTACGACCTTATCCGCCAGTTGCGCGATGAACTGAACTGCGGCGTCATCATGATTTCCCACGATTTGCACCTGGTGATGGCCGCCACCGACAAGGTTATCTGCCTCAACCAGCATATATGCTGCAGCGGGTCTCCCGCAGATATCTCCCACGACCCCGCGTTTATTGAGACCTTCGGCCGGCCGGTGGCCGAATCCTTAGCGGTGTATCACCACCATCACAACCACAGCCATGACCTGCATGGCAACGTGGTCGGATCTGAGCATTCAGGCGCAGCCACCGGTCATGAGGAATGTCATCATGACCATCATTGATGCCGTACTGAACGACTTCTTCTGGCGCGCCCTCATTGGTGGCTTGGGCGTGGCTCTGATCGCAGGGCCATTGGGCTGCTTTGTGGTGTGGCGGAGAATGGCGTATTTCGGCGACACTCTGGCTCACTCGGCACTTCTTGGCATAGCGCTCAGCTTTTTGATCAGCGTTCCATTGAATCTCGGGGTTATGATTACCAGCGTTGTTCTGGCTGTGGCTCTGCTGTTGTTTTCCCGCAACAAAACCCTCGCCACCGACACCCTGCTGGGTATTCTTGCCCACAGTGCCCTGGCCATTGGCCTGGTCGCGCTCAGCTTCATGCCAGACGTCCGCATCGACCTGACCGGCTTGCTGTTCGGTGACCTGCTCGCGATGAACCGCAATGATTTGCTGTGGATCTATGGCGGCGCCATTGTGATTCTGACGCTGTTAACCGTGCTTTGGCGCGGGTTGCTGATGAGCACTATCCACGAAGAGTTGGCCCGTGTAGAAGGGGTGCCAGTTGAGCGCCTACGTCTGCTGCTGATGCTGATGTTTGCGCTGGTGATTGCGGTCGCCATGAAAATGGTGGGTGTTCTGCTGATTACCGCATTACTGATAATCCCTGCGGCCACAGCACGCAGATTGGCCAGCACTCCGGAGCAGATGGCAGCGCTGGCGGTGGTGTTTGGGTTTATTGCGGTAGCGGGAGGCCTAAGCATGTCGTGGCACTTGGACACGCCTGCCGGCCCCTCAGTTGTGGTGACGGCCTTTGCTACCTTTCTGGCTGTCTATGGCGGCGTTGGCCGGCTCTCAGCCCGGTCGCTATAAGGGCTGGAGAGCATCCACCAGGCGACCGGTTGCCAAGAGTTCCATAAACTCGTCGCCCAGACGCTCGCTCTCAGCAATGGCATTTCGCCATGAGCGCTCCCGGCCGCGGTCGTCTCCGGCGTAGGTTTCAAAGTCCTTCCGATCCGGGAGTTTGCGGTCTGGCAGGCGCTCCAGATAGTCCTGAGAGGGTGCCACTAGTAATACATCCTGCAGACGGGTGGCATCGCCGCGCCGCCAGGGCAAAGACTTGTCAAACCAGCCGGGTACTATGCGATCCGTAAAATGTGGGTATAAAACCACGCCCGGCTGCTCATAAGGCAGATCAAGGTGATAGTCCAGAAGCCCCCCATCCCGGTATATACCTTCCGGAGCGCCCGGAATGTTTCGGACACCAGACATCACTAACGGAATAGATGCCGATGCCAGTAACGCCGGCATCAGGTTTTCACGATTCAACGGAGTTTCATGTCGAGGGAAATCAGCTGACGATGGCAGGGGCGCTTTCAACCTGGCGTCGTGAAGAATGCCTCGCTCCATAAATCGGCTCAGATGCTGCCGGCCTACCAGATTGGCGCTTATTGCACTCATCAGCCCAAAACCAAGGCGAGCTCTGGAATCGGGCGCGAGCATGCCCAAGCTGCGAACCACCACCACGTTCAGCCGATACCATGGGTGCTCAAGGATATAGTCTTCCCGGCCTCCGATCAGCTCTTCGAGGAACAGAGCACTCTGGCGAGTCACCTCAGCAGCACTCACGCCTTTTGAAAAGCGCTGGGAGGTATACAGCTCGGCCAGCCGCGTAAGTTGCGCCCGAGGGTTATCCGACGATGCAATGGCAGCAAACCGCCAACTACCAACGGATGAGCCAATCAGTGATCGTTCTTGCTCAACTTGGGGCAGCCAGTCGCCAAAAATCGCTTTATCCAAGCCGCTGAGACCAAGGGCTTTGGGGCCGCCAGCTGCACCAGGTATAACGTGTACGTCTTCCGGTGTGAGCGGCTTTTCTTGCAACCTTTGCATGGTTCGACGGCCCGCTCGAATGGTAAGTGCAGGGGCGCGGGTGTGGATGGCGGTCATATCAGGTTTCTCGTCAGCATTCAGCATGAATGGTAGTCAGTTCAGGTAGCATACGGATGTTAACGACATTTTCGTCAACCGACTCCAAACCTACCCAACCCGGCGCTTGTGGAAGTCCCTATATGCGCCGAATACCTCCCAAGGGCTCTCAAAATGCGGGTAATGCCCAACATTTCTCAGCTGTACGACATCGGCGTCCGGAATCATCTCGTGATAGCGCTGAGCCATAGCGGCCCCAGACACAGGGTCTGCGATACCTGAAATCAGGCGCATGGGTTGACAGGCATTTTGCATCGCCGACACCCAGCGGGCGCGATGGCACCGACGCTCTTCCATAAATTGAATCAGATGGTGCAAGATGCCGCGGCCGTTATTATAAGTAAGCAGGTACCAGAAATCGTCCATGTCCCGTTGGCTTGGGATGTTTTTGCTGCCAAACAACTTTAGAAAATTGCGTTCAAAACTGCGCCGAGTCAGGCCCCGGCTGAGTAGTCCGCCAAACGGGCTAAGCAAAAGTTTTTGAATCATCAACGGGTTATGCACTTCTGGAAACAGTGCTCCGTTCAGAAAACAAATACTGGCGATCTGAAAAGGCAGCACCCCTTCCTGCTCCCGGGCCAACAACTCTTGGGCGACACTGGCACCGTAGTCATGGGCAAAAATATGCACGGATCTCAGCCCAAGGCCTTCAAGCATTCCCTGCACCAGGTCTGCTTGATCTTCAACACTGTATGCATGCTCTCGGGGCTTGTCGGAAAAGCCAAACCCCAACATATCCAAAGCCACCACATTATGACCCTGAACCAGCATGGGCCAAATCCGACTCCAGTCCCAACTGGCGGTCGGAAACCCGTGCATCAGTACCAACGGCTCCCCTCTACCAGCCATGCGGCTGAATATCGCGTGGCCCTCGTAAGTGAACCATTTACCGCCCTGTTGCCACTCTTCCAGCATAGACACCCCACGGCTGATCGCTGCTCCCTCCCTGATACCAGGTATCTGCTGTTCCATGCGTTATTCCCGATAGCTCCGTCACGACCTGAGACTGTAGAATAAACCCGGCTCTGCCGCCAGAGTCGGCCAAATGCGTGCCATAAACTGCAAACCAGAACCGGTGTATTCAAAGAGCCTCACCGTAAACCGTAGAGATACAGGGCGAATTCACTTAAGCTTTAGCCCTCGCTCAACACCATTGCTCCTTATCACTACTTCTTACCATTACCCTGCACCAATAAAGAGACCGGACAAGACTATGACCAAAATCCTTGACGACCTGACGGGCCACTACCGCGCCATCATCGACGGCCTGGGCGAAGACCCCAGCCGCGAAGGTCTGCAAGACACCCCCAAGCGTGCTGCCAAAGCCATGCAGTTCCTCACCAAGGGCTACCAACAGGATCTTGGTGATCTCGTAAACAACGCGGTGTTTGAATCCGCAATGGACGAGATGGTCGTGGTGCAAGATATCGAGCTGTACAGCATGTGCGAGCATCACATGCTGCCGTTTATCGGCAAATGTCACATCGCCTACCTGCCCCAAGGCCACGTTCTGGGCTTATCGAAATTTGCGCGCATTGTGGATATGTACGCCCGCCGGCTGCAGATTCAGGAAAACCTGACACGCCAGATCGCCGAAGCGGTAGAGAGCGTTACCAACGCCAAGGGCGTTGCAGTGGTTATCGAAGCCCAGCACATGTGCATGATGATGCGCGGTGTGCAGAAACAGAACTCAAAAATGAAAACTTCCATGATGCTAGGGCAGTTCCGTAAATCCCAAGCAACACGGACTGAATTTCTGCAACTGGTAAGCAACCGCGCCTGACCTTAGGGCGCAGTAACTTCTTCAAGCATGGCCCTGCCCGCGCCATCATGGGTGACATTGTGGCCAGATGCAGTCGATCAGACCACCCCTAAGGAGCCGTAACGATACTATGCCGACTCAAGATCCAAATTGTATTCGCGACATCCTCACCACCGTTCGCACCATTGCCCTTGTAGGCGCCAGCGAAAAAACCAACCGGCCTTCCCACGAGGTGATGGAGTTTTTGCAGCGCCATGGATTCAAAATCATTCCGGTCAATCCGCGCCTGGCTGGCGAGCAAGTTCTGGGTGAGACGGTGTACGCCGATATTACATCCATACCAGAGCCGGTCGATATGGTGGAGCTGTTCCTTGCACCGGAACGCACGGATGCGGTGATTGATCAGGCCATCGAGCTGAAGGTTCCGGTGATATGGATGCAGATTGGCGTGATCAACGAAACGGGTGCGGCCCGAGCCGAAGCAGCGGGGCTGACCGTTGTGATGGATCGCTGCCCAAAGCAGGAAATTCCACGCCAGGGCATTCCCCGAATTGGCTCTGGAGTGTGAGCCAAGCGGCTACAACGCGTGCGCTCTGGAAAGATTGATTTAATATTGTCAGTCCTCAGCCGTTATACTGACATATTGGCCTACCGGTAACCGGAGTATTTTTTGGCACAATTACCACAAAAATTCAGGCCCTTAATAGAGCGGTTGCTACATCCTGTCTTTCCGGTGGTGGTCTTTCTTGTTTTTCTCGCCATGGCAGCCGGGCTTCGTTACGGCCTGGTTCAGCAATACACAGGGCAGATACAGTCCAACCTGGAAAGCCAAGCCAAGAGTATGGCTCACTCCCTGGAATGGGAGCTTGCGGTGCATGCCGACGCCGTTCAGCGAATGGCCAACCGGTTAGCAGCGGCCCCGAAAACGCCGGAACGGGAATGGCGCGAGGACACCCGCAACTATCTTGAAGATTTCCGCATTTACCAGGCCATCGAATGGATCGACACCAACTTTATTATCAGGTGGCTGGAGCCATTTGCCAACAACGAGAATTTGCTTGGCTACAGCGCAGCATTTGATAAACAACGGCGGAGGGCTTTGGAGGCGGCCAGGCAATCAGGAAACTACGACATTTCTGATGTCATGGATTTACGCCAAGGAGGCAAAGGCATTGTTGTCTACGCTCCCGTGGGCACCGGCGCCGACAACACTGGTTTCGTTTCGGGGGTACTCAGAATGGATACGTTGGTTGGCCAGCTTATGGCCGCCCACAAACCAACGACGTTCCAGATTGAGATCCACAGCAAAGGCAATCTAAAGTATACGCTGAGCGATTTTGAAACCGCCAGCGATTCCATGTCTTACACAGTGCCTATAAGCCTTCCGACCCTGGACTGGCAAATGACTATCCAGCCGTCATCCGCATGGGTCAATAAACAGCGCAGCCCCTGGCCGCGTTGGACGTTCATTACCCTTATGTTCATGGGTCTGTTGACCAGCCTCACGACCCTTCTGCTGCAACTCATCATTAAACGCAATCAGGATCTGCTCATAACCCGTCAGAAACTGAATGGAGAAATTGCGCAACGTGAAACTATTCAGCAAGATCTCGTGCGGCTCGAATCCACGGACGTTCTCACCGGCCTGGCGAATCGACGCTTCTTTATAGAAGATCTGACCCATGCGCTAAACACCGCAGATCGCCAGATGCGGCAAGTAGCTCTGGTGATGCTTGATCTGGATCGGTTCCAGATGCTGAATGACTCTCTTGGCCATCAGTCTGGCGATGATCTGCTGGCTCAGGTTGCCAGTCGCTTAGATCAGCTCAGTGATGAGTGTATTACCGTAGCCTATTCCGGCGGCGACGAATTCATGATCTACGAGCAGCATGTGGAGAATATAGACGATGTTATTTATCTGCTGGGCCTGATCAAACAGTGTTTTGACGCGCCATTTTTGGTTCAGGACGAATCTCTCAGTGTGACCGCAACCTTGGGCGTTGCTGTGTATCACCAGAGCGGTCTGGATGCCGATACGCTGATGCGCAACGCTGATATTGCCCTGTACCGGGCCAAAGAGCAGGGCCGCAATACTTATCAGTTTTATACAGAGGGTATGCAGGAACGGGAAGTCATGCGGTTGGAGCTGGAGAAGGATCTCAGCCACGCTTTGGCCAACAATGAGTTTGTGCTTCACTACCAGCCACAACTGAATCTAAACAGCGGCAAAATCACCAGCGTTGAAGCGCTTATACGCTGGCAGCACCCCCGCCGGGGCCTGTTAGCGCCAGGTGAGTTCATTCCATTGGCGGAAGATAGTGGCCGGATAGCCGAAATTGGGCACTGGGTAGTCATGACCGCCTGCCGGCAATTGGCCGCGTGGAAGGGAACACGCTTCGAAAACCTCCGGGTGGCCGTGAACCTATCCGGGCGTGAGTTGGACGACGATAACCTGGTTGAACGTATACGCGAGGTTTTGGATGCAGAAGGCATCACGGCTGATCAGCTTGAAGTGGAGCTGACTGAGGAAATTCTCATTCAGAACATCGAACATAACCTGAACCAGCTGTCGCGCTTGCATGACCTTGGAGTGCATCTGGCCATTGATGATTTCGGTGTCGGCTATTCTTCTTTGTCGTATCTGAGAGACTTCCCGGTGGATTTTCTGAAAATCGACCGTTCGTTTATTACCGAGGTGACTGAGCGTCATGATGATGCTGTGATCACCCGGGCGGTGATCCATCTTGCCCACAACCTTGGTTTGCGGGTGGTTGCAGAGGGCGTGGAGACGAAAGCACAGCTAGACTTCCTCAAGAGCCAACACTGTAACCTTGCTCAGGGTTTTCTAATAAGCCGCCCTGTTCCAGCTGCAGAACTGGAAAAAGCGCTGGCCAGCGGCGCTTTCGAGGAGGCTCCAATGGCTGAGTCGGATTTGTAATCGCCAGTCGATAGCCCCAACATTAAGAATGTGTTTTTCAGGTGAGACTTTATGGCCACGGGTTACCTAACGTCGGAACAAGACAGCAAGCTTCGCCGATGGGAGCGCTGGAACCGGAACTATTTTATTTTCGCTTTTTTGGCTCTGATTATTATTCTGGTTTTCAGTAGCCAGCTTGGGTTGTCCAGCGGTGACGACTGGGGGCCGTTGGGCATTCTTCTCGTAGCGCTTATTACGCCGATCATTGTTCTGCAACTGCGCCTGGCATGCCCGGCTTGCGGCCAGAAAATTGGCTGGCAGGCTAAGTTAATGGCGCCGGATCAATGCAATCACTGCAATACCTTCCTTCGGGCGAAAAGCGCCCCTTCCTGAAAACCTTTGACCTGTGAGTTGGTCATAGGTTTTAGGCTATCCTTAGTTTCTATACTGCCGGCTACTATTAGGCTTCGGTGGTGCCCGCGTCGGCGTGGGAAGCTTGTCCGAAAACCGCTGTAAATACGTCCCTGTACGCTTGCTCTGCGCCATCCATGGCTTCGAGCATTTTCGGACAAGCTTCCCACACCGCCGCTGATCAAAGTTTGGCGAGAGCTTCTGACGATGAAAGTTAAGGAAATTGCTACGTCTGCTGGGGTGAGTCCGGACACGGTTCGTTTCTACACCCGGGAGGGGCTGCTTAAACCCTCTCGGAATCCGGATAACAACTATCAGCAATATGACTCTGAGGATCTTCGGCGGCTGCGATTTGCCCGTAAGGCCCGTCAATTGGGGTTTTCGTTGCCGGAGGTTCGGCAGATTCTGGATCAGGCGGATGACCACCACTCGCCCTGCCCTATGGTGCGGGATGTGTTTCAGCAACGGTTGGCCGTGGTCGAGAAGGAGATTCACGAGTTGGAGCAGTTGCGTAGGCGCATGAAGACTGCGCTGGCCGCTTGGCAGGATATGCCAGACGGCACGCCGGATGGCCATACCATCTGCCGGTTGATTGAACACTGGGACGACGGCAAACCCGGTAAGCAGGTTAAGGAGTAAATGACGATGAGCGAAGCACCTGTATTACAGACCAATCTGAGTATTTCCGGCGCCACCTGCCAAGGTTGTGCGAAGAAGATCCGCAATGCGTTGGAGACCCTCACCGGTGATGCCGCTCTGGTAGAGGTGAATATTGAGAACCAAACCGTGGCGCTGCCGGAAGGTATTGATGCCACGGAAGCGGCCAGGATTGTGACGGAGACTGGGTATCCGGCAAAGCCGGTGACGGAAGCTGAAAAGCCCGCCACTAGTTGCTGCGCTTCCAGGTCTGAAAAATCAGACGCGAAAGCCACGGGTGAACCGCACGATGCCCCAGAAGGTGCATCTAAAGAATCAGCAGCTTCGGCCACAAGCGACCAACAGGCGCACCTGGCGGTGACTGGTGCCACCTGTGCCTCCTGCGTGAATACCATCGAGAAAGCGTTGATGTCGGTGTCCGGCGTTACCCATGCCCATATGAACTTGGCGGACAACACTGCCACGGCAACGGGTGCGGCCGATCCACAGGCTTTGATTCAGGCTGTGGAAAGCTCCGGCTACGGCGCCAGCGTGATTGAAGATGTGGATGCCGCAGACGATCAGAAGCAAGAAGAGGACAAAAAGCAGTACAAAATCTTGCTAGTAAAAATGGCCATCAGCCTAGGCCTGGGCGTTGTCCTGATGGTGTGGGGCATGGGGTTTGGCTCCATGACGGTGAGCGAGGCAAACCAGGGCATCTGGCTTGGTTTGGGCTTGCTGACTCTGGTAGTTATGGCCGGCACTGGTGGCCATTTTTATGTCGGTGCTTGGAAGGCATTTCGCCATCACAACGCCAATATGGACACGCTGATTGCCCTGGGCACAGGTACTGCCTGGCTGTATTCCATGGCGGTTTCGAGTTTTCCCGGCGCCTTACCGGAGATGGCACGACATGTGTACTTTGAAGCCTCGGCGATGATCATCGGTTTGATCAATCTTGGTCAAGCACTGGAACTTCGGGCGAAAGGCAAAACCTCTGAGGCGGTGCGCCGGTTGCTGGATCTGCGGGCGAAAACCGCCCGGGTTATCCGTGATGGGCAAGAGCAGGACATTCCGGTGGAGGATGTACACAAGGGCGATCACATTCGCGTTCGCCCTGGTGAAAAACTGCCGGTAGACGGCCAGATCGTCGAGGGCAGCACCCGCATCGACGAAAGCATGCTCACCGGTGAGCCTATGCCCGCGAGCAAAGCGGTGGGTGATGAGGTTTCAGCCGGGACATTGAACACCCACGGCGGGATTGTCTACGAGGCAACTCGGGTGGGCAGTGAAACCGCACTGGCCCAGATTATCCGCTTGGTGAAAAAAGCCCAGGGCTCAAAACCGGCCATTGGCCGGCTGGCAGACAAAATATCATCGGTGTTCGTACCCAGCGTTATGCTGATTGCCGTCGCCGCGGCATTAGTTTGGTACAACGTGGGGCCAGAGCCTGCAATTGTGCACATGATGGTGGCCGCCACCACGGTGCTGATCATCGCCTGCCCCTGTGCACTGGGCTTGGCCACACCTATGTCAGTCATGGTGGGTGTTGGCAAAGCGGCGGAATACGGTGCCTTGATTCGCCAAGGTGACGCCCTGCAAACCGCCGGCAAGCTGGATTTAGTCATTCTCGACAAAACCG
>JBQCZX010000018.1:0-36011 GCA_052089485.1 Marinobacter sp. | reverse complement strand
ATGCATTACATCAATTGGGTTTGATGCAGGCCCTGAGGAACATCGTTTGAACGATCACCAATCGGGCAATGCAGTACCAGCTGTAAACCTGGAAAAACTGGCACTGAGGCTGGATGACGCAGTGCTGGCCTTAGAGGAGAGCCGATCTTTTGCAAAGGTCGGCAAACTTCCACGTGTGTTTGATCTCATTCGCAGAATATTGATGCAGCCGGCAGGTTGCGCTGTGATTGAGGCGCGTGCCGAGCGCTTGGAAACTGCTGGTCTTTTCGATGGCACCGACTGGGCCGAGCCCGCCATCCTGTTGCCCTCTTTAACTACTCATGCGTTACAAAGTCAGAACGCAGATACGGTGGTTGTTGAGGGGGTTAGCGAATTGCGCTTGCTCGCCGTTGCCCGGGGAATCTATTTGCACCCCACTGTCTCGGGTGAGCAGGCTCGCCATTACCTCACTCAGGTACTTGCGATAAACCTGGGCCTGCTTTTTGGCATGACAGGCGAAGCCGAGCGTGAGCAGGGCAAGCTGGCGCTCATAAGCCAACATGTTGTGCAGCATGTCGCTCACCATATTGGTTATGAACACGTGATCGACAGCCTGATTGAGGAAATCTGGCGAATCCTGCAGCAGCGGCCGATTCAGGTCGCCGATGTGCGCAGAATGATTACGCAAATTGCGATCTGCAGAGCTGAGCCAGGTGCAGATCTGGGCAGCGCAGGGCGCGGCGCGGATCGACTGATCTCCAGCCTGTATGGCCCAACGCGAGGCTGTAGCGAAGATCCGGGTACTGTGGTTTACCAGCAGCGTTTGGAAACCATGGATTCCCAAACACTGCAAAATGAAGCCACGGGCTTTGCTCGCTCCATGCACGATACCGGCCTGGTATCTCCCTATCATGCAAGTTTTGTGCGTTACATTCTGGAAGGCCAGGATAACCTGCTCAGCGAAGCGTTAGGGCTTTCCAGTACCGGCCGCGATTGCCTGCTTTGTTATCGGGAATTGGTGCATGAGCTGATTACCGAAGGCGTGTTTCCTGAAACCGCCCAAGGTATTTACGGGCTTGCCCTCTTGCTTGAGCGGGGCATTCTGTATCAGCCACCGTTGGCCCCAGCACTCTGGCGTCATGCTCGGCTGAACCTGTGCCCGGAAGCCCGTGAGCGTTTGCAAATTGCCTATGGCTACCAGCCACAGGCGGGCGCTTGGCTGATTCAGGGTATGCTAAATATGCTGGGGCAGCCATTGGGTGTGGGTCAGGGGAACAACCCAACCTGCCAGTCTGCCCGTGCGCTGTCGATGTGGGCCTATAACGATCCGGATTATCTATTGCAGATGGTCGCTTGGGCGGCCCGAGATAACGAAATCGTCATGCATTTTGAAGGGCGGCCGGTGTCTTCGGCGCACAGTCTTGGCGGCGTTGCTTCAGAAGTTACCTTTGACCTCGACCCCGTCTCGCTGGTTGTGGTGCCGCATCTCGACCGTATCTACGCTGAAATGGGTCGTATGTGTATTGGCCGCGAAGGCGATCCGCACAGGTGGGTGAACCCTGAATTCCACGGTTGGTCTGCAGGCCGAGGGTTTGCCATTAACGTCGATGTGGCAACGGGTAATTTGAGCGACCTCGAAGGCTTTATTCGGCATTTCTATGCCAGCTATCATCCTTATTACAACGGTAATCAGCCTCTCATACACCCTCAGCCTGCAGGCGTTGCAGTAACCGATAGAGCCGCACGGTTTATCGGCTGGCACGCCATTACCATGCTTAGGGCGGCTTTGGACCCTGAGGGTGAGATGCGCGTGTATTTCTACAACCCCAACAACGACAGTGGTCAGAGCTGGGGTGACGATGTTCACGTGAGCACAGAAGGCTGCGGCGAAAGATTTGGTGAGGCTTCTCTCCCATTCGAGCAGTTTACATCTCGCCTGTATATCTTCCATTTTGACCCGCTCGAGCGAGGCGAACCTGCAGAAGTAGGTGAAGAAGAGCTGCAGCGGGTGATGGAACGGGTGTATCGGAGTTGGGGGGCAGACCGCTTACCTGCGACCGGGTTGCAGGCGGAGCCGCCTCCGGCCGAATAAACCAGCGTGGTAGACGACCTCGGCTTGGTACGCGAACGCGTAACAAGCCAGTCTTCACGCTGGCGAAGCGCCCCTGAGCATGGCATGCAGCAATTCATCGGCATCGAACTTGGTAAGCGCCTCGTTGGCGCCTACCTGATTGGCGTAACTCAGACTCATCTCACTGTTTAGAGAAGTGTGCAGAATGATGTAAGGCTGCCTTAGTACGGCGCTGTCACGCACATCGAATGCCAGCTCGTAGCCATCCAATCCCGGCATTTCAATATCGCTTACCAAAAGGTCAACCGGCCGCCCGAGCTTGTTGTCGTTCAGCAAAACCTGCAACGCATCGTCACCGCTGGCGGTGACTTGGTAGGGGATATCCTTGGCATCCAGCACATCACATAATTGCTTTCGAGCAACCCGAGAGTCGTCCACTAGCAAAATATTGAGGGCTTTGAGGGTTTCGCTTTGCGCGTCGGTGAGTGCAACCTCGCCCGAATCCAGTGAATCTGGGTAGACATTCGCCAGTAACAGCTCGACATCCATAAGCTGAACGGTGTCGCCTTCCACATCCAATAGGCCGGTTATAAAGGCTTTGTCTCCCAGCGCCTTGGGTGGTGCTTGTACTTTCTTCCAATCTGTTTCGATGATTTTCTGCACGCCACGCACCACAAAGCCGATTTCCTGGCGTTGGACATCTGTGATCATAATGGAGGATGTTTTCAGCTCCTCCGGTGTTAAAGCCGGGTAGCCAACGGCCGCAGCCATATCAATCACCGGCACGGCGGAGCCGCGAAAACTGATGGTTCCCGCAACAGCGCTGTGACTGTGGGGCAGCTTGGCAAGGGGTCTGAATGTTAATATTTCGCGGATTTTTAGCGTGCCAATCCCGAACAGCCGAGTGCCCGACAAGCGGAACAGAAGAAGCTTCTGGGATTGTTTAGCCTTGCTGGACATATAACGCCGAATCCTTGCAGATAGAGTCCCCCCCCGAAGCCGGAAAGCCTCAGGGGACAAATCAAATACGATACCGGTCAAAGATAGCAAGCTTATGTGCTGTTATCATCCGCTAAAGTCAAAAACGTTGATCCAAACAAGCCTTATTACTTAGGGCACAATCGCATAGGCAAGAATTTCTACCAGCATTTCTTCACGGGCAAACCCGGACACAATAATGGCGGCTCGGTTGGGGAAGGGTTCGGATACGAAATCCGCGTATACCCGGTTAACGGTGGCAAGATGCTCTCGGTCTGTCACGTAGATCACAACTTGGGTGAGATCAGATACCCGGCTCCCAGCGCTTTCCAGTGTGTGTTTCAGGTTGGCCAGCGTCTGGATGATTTGTGGCTCGATACCACCGTCTACAACTTTTCCCTCGGCATCAATAGGAATCTGCGCTGTAAATAGAATGTCATTGCCCACGGTTGCCCAAGCCAGTGGAGATTTAGAGGCAGGCAGATTTGTGTTAACCGGATATGGATTCATCGGGGTGTCCTCAATCGTTGTCGTTTGTGCCGGCGCCCGCGCCGTCGCGTGAGTCATCAGAAGCTTCTACCAGCATGTTGGTTGCTAGCAGCTTCAAGCGTTCCCAAAGAGCCGGGTCTACTTCTATACCATCAACCAACGAACGTTCCTGCCAGTCCGCCATGGCATCTCGGTTCTGAAGAAACAGATCGTTCAGTGGAGCATCTGGTTTCAAGTCTGGTAACAGGTTCACGTGGTTTACCATCACCAGCGTTATACCGTCGTTGGGTTCGGTGTCGTCTGGGGTATCTGGCAAGCTATACATGCAGATCTCGGGCTCGGAATCGCCAGACTTAAAGCTGACGATAATTTCGGTAAGCGGCTCGTGAGAATTGCGCCAAAAAGCAGTAACGCTCATATCGCGCCGAGCGATACGCGAGAGATAACCCACAATCAGCATGCGATTGTGGCAGTGGCGAATCTTGGTAACCGAAAGCCCTCTGGCGCGGCATTTGGCGTAGCCCAGCTCAATCGCCAGGCTGGCGTGGCCGAGCACGGTTTTTTTCTGGGCATCCACCACGCATAAATCCGCGTCTTGATAGATCAGCTTGGGCGGTTGGGATTTGTCTTCGTTGAGCAGGAAATCCAGGCCTTTTTTAAGCGCGGCAATACCGTCCAGCCCATGGACTTCCATCCAGGCCACCATATCGGCGGCATCACTTGCGTCGCCGTCGTCAAAGCCAATGCCGATGAATGCCTTGCGGGACAATCCTTGCAGTTCGTTGAATGAGACTTTCATGGCGTTGCCCCCGGCACAACCTGCTGGTGCTCCGTTTCATCAAGGCGGGGCTCTACTGGAAAACCCCAGTCATCCAGTTGCTCTGGTGAATAGTTAGGGTTGTTCAATTCGCGAGGCAATGGTGCCCCCTGGAACAATGTAATGCGCACCCAGCGGTCGGATTTCGGATCAAACCGGCTGGCACCGAAAAATGAGAGCTTGGTTCTCAGCAGGTGCATGGGTTTCATGTCCCGGTGCCAGAGGTTGGCGCGGATTTCACCGTAGGGTGTTTGGCCCATGGTTTGGGTGCGGCGCACACATTCCTTTTGCTCCGGGTGTGCCATGAGGAATTCCACCACAATAGCGTTTGGGTTGTCTTCCAGGAAACCCGTGAGCTTGGTGTGGCAACGGCTGATCCGAGGGCCAATCGCCAGCGCTGTTTCTTTTGCAGCGCCTGATTCGGTTCCGCGCACACCCAGCCTGGGTTCTTCTTTCTCAACCGAGCGGTACCAGAACCAGTAGTTATCGTCTGGGCTGTCTTCGCGGTAGCTCAGAGCCCAATGAAACTTTTGCTCGATCAGTTCTTTCAGTTTCCGGGCTTTCATATCTGGCTGAAGGTCCATGGATTCCCGGCAGCCGAGCTCGTCATCAATGCGCTCAATCAGTTTTGGGTAGAGCTCTATCAGCAGGGTGTTTATAAGTTCCTGAGCTTCTAGAGAGCAATGTATTTGTGCCCAGCTTATAAGGTCTTCATAGAGCCCCTGGTGAACGTGTGTCCGATCTAGCCAATCGATAGTTTCTGCCACCGATTTTGCGGTTTCTTGATTACGGAGAGTTTGCTCCTGGTCTTGCGTCTGGGTTTGTTGCAGGTGCGTGAGGGCCCGGGCCATCAGTGCGCGTAGCTTCGTGCCGGTTTGCGCACTGGCTGGCTCTTCACGGGCGTAAGCGAGTGCGCGCTCTCTACCGTGTACCCAATGTTGAATCAGTTGCGGGTGGTTTATTAGGAATGGCGCCATGCCAAGCCCTGTTGAGTTGCCAATGCCTAAGTAGCGTTCCAGCTCTGGGTGCAGGGGTACGGCCTGCTCGGGTGACTCTACTTTGGCAAGATGGTTAAGCTGATCCACCGAGAATTGGCGCAGTACATAGACCGCGAGCATCTGGGCAGCAAATGGTCGGTGGAAGTCTGAATGGCGCTCAAGCCGAGCAAAGTCGGCCATGCCGAACTTACCGTTGCCGTACACCGCAGTGGTTCTATAAAGATAGCCTACCGCCGTAAGCCAAGCCGGGTCGGGTTGCTGGCCAGCCGCCAGCGCCGCCAAAAACTGGCTGAAGTTTCGCAAGCTTTTGTTGGCGCGTGCGAGCACGAGTACTCGCGGGTGCTGCCGCCCTGCCTCCTGTAAGGGCACGTTGGCGGCCATCTGCTCAAGCAAAGAGCTTTCTACTTCTCCTTCAACCAAGGCAAAGGTGATATCCCATGCTTCTGCAATCACCCGGTCGGAACGCGCCTCCGGCGCCAGATCCCGGGAAAAAATCACACAATGGTAGCAGTTGACCGGTGTGGCGACGCGGTAGACCGCAAGGCCGTGGCCCTTTGAGTCCAGGTCGAACACTGTATGGGTAACTTGCCATTGTTCTGTGATCATCTTTCGCATCAAAGATCTTACAAAACTCAGCCGGCTGGCAAACATGCTGCCAAGCCGTTCCAGCCTCATAACCTGGCTGGCAGGCCGTAAGTTTTTCAACGAAGATGCAGAGGTTGTTGAACACATGATGTCACCCTTGCCTGATCGTTCAGGCCACTATTTTCTAACTGCTAGGATATTAGTTTTTGTTCACGAGCCATGGCATAAGCTGCCTTGGGGCCAAGCCACAGTGAGGGCAAAATGATAAACGACACCGGGATGGCGGTGATCACGATAAATTGTTGAAGAGCACCAATTTGTCCGGCTCCCATAGACAGAAGGACGCCAGCGGTAACCGCCATGGCAATGCCCCAGAACGCGCGAACAAAGGTGTTCGGCTGGTCATGGCCAGAGCTCACAACTGCAATGGAGTAACTCATGGAGTCGCCGGTGGTGGCTACGAAGATAGTGGTCAGCACCAGAATGGCCAGGGCCATAAATCCGCCGCCTGGAAGAGCCTGCGCAACCGTAAGGGTAGCTACGTCAAAACTGAAGTTGTTCAGGGCTTCAGCAAGATCGATTGCGCCGGTCATCTGGTAGTAAATACCAGAACCGCCCAGCAGGGTGAACCAAATAGTGGTCGCGATGGGCGCCATGACAGCCACCGCCAAAATCATTTCCCGAATGCTTCTACCGCGAGAGATGCGAGCCACAAAAATCGCCATCAGTGGTGCATAACCAATAAACCATGCAAAAAAGAATACCGTCCACCACTGCATCCACCAGCCTGGTGCGGTGTCAGCTGTCATTGTTGCCATTTCCATAAACGAAGACACGTACTGCCCCATACCCTGGAAATAGGTGTTAGTCAGGTACAGTGTAGGTCCGAAGATATAAATAATGGCCGCGACGGCCAGTGCCAGAAACACGTTCAACCGGCTTAGGAACTGAATACCGCGATGAATACCGCTGATCGCAGAGGTTACGTAGATGACAGCCAGGCCCACCAAAATAGCCATTTGAGTCGTTAGCCCGTCGGTCAGCCCGAACAATTCACTGAGCCCGAAGCTCATCTGAGTCGCCAAGAACCCGATTGGGCCAACTGTGCCGGCAACAATCGCGATGACGCAGCAGGCGTCGACGACGCTGCCCAGCCAGCCGCTCATGACGCGCTCACCAAATACCGGGTAAAGCAGTGTTCTAGGCTGCAGTGGTTTACCCTGTACGTAGTGTGCATGAGCCAGAACGATGGCTGTCAGCGTGCCCAGAACGGCCCAAGCGAGAAAACCCCAGTGCATAAACGACTGAGCCATGGCATTAGAGACAGCTTCTGCCGTGCCTGGCTCAGAGCTATAGGCGGGTGGCGTGACAACAAAGTGGTAGATTGGCTCGCCAGCGGCAAAGAACACCCCGCCGCCTGCCAGCAGCGTACAAAGTATGATGGACATCCAGCGGAAAGTGCTCATTTCCGGTTTGTCCAAATTACCTATTTTGGCCTTGGCCGCAGGTGTACACGCTAATGCGATAGCAATGAAGAATGTTGCCAGCAGAAGCATTTGGAAGTAGGTGCCAAACACTTTGGCGGTCCAGGCAAAGCCGGTGCTAACAAGCGAGGCAACGCCTTCGAGATCGAATAGGGAAAAGCCAACAAACAGCACAACGAAGCCGACGCTTAGCGCAAGTACTACCGGATCACCAAGCTGAGCTATGGAGTAGTCCCCGCCTGACTTTATATTATTGTTTTTCATCACGCTTACCTTTAGTTTTGGGTACCGCGGTATAGTTGATTCAGCCAGTTAAGGCCCATGATCTTCTCAACCTCTGTTTCCGAAAATCCTTTCCGTTTTAGTCCCTCAATAACGGCAGGGAAGTCGCGATTGTCTTTAAACCATGACAATGGTCTAGGCCAGCCAGCATTGTTTTTATTGCCTTCACCAAAATCCATCTGCTTCGACCAGCGCCCGTTGCGCATCCAGTCCAAAACGGACTGGGGTTGCCCCTGGCACAAGTCGGTTCCAATACCTATGTGGTCGATACCCATTAGATCTGCAGTATCGGCCACCATGTTGCAAAAGCTTTCCAGTGTGCAGTCAGGCCCATCTTTTAGGTGAAATGGATAGGCTGAGAAGCCCAGTAACCCGCCGCTTTCAGCAATGGCTTTCAAAACCCGATCAGACTTGTTGCGCTTTGCCGGGTGAAAAGACGCTGGGTTGGCGTGAGAAATAATCACCGGCCGGCTAGAGAGCGCTATGGCATCCAGGGTAGATCTTTCGGAGCTATGAGACATGTCGATGATCATGCCCACCCGGTTCATTTCCTCGATAGCCTGGCGCCCAAATCGGCTAACGCCGCTGTCTTCCGCCTCGTAACAACCAGCCGCCAACAGGCTTTGGTTGTTGTAGGTCAGTTGCATGATCATCAGGCCAAGGCGGCGCATCACTTCGATCATGTCGATGTCATCTTCAATCGGCGAACAGTTCTGCGCGCCAAAGAACACACCCACTCGGTTGGACTCGTAAGCCCGCTCGATATCGGCCGCTTCATAAACCGGCATGATCAGGTCGCTGTGCTGTTCAAAGCGCCGATTCCAGTCGCCGAAGCGCGATAGGGTTTCGCGGGTGTTCTCGTGATACACCAAGGTAGCGTGTACCGCGGACACACCGCCGGCGCGCATCTGCTCGAATATCTCCCTGGACCAATTGGAGTATTGAAGTCCATCAATAGTAAGCATGGCGTTGGACCTCGTTTTATGCGCGCACGTAGCAGGTTTTCACAACGGTATAGAACTCGCGGGCGTACTGGCCCTGCTCGCGGGGGCCGAAGCTGGAGTTCTTCCGGCCACCGAAAGGCACGTGATAATCCGTACCGGCGGTGGCGAGATTGACCATGACACACCCGGTTTGCGCCCGTGCTTTGAAATCCGAGGCGAGCTTTAAGGAGTTGGTAATAATGCCGGCTGTAAGCCCGTACTGGGTGTCGTTGAGTGTGGTCAGCGCGGTCTCGTAATCGGCAACCCGAATCACACAAGCGATGGGACCGAACACTTCGTCGCGGTTGATCGCCATGGCGTTTGTGGTGTCAGTGAACAGAGCGGGAGCCATGTAGTAGCCATCGGTCTGAGCCTGCACAAGTGATCCGCCGAAGGCCAGGGTAGCGCCGTCTGCTTTTGCGCGTTCAATCCACGCCATGTTCGAATCCAGTTGGCACTTGTCTGCAATGGGGCCAATTTGAACACCCGCTTCCAGAGCATGCCCAACTTTGGCTTGCTCAAGCCGTGCTGTCAGCTTTGCCACGAACTCGTCATGAACAGCATCCGTTACGATCAGGCGCGACGAAGCTGTGCATTTTTGGCCGCTGCCAGAATAAGCACCGTTGAACGCTGCCTCCACGGCGAGATCCACATCGGCATCATCGGCCACGATCAGCGCGTTCTTTGAGCCCATCTCAAGCTGACACTTAACCAGGTTGCCCACGGTGGCCGAGGCCACTCTGCGGCCCACTTCAAGGGAGCCAGTAAAGGAAACGGCTTGAATAGCTGGGCTATTGATCAGGGCTTCACCGGTTTCACTGCCGGAGCCCATCACCAGATTAAAAGTACCAGCGGGGAGGTCCTGCTTGCTGATGATCTCAGCTAAGGCCCAAGCACTGGCGGGTACAAGGTTGGCAGGCTTAAACACCACGGCGTTGCCAAACGCCAGTGCGGGTGCGATTTTCCAAACAGCGGTGGCCATCGGGAAGTTCCAGGGGCTGATCACACCCACGACGCCAAGAGGTTCGCGCCGTATGTCGATTTCTACCCCTGGGCGAACTGACTCTACACGCTCGTCAATTTGGCGCAGTACTTCGGCGGCGTAATAATGGAAAAACTGACCAGAGCGATAGACTTCACCTTTGCCTTCTCCCAGTGGTTTACCCTCTTCGCGAGATAGCAATTCGCCCAGTTCATCCTGGCGGGCAATCAGCTGATCGCCAATGGCCATCAAAACCTTGTAGCGTTGCTCAAGGCCGCTTTTGCTCCACTGCGCAAAGCCATTTTGCGCGGCGCTAATGGCCTCGTTGGTTTGCTCAGTGCTGGCCTGATCGAACTCACCGATCACGTCACTGAGATCTGACGGGTTAACGTTGGTGATGCTGCTGGCGCCGGTTACCCATTGGCCATTAATGTAAAGCGGATGAGAGTTGGTCATGAATGCCTCCTTAATTACGATGCAATCATGGTAGTCAAGGTGAAATAATAAGAATAATCAATTATAAAGATTGATCGATAAGTTATCCTTATTGGGTGGTTGGTATGTTGCCAGAGCTAAAAATCCAGCAGTTGCGCTATGTGATCACCGTTGTGGAAGAGGGCGGCTTTAACGCCGCAGCCAAGCGCGTACATCGCACTCAGCCTGCGCTATCTATGGCCATACGCGAGCTTGAGCATCGCCTAGGGCAGAACCTCTTCGAGCGTGGCTCTAAGAACAAGCTGACCCCTTTTGGTGAGTATTGCGTGCCGCAATTTCGTGATTTGATCGGCCAGCACGACCGGGTAGCAAAAGATGTGATCAGCCATGCTGAGGGCCAGCAGGGCCACATTCACATAGCTACGGTGCCCTCGGTAGCCAGCCGCATCATGCCGTCGTTCCTGGCAGACTTTATCGCCCACTTTCCGGACTTAAATATCAGTTTGCACGACGAAAACGCCCATTACGTTTGCCAGATGGTGGCGCACGGAGAAGTGGATTTAGGCATTACTAGCCTGTGGCAGGGCGATGAAGCGCTCGACTATACACATTTATTTGAGGATAAAATCGGGGTTGTGTGCCACCGGGATCATCCGCTGGCATCTCAGCAAACACTGGATTGGCATAGCTTGCAGGGTGAAAAGCTCATCCGTAACGGCACTTCCAGGTTATTGATGAACACCGCTGCTGCTGAGCTTGTGGCGAATAGTGCTTTCTATATCTCTAACATGATTTCATTGATCGCCATGCTGGAAGCAGGCGCTGGCATTACCACGTTGCCACGCTTGGCCTTCCCGGAGCACAGCGCTAATCTTTGCTTCATTCCACTGCACGAGCCAGATGTTGTACGCCGAATAGGCCTTGTAAAAGCGGCCAACCGAACACTCGCGCCAGCGGCACAGGCCATGCAGGCGTTTGTGATAGAGAAACTGCGGTATGACGGGGAGTGATTTTACGAAGTCTTAAAACTCATCCCTCCCATGAAAGCAGGGAGCTTTCTGGGAGGGAGAGTCAACGTATTTAGCCTTTTTGCGGTTCTGGCAGTTGAGCGATCAGATTCTGCTCACGCGCCATGGCGTAAGCTGCCTTGGGGCCAAGCCACAACGAGGGCAAAATGATAAACGAAACCGGGATTGCTGTTACTACGATAAACTGTTGAAGGGCACCGATTTGTCCGGCTCCCATAGACAGAAGAACGCCAGCGGTAACCGCCATGGCAACACCCCAGAATGCGCGAACAAAGGTGTTTGGCTGATCGTGGCCAGAGCTTACAACCGCAATGGAGTAGCTCATGGAGTCACCGGTTGTTGCCACAAAAATAGTGGTCAGCACCAGAATGGCCAGGGCCATAAAGCCACCGCCGGGTAGGGCCTGGGCAACGGTGAGAGTCGCCACATCGAATTGGAAGTTGTTCAGGGCTTCGGTTAGGTCGATCGCGCCAGTCATCTGATAAAAGATACCAGAGCCACCCAGCAGGGTGAACCACACAGTGGTCGCGATAGGTGCCATGACAGCCACCGCCAAAATCATTTCACGAATGCTTCTACCGCGGGATATGCGAGCCACAAAAATCGCCATCAGTGGTGCATAGCCGATAAACCATGCAAAGAAGAACACCGTCCACCATTGCATCCACCAAGCGGGAGCGGTGTCAGCCGTCATCGTCGCCATTTCCATAAACGAAGACACATACTGTCCCATACTCTGGAAGTAGGTGTTAGTTAGGTACAGCGTAGGCCCGAAGATATAAATAATGGCCGCGACAGCCAGCGCCAAAAACACGTTTAACCGGCTTAGGAACTGAATGCCGCGATGAATACCGCTGATCGCAGACGTTACATAGATAACAGCCAAACCGACCAAAATGGCCATTTGCAACGTTAGCCCGTCGGTCAGACCGAACAATTCACTGAGCCCGAAGCTCATCTGAGTCGCCAAGAAACCGATGGGACCAACCGTGCCGGCAACAATCGCGATAACGCAGCAGGCATCGACCACGCTGCCCAACCAGCCGCTCATGACGCGCTCACCAAATACCGAGTAAAGCAGTGTTCTAGGCTGCAGTGGTTTACCCTGGACGTAGTGGGCATGGGCCAGAACAATGGCTGTTAAGGTTCCCAAAACAGCCCAGGCCAGAAAGCCCCAGTGCATAAACGACTGAGCCATGGCATTAGACACAGCCTCGGCCGTGCCTGGCTCAGAGCTATAGGCGGGTGGCGTGACAACAAAGTGGTAGACCGGCTCGCCGGCGGCAAAGAACACCCCGCCGCCTGCCAGCAGCGTACACAGTATGATGGACATCCAACGGAAGGTGCTCATTTCCGGTTTGTCCAGATTACCTATTTTGGCCTTAGCCGCTGGCGTGCACGCTAATGCGATAGCAATGAAGAAGGTTGCCAGCAGCAGCATTTGAAAGTAAGTGCCAAACACTTTGGCAGTCCAGGCAAAGCTGGTGCTAACAAGCGAGGCAACGCCTTCAAGATCGAATAGAGAAAAGCCCACGAACAGCACAACGAAGCCGACGCTTAGCGTAAGTACTACCGGGTCGCCAAGTTGGGCGATGGAGTAATCCCCTCCCGACTTGAGACTATCATTCTTCATAACCATTAACCTTTGTTTATAAACAGCTCAGAATTCGGGAGCGACCTTGCCATAAAAACGGCATTAATACCAACGTCGAAGCCCGTCGCTAAATACGGAGACAAGTCTTTTGAGCAGCAATCCCTAAAATTTATAATGGGCACCTATGATCAGTATCGAGATCCGAACATTACCTTCTTAAACACAAAAAAAGGTCGCCATCAGGCGACCTTTTTTTTCATCAGTTCTGCTCTTAGGCAGAAGTAGATGTCTTCTTGGCCGAGCTTTTGCTTGCAGTCGGCTTTTTAGTATTGACCTTGTGCTTGGTAGATTGCGCAGCACTGGTTACTTCGTCAGCAGCGTCAGATACTGCTTCAGAAACTGCATCCGTTCCTTTGGCTGCTTTGTGCTTGGAGGACTGTGCAACGCTTGTTACGTCATCAGCGGCGTCGGATACAACGTCAGAGGCTGCATCGGCTCCTTCCGCTGCTTCTTTCTCAAGTTTTGAAACGACGTCAGCAGCAAAGCTACCCATGCGTAGATTGAGGTTACGAAGCTGCTCGAACAGTGTTTCGCTGTAACCATAGTAACGTGTGCGTAATGACTTCACACTGTATTCACGAGCGCCAGATTCCAATTTTTCAGCGTATTCAAAAGGCTTGGCAGATAGCTTCTTCTGTTGCTCTTCTGCGGCATTGATACCTTTCTCGACGATTTCCTGAATCTGTTGCTGATATGTTTTAAGTTTACCCATTTTGATTCTCCCGGTTCTGAGTGATCGCTTTGATTGAAAGAGGATTCGCCGAGTGAATTTGTCGGCGAGGACCCGTTTAACTTCAAACTATGCAATCACAATACGGTGAAAAATTAGAGTGTTCATACTAGAGTCCAAAAAAAATAGAAGCGGGGGAAAATCTATGGCTTTAAGGAGGGTCTGAATACGTCGAAAAATAAAAAAGCCGCCTGATCGTGACCACGTTTGTGATCAAAACCAAGCGGCTTTCGGTTTGCTATAAGTTGGTAGACGGCGTCACGCTAAAAAGCTTCATATTGAATTGATATATAAAAAAGTGACTTGGCATGGCTCCAGTTACCCACAAGTGTATTTCGTACTCTGCGTATCTCGTTCCAGCCATCTGCAGGATTTGTTGAAGAAACTTTATCTGCAACCAATTAGCATTTCAATAGGATAGCTGTACCTGCTATTAAGTCGCTTACGAATCATGTTGCGGTGTTTAAATTGACTTCAAAATAATCTCAAACCTATATCACCCCTGTGAACCAAGGCCCTAACCATGCCTTCTCTCCCAATTCACAGAGGTAAAGCCAATGTCTGAACAATGCCCTAACTGCCAGTCCGTCCGGATTGGCAAGAACAACTACGGTAAGAAAACGGCTGGCGTGGTCGGCGCGTCTGCTGGCGTGATTCTGGGTGATGTCCTGGATGATCGTGTTCTCGACAATTACCACTGCCTTGAATGCGGCTATTCCTTTAGTACTGACTTCAAATCAGCCCCTGGAAGTTTGGGCAAAACAGGCAGGCTTGGACTGGCAAATCGAAGAAAGCCCGGTGCGTTTCATCACCAATGCCGGTGGCCCTCTCGGAGAGATTCCGGAGTTCTACCGGGATCTGACTGAAGTATCTGGTTTCGAGCTGGAAACAGCAGGTGTACTGAAAGGCGGTCGAAAAATGTGGGCTTTGGCGCGTACCGGTCAATTTGGTGTGCTGAAAGGCAGCGGTCAAACCAATGGCTACGTTCTGAAGGTGTTCACGGACGATACGAAAGAGGGTGTGGGTTAAAACCAACGAACGATCTATGGCTAAAGCACTCGCACTGTACGAGGGCGAGGGTATGGGCGCAGCTCTGGCGTCATCCGATGGCACAGCCTACGGCTTGCTCAATTCGATAACGGAATTCATCAACCATCACCGCAGAGCCAAAACCATAGATCACCGGGTAGATTCTGCCTGGTTTGGAACCGGCGCCGCCGTTAAGAACCGGGCGCTAGAGCAGGCCATGTCACTTGTGGCTTAACACTGCTAACTAAAATCAAAACGTCATAAAGCCCCGCTTGAGCCTATTGCTCTTGCGGGGCTTTTTTATGTCTGGAGGAAAAAACCATGGGCATAAGTGCAACAGCAGTTCAGAAGCAGCGTCCCACTTTACGGCTGGTCTCCACCAAGGATCTCAGCCGGAACGAATGGCTGAAGGTACGTAAGCAGGGCATTGGCATGACCCCCTACCAGTCCCAGCTTGAGCTATGGATGGTCAAAACGGGGCGGGATGCTGGTCTGCCAAAGCCAAATGGGTGAAGCCTCAAAGGCCGCTTTCCCCAGCGGGAGCGTCAGCTGGAAGCGAAGCAAAGACTCCGTCGGGCTGAATACGAAGAAACTGCTCAAGGAACAGCCAGGGCTTCTCGATCAATACCCACCCACCAAGGCGGGAAGCCGACGATTTCTCATTCAAGCATGAACACCCCTTGGCCATGCGGGTCTGACAAGTGCCCCGTGGCCCTTTTTCACGAGAGTCATCACAGATGAAAGATGAGGGCGTTCACCAGAATGCGCTGGACGCTGCGGCGACGAAGGGATTTAGCAATGCGCCGTTTGAGTATGATGAGGATGAAATGACTGAGGTGGTTGAGGAGTTTTATCCAAATCAGAAAAATGGTGAAGAAAGTCCGAATTCAGCAGTCATTTCGAAGCTCAAAGGTGATATCGAGAGAGTTAGATCTGTGTCTAGCTAACGTCGAGGGCTATTTAGGCGGTCGGTGCACTGACCGCCCTTTTCAAACACTCACTTTTTCAGTTTAAACGTATCGATAAAAGCGTCAGACATAAGCCTAGCTAGGGATTTCTAGGGCCACCCTCAATCCCCCTTGCGAAGTGGTTGAGAAAGTAACATTCCCGCCGTAACGATTAACTATTTCCCTTACGATGGCGAGTCCAAGACCGTGTCCGGGTGTCTGCTCGTCTAGACGCAATCCGCGCTGGCCCAGGCTGGACATTTCATCTGCTTTAACTCCCTGACCATCATCAGACACAGCGATACGAGCAAACCCATCGCCCTGCGCCAGAAAAAGCTCAACAAAAGAGGTCGACCATTTTCCGGCATTATCGAGCAGGTTTCCTAATATTTCGCTCAGATCATGCTCCTCAATCGGCCAGCGAGATTCCTCGGTGAGTGATGTTGATAGCTCGAATGATTTCTCCGGATAAAGTCGCCCCAGCATCCATAGAAGATCGCGAGCATGCTTCACTGGGTAGGCGCTTTTACCCACCTGTGGCCCGGCAAACTGACTGCGCCGCATTTCCGCTTCCAGTTGCTGGTCGATATCACTCAGGCGTGATCCCATCTCATGCCTCAGATCATTATCCAAGGGACGGCTGGTATCTTCGAGAACCTGCCTGACCGCAGAGATGGGCGTTTTGACACTGTGAGACAGGTTTGCGAGCGCTTCCCGGGAGCGCTCAAGCCGCTGGTCCAGTGAATCCAGCAGGTGATTGAGTTGTTGCACCAGTGGCCGGAACTCTTCCGGGGCCTGTACGTTTATCCGCGATATTTCGCCGCTCTGTAAGCGTTTGAGAGCAGCCTGAAGCGAGACAACGGGGCGCATCGACAGGTTAATACCAAACCAGATAACCCCCACCAGTAAAAGGATCAGTAAAATTGATACGATTGCCGTCCAGACATGCAGTTCGGCCTGGCTGTTTTGCAGTGCCCCCATGTCCTCCGCAACGATAACCGTTATGGGCGCATTTTTTACTGAAAAGGATCTTCGATAGGCGAGAAGGTCTGTAGGCGCGTTGGATATCTGTGCGTCGTGTACTCTGATACTTGCCTGTTCATCAGACTGCAGTAACGGGATCAGAAGCGGTTGCCAGGATTGTGGGGATATGACGGTTTGAGTCGGGGACTGGATAGCAAAAGCATGGTGAAACACCGCCTTAAAATAGTCACCTGTCTGAAGCATGTCTATTTTGCCTTCCGCTTGACGAATATGATGCTCCAGAAACGCTACTTCGTCTTTGAGGCGGCTTTCAACAAACTCCCGGGACATTCGCTCCAGAAGTAACCCGTGTACAAGCCAGGCGATAGCCATCAGGCCAATGCCCGCTGGTAATAACAGAAGCAGAAGCGCGCCTTTTACGGAGACTGGCTTTCTAAACAGCGTCATTAAACACGTATCCCTGACCGCGCCGAGTTGCAATGGTCTCCGGCCCAACCAACTTTCTCAAACGCCGAATATAGGCTTCGATGATATTTTCATTTGGGCTTTCGTTAAGATTGTAGAGTTGCTCCATAAGCTGCTCTTTGGAAAAAATATGACCAGGCCTGCCCATCAGGCATCGCAGCAGTCGAAATTCCGTGCCGGTCAGGCTGTGTTCTGCACCATCTTCGCCTTTCAGGCACTGCCGATTTTCATCCAGCTCAAAACGCCCCGCCTTCACCGATGAGTGAACTCGGCCTTCACTTCGTCGCATGATGGCGTTCAATCTGGCAATCAGTTCCTCGGTTTGAAAGGGTTTGGCCAGGTAGTCGTCCGCGCCGGCTTTCAGGCCGTTTACTTTATCTTGCCAGTCCCCCCTTGCGGTCAGTATCAGCACGGGAAACGTGGTTTTGCTCGTACGCCATTTTCTCAGCACGTCCAGGCCATTTCCGTCTGGCAACCCAAGATCCAACACGCCCACTTTGTAGTCTTCCTGCACGCCCAAACTAACGGCCTCTTTGGCGGAGCGAGTGACATCCACACTGAAACCCGCTTTCTCAAGTTGACTGGCAAGCCCCTCAGCAAGCAATCGGTCGTCCTCTACCAGCAGTAATCTCATGCGTCATTCCTTTTATCGGCCCAAACAGGCCGCAACAGTGTCGCCGATCAACCTGAATTCAGCCTGAACTGAAAATAGTTCGGTATTTTCAGAAAGAGTTCAGGTTGATGCGCGATGGTACCAAGTGTTTTAGCCAAATGCCTACGTTGCCGGGCAAGCCCACTGGGGCTTGAGTGCGCGTTACTTCATATTACAGGGGAAGGTTTAATGATCTCATCAAAGTTTGTAGTTGCAGCCGCCGCCATGTCCATTTCCGTAACCGCTCTTGGAGCTGGTGCTCACGGAGGTGGGCACGGTCACAGCGCCAAGACCGGTGAGCCAGGTAAAGCCTCGGATGCCAGCCGCAGTATTACGGTAGAGATGTACGACAACTACTACGAGCCAGAAGCAATAGACGTTAAGCCGGGCGAAACGTTGCGCTTTGTCGTCGAGAACAAGGGCAACCAGGTGCACGAATTTAACATTGGCACCCCAGCCATGCACGAGGCGCATCAAAAAGAAATGATGATGATGGTTGAGCACGGCGTTATTCAAGGCGGCAAGCTCAATCACGACATGATGGAAATGGATATGGGAGACGGCCAGTCCATGAAGCATGACGATCCAAACAGTGTGCTGCTAGAGCCGGGCCAAAGTGAAGAGGTTGTCTGGACGTTTTCTGAGCAGGGCAATATTGAATTTGCCTGTAACGTTCCGGGGCACTATCAGTCTGGCATGTACGGCAAAGTAAACTTTAACTCGGGAGACTCTAGCAATCGCTCACTCGCGGGTGCATCAAAATCTGTGAATACCGCGAAGTAGTTTGGGAGTAGTTGACTATGAAGAGAACCCTTGTTGCAGGCGCTCTAGGTCTGCTTTTGCCGGCTATAGGTTTAGCAGGTGAATACAACCTGACCGTAGATCGGGTCGAAATTGATACCGGTGATTTTGTAAAAGAGGGGGTGGGCTACAACGGTAAATCTCCCGGCCCGGTACTGCGTTTTAAAGAAGGCGAAGACGTTTCTATCAATGTGACCAACAACCTTGATGAGATCACCTCCATTCATTGGCACGGTGTGATCCTTCCTTTTGAGCAGGATGGTGTTCCGGGTATCAGCTTCCCGGGCATCAAGCCGGGAGAAACGTTCACCTATAACTTCCCCATTACCCAGTCAGGAACTTACTGGTTTCACAGCCACTCAGGTTTTCAGGAGCCCGAAGGCGCTTACGGCTCTATCATTATTGAACCAAAAGATCGTGAACCGTTTCGCTACGATCGCGAATACGTGGTTCAGTTGACCGATAAACACCCGCACTCCAGCGCACGGGTCATGCGCAACCTTAAGGTGACGCCGGATTACTACAATCGTGAACAGCAAACCGTTGGGGAGTTCTTTTCGGACGTGTCTGAAAACGGCCTGATTTCGACCGTAAAGGATCGTATGGCATGGGGCGATATGCGCATGATGAAGGCCGACGTTGAAGACCTTCAAGGCTTTACTGGCCTGATCAACGGCAAAGGCCCGAAACAGAATTGGACGGGACTCTTTGAGCCTGGTGAGCGCATTCGGTTGCGTTTTATCAACTCATCCGCGATGACGTATTTTGATATTCGGATTCCGGGCCTGGACATGACTGTTGTGCAGGCCGACGGCAATAACGTACAGCCAGTCAACGTTGATGAGTTCCGTATTGGCGTTGCGGAAACCTACGACGTGATCGTTCGGCCAAAAGACGAGCAGGCCTATACGGTTTTCGCCGAGTCTATGGGGCGCACCGGATATGCCAGAGCAACCCTCGCGCCAGAAGAAGGAATGGAAGCGGCTGTTCCAGAATTACGTGAGCCTGCACGGTTGACCATGGCTGACATGAGCGGTATGCCAGGTATGTCCGGCATGGATCATGGCGATATGCCGGGTATGGATCACGGCGACATGGATGGCACAGACGACATGTCTGACATGTCAGACATGTCAGACATGTCAGACATGGATCACTCCCAGATGAAGGGGATGGGCCAGTCGCAAATGAAGGGTATGGATCATTCGAAGATGGCCAACATGGATCATGGTTCGATGGCGATGCCCGAGGACGGTGCAAGCGACCCATTCTATGCCAAAGGCAGTGGCCTGGTTCCAACTGCAGCGAATGGTGGCAAGTTCCTGTCCTATGCTGACCTGAAAGCACAGAAACCGCTCTATGACGAGCGTGAGCCAACGCGCGAAATTGAGTTGCGCCTTACCGGCAACATGGAGCGCTACACCTGGAGCATCAACGGTGTTAAATACGAAGACGCGGACCCTATCCGTCTCAAATACGGTGAGCGAGTCCGTTTCAAGTTTGTGAATGAAACCATGATGACGCACCCCATGCACCTGCACGGTATGTGGTCGATCCTCGATGTGGGTGCGGGCCAGTGGAACCCGGTCAAACACACCGTCAATGTGCAGCCCGGCACCACGGTGTATATGGAAACCGAAGTTGATGCATCGGGGCAGTGGGCTTTCCATTGTCACCTGACCTATCACATGGCGGCCGGCATGTTCCGTAAGGTGATTGTTGAGGGTGGGCCGGAGTCGGCTAAAGCCGCGTCCAGCGAGCAGTCCGTTGATGTTGGAGATGATGTATGAAGTTATGGACGTCTTTAATTGTCAGTGCGGTTTTGGGGCTGAGTGTTATACCAGCCCTAGTGTCCGCACAAGAGCGGATGCAGGACACCACTGAACGAAAGCAGCCGTTAAGGGTGTGGGGCGCGCAATTTGAGGAATTTGAATACCGGTACAGTGACGATGATGAAGAATTGGGTGTTTGGGATGCTGATTTCTTCTATGGCACCGACAACTTTAAGGCTCGTTGGCTTACAAGCGGCGAGTACTCCTTTGAAGAGCGGGCCTATGAATCACTGGAAAATCAGTTAGTGGGTCAAATTCCAATATCCAAGTTCTTCGACGCAAAAGCGGGGATCCGGATCGACACACCGGAAGGGCCAGACCGAACCTACACTGTCCTCGGCGTTGCCGGCCTGGCGCCCCAGTGGTTTGAAGTTGATGCAAACTTATACGTAAGTAAGGATGGCGACACCTCTGCTGAACTGGATGCTGAGTATGAGTTGCTCTTAACCAACTACTGGATACTCTCCGCTACCCTGGATGCCACGGTTGCATTCAGTGAAGATCGGGAAATAGGCGTAGGTAAGGGCCTGGTATCGACAGAAACCGGGTTACGTTTGAGCTACGATCTTATCGACCGGGCTTTCTCGCCCTACGTTGGTATCGTTCACGAACGTAACTATGGCGACACGGCTGATTTCGCCAAGGCAGGCGGCGGCAGCGCAGAAGATTGGTTTGCTGTTGTTGGGGCAAGGCTCGCTTTTTAACGTCAAGATTAAAGGGCATTGGGCATTAGCTTGCTCAATACCCTTTTTCCTATTCATGCAATTCGACTCTTGGTAGACGAAAAGGAAGGTTAAATGAGCAAGGAGCAAGACAGAACCACACGTTACCAAGAAGGCAGCCTAACATTACCAGGGACGGTAATGCTGGGCACCGGCGTGATGATCGGTGCCGGCATATTTGCGCTTACCGGACAAATGGCCCAGATGGCGGGAGCACTGTTTCCACTGGCCTTTCTGGCAGCCGCCATCGTTGTTTCTTTCAGTTCCTATTCCTATATCAAAATCTCCAACGCCTATCCGTCGGCAGGCGGCATTGGAATGTATCTGCATAAGGCGTACGGCGATCGTTTGGCCACGGGGTTTAATGCCCTACTGATGTATTTCTCGATGGTGATTGCCCAGAGCTTCCTGGCCCGCACGTTTGGGTCATACACTATGCAGTTGTTCGGGGGTGATGAAAGCGGGCGTATGGTGCCAGTATTGGGCGTATCCCTTATTTTGGCGGCATTCGTGGTCAACCTGGCTGGCAACCGCTGGATTCAGGGTGTTGCTTCGTTCATTGGAATTCTCAAAATTGGCGGCATTCTGGTTTTCGGGCTGGTGGGCGTATGGCTGGCCGACAGTCTTGCGGTTGACTTTTCCCGTAGTGGTGAAGCCGGCGCCGCCGGCAATTTCCTCGGTGCAACGGCACTGGGCATATTGGCCTTTAAGGGTTTTACCACCATCACCAACAGCGGCTCCGAGGTGAAAGACCCGCACCGTAACGTAGGCCGCGCCATTGTGATCTCCATTGCCGCCTGCGTGATTCTCTATACGTTGGTGGGTTTTGCCGTTGCAAGCAATCTATCCCTCGCCGAAATCATTGAGACCCAAGACTACTCTCTGGCTGCCGCAGCGCGCCCGGCATTGGGTGATTACGGTCTGTGGTTCACCGTGGCGATTGCCATGATGGCCACCGCTGGGGGCATCCTGGCCAGTATATTTGCGGTCTCCCGCATGCTGGCAATGTTGACCGAGATGAAACTGGTGCCCCACCGCCACTTCGGCATGCCTGGCAGCATCCAGAAACACACACTTGTTTACACCGTGGTGCTGGGCTTGGTTTTGACCGCTTTTTTTGATCTCTCAAGAATCGCGGCTCTGGGCATCATTTTTTATCTGGTTATGGATATCTCCATTCATTGGGGCGTACTGCGCTATCTGTATCAGGATGTGAAGGCCACAAGGTGGGTGCCAGTTGTGGCGATTGTCCTGGACCTGACGATTCTGGGTGGCTTTGTTTGGGTTAAATTGAACACTGACCCCTTCGTAATTGGTGTGGCGGTCGTCACTATGATTGTCATTGCGGTTGCCGAACAGTTATTCCTGAAATCTTCCGCCAGAAGAAAGGCTATGGAAAATGATGAGCATCACGCACACCATCACTAATATTCAACACGTAAATTGGAGGGTAATCCCATGATGGAAGGACATATGTTTGGTAACACCATGTGGGCCGGGCATTGGCTATGGATGCTGGTCATTGCCATCATAGTGGTTATACCCGCTTGGCGAATTTGTCAGCGCACCGGTTTTTCGGGCTGGATGGGAGTCCTAATCCTTATTCCAATGGTGAATCTGGTCTTCCTGTACTTCATTGCGTTTGCGGACTGGCCAGCGGACAAAACAGGAGCGCGAAATGAGTGAGCATCAGCATGCACATCAACACGACCACGGCACGGATGAACATAACGATGAGCACGCTGCAAAAGATCCAGTTTGCGGGATGTCGGTAGACCCTCATACGGCAGAGCATCGCAGCAAGCACGCTGGTAAAACCCATTATTTCTGCTCCGCCCGATGCCAATCCAAGTTTGATGAAAGCCCAGAGAAATACCTCGGCGACGGGCAAAAGCCAGCAGAACCGGTAGCCCCCGGCACCATGTACACCTGCCCAATGCATCCGGAGATTCGTCAACAGGGCCCTGGCGATTGCCCAATCTGCGGAATGGGGTTGGAACCCGAGGAAGTAAGCCTCGACGATGGCCCGTCGGAAGAGCTTACGGATATGACGCGTCGGTTCTGGATTGGCCTGGCTCTCGCACTCCCGGTGTTTTTAATTGAGATGACGGGACACTTTATTGGCCTAGATCACATTGTGTCACCGCAAGCGTTGAATTGGATTCAGTTAGTGCTGGCAACCCCCGTAGTCGCTTGGTGCGGTTTGCCATTCTTTGTTCGGGGCTGGAAATCAGTCGTTAACCGCAACCTGAACATGTTCACGTTGATTGCCATTGGTACCGGCGTTGCATTGATTTATAGCCTTGTCGCCACCTTGGCTCCGCAGGTTTTCCCCGACGCCTTCCGACAGGCAGATGGCTCGGTCGCGGTGTATTTCGAGGCGGCTGCCGTCATTGTAGTGCTGGTGTTGCTCGGACAAGTGTTGGAGCTTCGTGCCCGCGAGAAAACCTCAGGTGCAATAAAAGCCCTGCTGGATTTGGCCCCGGCCACAGCACGAAAACTGGACGATGACGGAGGCGAGTCTGACGTCTCTCTGGATCAGGTGAAGGTCGGCGATCGTTTGCGAGTTCGCCCGGGCGATAAGGTGCCGCTGGATGGCGAGATCCTGGAAGGTCGCTCTAACATCGACGAATCTCTGGTAACCGGTGAGCCATTGGCTATCAGCAAGAAGACAGGCGACCAGGTGATTGGCGGCAGCATGAACCAACAAGGCAGCTTCATTATGCGGGCTGACAAAGTCGGGCGTGACACCATGCTTTCGCAGATTGTGCAGATGGTGGCAAGCGCCCAGCGCAGCCGTGCCCCGATTCAGGGGCTTGCCGACAAAGTGGCCGGCTGGTTTGTTCCCGTGGTCATCGTTATAGCTGTTATTGCGTTTATTGTTTGGTCAGCGTTCGGGCCAACGCCCCCAATGGCCTATGGCCTTATTGCAGCCGTGAGTGTGCTGATTATTGCTTGCCCCTGTGCTCTTGGTTTAGCGACGCCTATGTCGATCATGGTCGGCGTAGGGCGGGGCGCTCAGAATGGGGTGCTGATTCGCGACGCAGAAGCCCTTGAGTGCATGGAGAAAGTCGATACGGTGGTGGTTGATAAAACCGGCACGCTGACCGAAGGCAAACCTCAGGTAACGAAGTTGGTTCCAGCAAACGGCTTTAGTGAAGAAGATCTAATGCGATATGCAGGTGGCCTGGAAAAGGGCAGTGAACACCCGTTGGCCCACGCCATTCTCGACAAAGCCAAAGCCATGGAACTGACCGTGCCAGATGCAGAGGACTTCGACTCGCCTAACGGTAAAGGTGTCACCGGCAAGATCGATGGAAAAGCGGTTCTACTTGGCAATCGGCTTTTGATGGAGTCACAAAACGTCGATACCTCCGCCTTTGAAGAAGACGCAGATCGGCTTCGCAAGGACGGCGCAACGGTGATATTCGCGGCAGTGGAAGAACAGGTCTGTGGCTTGATTGCCATTGCAGATCCGGTCAAAGAAACCACTGAAGCGGCTATTACCGCGCTGCAGAAGGACGGCATCCGCGTGGTCATGCTGACAGGGGACAACCAGACATCCGCTGAAGCCGTCGCCCGTAAACTCCATATTGATGAAGTGGAAGCAGAAGTGCTGCCCGAGGACAAAGCTAAGGTCGTCCAGCGTCTTAAAGACGAGGGGAGAGTAGTAGCGATGGCCGGCGACGGTGTGAATGACGCCCCAGCGCTGGCTACAGCCGATGTGGGCGTGGCTATGGGCACGGGTACGGATGTGGCGATTGAAAGCGCGGGCATCACCCTTTTACGAGGGGACCTGATGGGCATTGTAGAAGCGCGTCATTTATCAATAGCTACCATGCGCAATATCCGGCAAAACCTGTTTTTTGCCTTTGTTTACAACGCTGCAGGCATACCGATAGCGGCCGGGGTGCTCTATCCATTTGCAGGCATTCTCTTATCCCCGATTTTTGCGGCTGCGGCTATGTCCTTGTCTTCGGTGAGTGTCATTGCCAATGCATTGCGTTTGAGGGTGATTAAGCTGAATTAAACGGGGTTTGAACTTTTCTCGGCGAAACGTCCAACGGCACCCCATACCAATCATTCTCTGCCAGAGGTGACAAAAAACTTAGGTAAAACAATATGTTGCGTAATGTATAGGTTTCAGCGGGCGTTCTTTTGATCGGATTGATCAGCGGCTGCAGCGACGGAACGGTGGATGGTCGCTGGTATACCTAGGTGCAAGTCGCGGATCAAAGGTATTTAAAGATAGCTGCGCAAGCTGCCATGGCACCAAGGCTCAGGGTGCCTTCAATTGGCGAAAAAGTCTGGAGGATGGCACCTATCAACCGCCGCCACTCAACGGAACCGGGCACGCCTGGCACCATCCATTCGAGATGTTGATGGGCACAATCAATCAAGGCGGTGCTCCCATGGGTGGCCAAATGCCAGCCATGGGAGATGATCTCTCCCCACACACTCACCGGCTGGCTAGTCGGTAAAGAATTGAACTGACCTAGCCAGTCCCGAATTGATTCGAATCAAATGCCAGTTTTTACGACCTGCGTTTTCAGTATGAATTCAGGTCGCTGTGGTTTACTGCGTCTTCAAACAACACCCATCACAGGTGCATCCAAATGGAAATTAAAACATTTAAGGAACTGATCGGCTGGACACGTGATCTTCATGGACACTTGGCGCGCTGCCTTTCCCACTGTGCGACAAGGAATGAGGAAGAAAGAGCTCAGGCACTTCTGGACTACCTTGCATCTCACGAGTCTGAAATTGAACGCATTGTGAACGAATTTGAGCTTCAGGCCGACACCAATGCTTTGGAGACGAGGGTTTATGACTACCTGTCCCATCACCCTGTTAAAACCCACCGAACCTGTGATGAGCCCTATGCAAAACTTGATTTCAACGGTATCTGCCGGGAGGTACTCGACGAGTTTTACGCGTAGGAATCTCAGAACCAATGCTCAGCTATCCAAAAATTGATCCGATTGCGATTTCGAAAGTCATAGCCCATGAACGCCCCTACCGGGCCTGGGTCGAAGCGTGCGATTTTCGGAGCCCAGGACAATATGCGCTCCCTATAGGCCGGAAGTTCGGCGGCTGATTCGATCGCTTGAACAATCCGTTCCGACATCGTCATCTCCGCAGTGTGCGTGGTGGTTGCCGCCGGCATCGTCAATATCATGGTGATGTCGGTTATGAACCGAACCCGAGAGTTGGGTGTCATGCTGGCCTTGGGTACCAGGGCAGTCAACTGGTGCTCACTATCGACCGATCGTGTAGGTTTTTTCGCTCATCGTCATTGACCTTATAGTTACTATAACCATTACTCTATCGTTTAATTGCAAACTTTAGGAGGGTTGTCGTGGACAGCTGTTGTGAAAACAAGGCCGGTGAACTGGAACAACTGAGGGTCAGCCAGAGCAAGGTGCTTTATATTGCGCTTGCCATCAACGCAGTGATGTTTGTTGTGGAATTCAGCGCCGGCTGGATTGCGAGCTCAACCGCGCTGCTAGGCGATTCGCTGGATATGTTTGGCGACGCGTCTGTCTACGCGCTCACACTCTTTGTGCTGGACAGAAGCCGTCGTGCACGTGCCGGGGCGTCTCTGGTGAAAGGCGGCTTTATGCTGTTGTTCGGGGTTGTCGTTGTAGCCGATGCCATCCGCAAGCTGGTGATGCAGGAACTGCCATCAGCTGAGTGGATGGGTGCTGTTGGCGTGCTTGCTCTGTTTGCAAACGGCATTTGTTTCGCGTTGCTCTACCGTCATCGCGCGGACGACCTCAATATGCGTTCCACTTTTCTCTGTTCCAGGAACGATCTGTTCGCCAACAGCAGTGTGATCATCGGGGCTGGGTTGGTCGCCATCACCAATAGCCTCTGGCCGGATATCATTGTGGGTCTCGCCATTGCCGCGCTGTTCTTGCACTCTGCCTGGCAGGTCATACGTGAAAGCATTGAGGAATGGCGTGCCGGCAGCCCTAAACCTGCCAGCATAGCGGACAAAGATACCGACAGCACGACTAGAGACAGCTGCTGCTCGCCATCGCAAAGTGCGTGTGTAAATGAATCCGGAAAAACGCCAAGATGACCTCCAATATCCAGGCCAAGTACGCCTGGTCTTGCGATACACACTGTTCCACCAAGGCTCTGAGGAGGTCGCCAGAATTCTGGAAGCAGCTCGCCTGCAAAACATCTACGAACCGCTACTTCGCCTTGTTCAGAGTCACTCTCAGAATGTCTGGATCTCAATAGATCTAAATCGCCCTAGATTAAAGAGTCAGGCATAAAAAGCCCCGTTTCCGAGGCTTTGGGGCGTTTCAGTGGATCTCGCTGGACCCTTTGAAACTCTTGGTTGGTGGAGACGACGGGCAGCCGTAGCCGGCCACCGTACTGGGGAAAATCCGGCGAAGTGGCAGGATAAACTTGAGGAGCTGTTGCCGAAGCCAAAGAAAATAACCAAGGTGAAGCACCACGCCGCCCTTCGGAAGCATGTTAAGGATTGGTGCCGTAGCAATACCGCCTATGCCGATGAGTTGGGATTGATGGCACTTAATCGCCGCCGGCGGTCATTGCCATAAAACGCCGGTTAATACCAATCGCGCCAAGGTCTTTCTGTCTCTGATGACTACTGTTTTACTGCCCCGCCTCAAGCGGGGACGTGCAGCTGGCCGTGTCGCGCTTCACCTACATAAAACGCTGGCGATGCTCCCGGGAAGGCCCAGAAAGGTGTCATCTCAGAGGATGGGAATATGTTCGGAAAGCGCGGGTCGCGCTGGGAGGGCCCGGCAATGGTTTTCTCCTGAACCATGGAAATGTATTGGTCAACGGAGTTTTCGAGCGTGTTGCCGTTAATGATTACTTCAGTGCCTATGGTGTTCGCATAGGCGGCCACGCCGCTGGCGGCGGCAAGGTGGGGGGCGTAAGAATCCACACTCACGCCGTTTTCACTGGTCACCCACAGGCCTTCGTCCGTGTGTACCACAATAGAGTGGTTGCCCTCGGTGTGTCCTGGGGTGTGAACCAGCGTCACGCCATCGCCCAGCATGATCGACCCATCAAACTTGATGATTTTGTCGTCGGCAATTCCGGATATGCCGCTGGGGCAATACCAGTCTGCCTGATACGGGTTCAGATCCTGCGCAGATTCCCATTCGCGCCAGTGCACCAGTAGCTTGGCGTTGGGGAATATCGCCTGCTCATTATCTGTGCCGAGCCAGCGGCGCACGTCCTGAGTGTGCAGGTGGTCGTAAGTAATGTAGTCGATGTCTTCGGGCTTCAGGCCGAGGCTGGCGACGATATCCGGCGCCGTATTTTGCCGATCAACAATCATGTTCGTGAAAAAGCTCGGGGTGTTGTCCTGCAGGCGGCGGAAAAAAGGCGTTTCTCCGTTGCGTTCATAATCTGATGGCGACACCAGCATGGTTTTAACGCCTTCGTCAGTATCAAACTGAACCACAAACACACGGTTCTGTATGTGAACGTATTCCACAAATCGTTCCCGGGAAAAGGCATTGCGCAGCCCGTAACGAGCGGGATAAGGCACTTTGATCAGATTGAATGAGCGGAAGTAGCGTGCCTTTGGCCCTGCCAACATGGTTTTACGAAAGCCCTCGGCGGCAGCCCGAGTGTCCTCAACTCTGGCCTGCTGGCCGTGAGCACTGCGGGATCCGTCAAAGTCCTTAATCTGTGTGAAAAGTGTCATAGGGTTCCCCTTTTTGTTATCAACGGAAGTTGTCGGATTCAAAATTCTTGCGTCCGCGCTCCATGGCACGGCGGGCCATGCTCAGGAAAAAGGCAGGCACGGTATTGGATAGTCGGCCAAGAATTTCGTCTTGCCAGGGCAGGTAATACTCCAGAGGTTGCTTGCGCAGAACCGGCCCCAAAACAGCTTTGGCGACTTCTTCTGCAGACAGCGCGCGGCTGCTGGCAAATGTCATGGCTGAATTCTCGTCGCCGCGCTGCTGATCCAGCATGGCTGTTTTAACCGGCCCGGGCCCGACCAGCGACACGGCAATGCCACTGGGGCGAAGGTCGCCAGCGGCAGCAATACTGAAACCTCGAACCGCAAATTTACTGGTGGCGTAAACGGCATTCCCCGGCAGCGGACACAAGGAGGCCAGAGAGCCAATGTTGATAATGTGCCCACGGTGGCCGCTGGCCAACATGTGGGCTGCGGCTGCGTTGGTGCCAAAAATCACGCCTTTCACATTCACGTCGAGCGTCAGGTCAACATCGTTGCTTGATAGCTCGCCGGTGCGGCCACTGCGAAGCACGCCTGCTACATTAATCAGCACGTTTACTTTCAGTTGGTCATTGGCAAGGCGCTGGAACATGGACTGCCACTGTGCGTCTTTCCGAACGTCGAGGGTTTCGCAGCGCACTTTGTCCTGATTTGCCCAGCGACTGGCAAGGCTCTCGGCATCCATATCCGCTGCGATGATACTGTGGCCACTCTGAATGGCCTGCTCAACAATGCAAGCGCCTATGCCACAGGCGGCACCTGTTACCACTAACAACATCGAAGTTACTCCATGACCAGAACGGTCTTACGTGTACGTCGGATTTTCGATAGTCACGATGACAAAGTGACCGCTCATATGCTTGACACAGACTGCCAAGTCTTTAACACTTTGCGCCACGCCAGTGATAACGAGAGTGATATGACCGTTCGCCGCCGATCCATTCCGGCCAGCTTTGCCCTCGCGCTCTACGAGTATCTTGATCGTAAAGGCGTCGACAGCGATAAGCTACTGGAGCTGCCCAGACCGCCTCAGGACACCTTGTTAAACGCCGAGATGCCCATCGACGTTTGGCGCCAGCTACTTGAGCGTGCGGCTCTGCATTTGGACGACCCGCTATTGGGGTTGCACCTGGGGCAAACGATCATCCCGCGCCATGCCGGTGTGCTTGGTTACGTGATTATGGCATCGCAAAACCTTGGCGAAGCCATCGCCCGTTTCCATCAATACCAGCGATTGATCTACGACGTGACTCCCCTGGTTGTGAGAGAAAAAGATGGAGTGATGGAGCTGGTGTGGGGCGCAGAAAATGGTCGCCCGGGCCCACTGGTAGACGAAACAGCCGTGACGGCTCTCGTCAATTTTCTCCGCAGCTTGACCCAACCTGATCTCGCGCCGCAGCGAGTGGACTTCATCAACCCCACGCCAGCGAACAGCGAGGCCTACACCGTCTATTTTGGCTGCCCCGTGCGATTCGAGCAGCCTGAAACAGTGATCAGAATTCCCGCGAGCACCTTGGCGTACCCCCTGACCACCTCAGACCCGGCCATGCTGACCATGCTGGAGGCGCAGGCCGATTCGCTACTGGCGCGCCTGCCACAAGAATCCCCATTGGTTGACGATGTGCGCCGGCGAATAAGCAGGCTGTTATCTGAACAGCATTTGGATATTACTGCTGTTGCTGAATGTATGAGTGTCTCTTCCCGAACTCTGCAGCGCCAACTGGCGGCAGAAGGCACCAGCTTTCTGAAAGAGGTTGGGGCAGTGAGGCGCGAAATCGCAGAGCGCTATTTGCGGGAAACCAATCTCGGGTTAGTCGATATTGCGCTGATACTGGGCTATTCGGAACACAGTGCCTTCACCCGCAGCTTTATTCGGTGGACGGGGATGTCGCCGAATGAGTATAGGCGGCAGGGGGAGTTGAGTTGTGGTTATAAATAGGCATAAAAAAAGCCCCTGAAGTCAGGGGCTTTTAGGGTAGTTGGTGGAGACGGCGTCACGCTAAAAAGCTTTATATTGAGTTGATATATAAAGGAAAGATGACTTGGTATGGCTCCAGTTACCCGCAACATTACCCACAAGTATATTTCGTGCTCGTCGTATCTCGTTCCAAATACTTAGGGATTTACTGAAGAGACTTTATCTGCAGCCGCTCAGCATTTCAATATGGTTGTTGTTTTTGCTACAAAGTAGTTTGCTAACAGTTTTGCGACGTTAAAATTGAATTCAAAATAATCTCAAATATATATCACCTCTGTGAACCAAGGCACTAACAATGCCTTCCCTCCCAATTCACAGAGGTATCTTCAATGTCCGAACAATGTCCCAGCTGCCAATCAACTCGGATTGGCAAGAAAAACTACGGCAAGAAAGCGGCTGGTGTGGTTGGAGCGTCTGCCGGCACGTATGGCGGCTATGTCAGTGCTGCAGCGGGTGGCCGAGTGGGCGCGTCCATTGGAATCGCCGCTGGGCCTGTGGGTGCAGCGGTCGGTGGTATCGGGGGCGTCCTAATCGGTGCGCTCCTTGGTGGCGCAACCGGCGCTTCAGCTGGCGTAATTCTTGGTGATGTCCTGGATGACCGTGTACTCGACAACTACCACTGCCTTGAGTGCGGTTACACCTTCAGTGACGACTCCGATTCCACCGATAACATCCGTTAACCCCCTCGCCAATTCAAAGGAGAACAATCATGGCCCACCTTATTGAACAGATGGCCTATGTCGGCCAGACCCCTTGGCATGGCCTGGGGAATCAGCTCACCACAAATCAGCCCTTGGAAGTCTGGGCAAAACAGGCTGGCTTGGACTGGCAAATCGAAGAAAGCCCAGTGCGCTTCGTCACCAATTCCAGTGGTCCGCTTGGCGAAATTCGAGCGTACCCAGACAGCAAGGTGCTATACCGCTCTGATACCAAAGCGCCGCTGTCAGTCGTTGGCAACCGATTTAAGGTGGTGCAGCCAGAAGAGATCCTGGAGTTCTACCGGGATCTGACGGAGATATCTGGCTTTGAGCTGGATACGGCAGGCGTTCTGAAAGGTGGTCGCAAGATGTGGGCGCTGGCGCGTACCGGTCAATCCGGTGTGCTGAAAGGCAACGACCAAACCAACGCCTACGTGCTTCTGGCCACGGCCTGTGATGGCACCATGGCCACCACAGCTCAATTCACCAGTATTCGTGTGGTGTGTAACAACACCCTGGCCGTTGCCCTGAAAGATGCCACGGCAACATCAGTGAAGGTGAAGCACAACACCGCCTTTAATCCGGAGTTGGTGAAGAAGCAACTGGGCATATCCGTCTCTGCCTGGGACGACTTCATGTACCGCCTCAAAACACTGAGCGAACGCAAGGTGAAAACCACAGAAGCCCGCAACTACTTCCTCAAGGTGTTCACGGAGGATGTGAAAGAAGGCGTGGGTAAAACCAATGAACGATCCATGGCCCGAGCGCTGAAGCTGTATGAGGGTGAAGGCATGGGTGCAGCCCTGGCGTCTTCCGACGGCACAGCCTATGGCTTGCTGAGTGCAGTCACGGAATTCATCGACCATCACCGTAGAGCCATGACCATTGATCACCGGGTGGATTCCGCTTGGTTTGGCACTGGAGCAAACGTGAAGAACCGAGCCCTGGAACAAGCCATGTCACTGGTCGCCTAACGCAATTCATTTAAAACCAACACGTCATAAAGCCCGCCGGAGCCTTGCGCTCTAGCGGGCTTTTTTTATGTCTGGAGAAAACATCATGGGCATGACAGCAAGAGCTATTCAGAAGCAACGGCCAGCGTTAAGGCTGGTCTCCACCAAAGACCTCAGCCGGGATGAGTGGCTGAAGGTTCGTAAACAAGGCATTGGCAGTAGCGATGCGGCTGCAGCCATTGGCATAAATCCGTACCAGTCCCAGCTTGAACTATGGATGGTTAAAACCGGGCGAGATGAAGGATTGCCCAAGCCAGATTCTGACGACCCTACTTCTCCGGTGTACTGGGGAAATGTTCTAGAACCCATCGTCGCGGAGCAATACAGCCGACAAACCGGTCGTAAGGTGCGCCGGGTTAATGCGGTTCTGCAGCATTCCGATCCCGATAAGCACTGGATGCTGGCCAACCTCGATTACTCCGTTGCAGCCGATGACGAAGTGCAGATTCTGGAATGCAAAACAGCAGGAGAGTTCGGGTCACGGCTTTGGAAAGAGGGGGTGCCGGATTACATCCAGTGCCAGGTTCAGCATCAGTTGGCGGTTACAGGCAAACAGGCAGCGGATGTATGCGTTCTGCTGTGTGGCCAGTCACTGAAGATCTTTCGAATCGAACGAAATGAAGAACTGATCGATACGTTGATCACACTGGAGCGCCAGTTCTGGCAGTACGTGAAAACGGACACGCCACCGTCTGCAGACGGAACCGATTCTGCCGACCGGGCATTGCGGCATTTGTATCCAGCCGATCAGGGCGAAACCCTGGACTTCAGCGAAAGCAAAGATCTGTCACAAGCCTTTGATGAACTTCTGGCGATCCGGTCTGAAATGGACACCCTGAAATCCACAGAATCACACCTCAAGCAGCGTATCCAGAGCCAAATGGGAGAGGCCGCGAAGGCCACCTTCCTAAGTGGCAGCGTTAGCTGGAAACGAAGCAAAGACTCGGTGGCGCTGAATACAAAGAAGCTACTCAAGGAACAGCCAGAGCTACTGGAGCATTACCCACTCACCAGGCCGGGCAGCCGGCGATTCCTCATCCAAGCATGAACACCCCTTGGCCACGCGGGTCTGACAAGTGCCCCGTGGCCCTTTTTTCAGGAGAACCATCATGATTAAAGGTTTAGCGATTACGCCGCCTGTGTTGGGGCGTATCAGTATCGGTCGGGTCGTTGAAAAGAACGGCATCCGCCTGCCGCAAAAAGACAACCAATTCACCATCACCTCCCAGATCCAGGAAAAGGATGGATGGGTGCTGCACCCCATGGACGAAGAGCTGAGAAAGGACGCACCAAACGCCAAGCTACGAACCATTCCGGTGCGTATGCTGTTCAACGAAGCGGATCTTAACCTGCGAGCTGAATACACCATGTTCGACCGCAAAAGCGGACGGCCTATGTGTGTCGGTAATGGCGATACATGTAAGCGCCTCACGCAGTCAGGCGTGCAGTCGCTGCCATGCCCCAGCCCAACGTTGTGTGAGTTCGGCAAAGGTGGGCTATGTAAGCCCTATGGCCGTTTAAACGTGAAGGTGGGTGACGCCGATGACCTGGGTACATTTATCTTCCGCACTACAGGGTATAACAGCATACGGACACTGGCGGCCAGGCTAAGTTATTATCAGGCGGTCTCTGGTGGGCTACTGGCGTATATGCCGCTGGAATTGAAGCTGCGAGGGAAAAGCACCACGCAAAGCCGTCGCACACCGATTTACTACGTGGACTTGGTGATCAAGGAAGGAATGTCACTGCCGGAGGCTGTGGCGGAAGCACAGGAGAAAGCCAGGCAGATGAAAGAGGAGGGCGTTGACCAGGCTGCGCTGGATGCGGCAGCTGCGAAGGGGTTTGGTAATGCGCTATTTGAATACGATGAGGATGAAATAAGCCAGGTTGTTGAGGAGTTCTACCCACCAGATTCAGAAGATCCTGTAACGAATCCCGGACAGTCGATGGTGCTTAAACTCAAGGATGATCTTGGGAAAGCTCGAACGGCTTCTGGCTGATCAGTGAAACTATACGGAGTGATCGATAATTATGTCGATCTGATCTGAAGAGCTTTGCTTTTTTGTTTTGATCAAAGATGTAGAAGTCTGCCAATTAGAATGCTGGGCTATCTATGGTCCTGTGCTCTGGGTGTGTGCTTAATTTTTTGAAAACATGTGAAATAGCTAGCCCAGTACTAATGATTTTTCAATGCGAATGCTGTAGTGATCGCCGCGAACCTGAACGCTCAGGCAAGATTGCTTGCCTTGCATGTTGGGTTGGCTGCCAAATATAGCTGTATATTTAGACAGTCTTGTTGGCGGCGCAGATCATAAAAGTCAAATGATTACATAGTCGCGGTCTTTTGGGTGGGTTAAGCTATGTTTTTTATAGATTTTTGACTGGTCCGATGGGGTTCGGAAAAAGCCGTGATAACGAAACTGTCAAATTTCCCCAGCCACTGAGGCGCCAGTCCAATTGCTGTTATGTTCTAAGGGGATATTTTAAAAGTGTCATGGAACACCTTTCTTGAGGAGATGGATCTTGAAGCAGTCCCGTTTTCCGATGATGCTCTGTCTTATCTAGACACACGCAGTATCGATGTGGAAGAGCCTCATGTGGGCAGTGTGGATCTTTCCAGAGTTGTTGGAACAACCCACCCCGATTACTGTGGCAAGACGTGGGGGCAGTTGAAACCAGTTCCTGGAACTTCTGAGGGTGACTTCATAAATAATTGGGATGTCGCATTTCAAGGGCTCAAGAGAGCTGTTGGAAATGTTCATTCTTCTTGGATTCATAGAATAACCGCAGCACTTTGGAGCAATCAGGTAGAGGTAGGAGGGCCGTTGCCGGTACCCTCATTCGCTTTACCTACCAAAGTGAAACAAAGATGGGATACCGACAACTGACCCAGGCACAACGATACCAGATTTCGGCCTTCTTGCGAGTAGGCTGGAGCCAGAGAACGATTGCACAAAAGCTGTGCTGTCACAGCTCAACCATTAGTCGGGAGCTCCGCCGTAATGGAGGCCCAGAGGGTTACGAGCCTGAACCGGCAGAGAGTTTGTCGCAGCGTCGTCGCAGAACCGCCCTCAAGGCTCATAAGCGAGTGCCTTCGCTGGTGCATTGGATCGAAAAGCAGATCCAGTACGAATGGAGCCCCGACCAGATAGCCGGTTTTATGAGGCGAGTTGGCAGCATTCAGGTCAGCCATCAGTGGATCTATAACCTGATTTACCGGGACAAAATGGCCGGTGGCGACCTCTGGAAGTATTGCCGCTTACCTCACCAGAGGCGCTATCAGCGCCATCTTGCCAAGCGGGCGGGGTTAGGCAAGATCCCAAATCGCGTGGGCATTGAGTGCCGCCCCAAAACCGTTGATGATCGCCTGCATATCGGCCACTGGGAAGGAGATACCATTCTTCACGGGCATAAGAATTCAGGCGCGGTCACTCTGGTTGAAAGACGGTCCGGCTACTTACTTGCAGACTGTGTGCCGAAGCTTAAGGCTGACTTAGTCACAAACGTCATCATCCGTGAGTTAAAGCCGATCAGGGGCGCGGTACAGACGCTGACCTTGGACAACGGTTCTGAGTTTGCAGACCATCAGACGTTCAGCAAAGCGCTGTCGTTGGCTTCGTATTTCTGTGACCCTTATCGGTCCAGCCAGCGGGGCTC
>JBQCZX010000017.1:0-36415 GCA_052089485.1 Marinobacter sp. | reverse complement strand
GGCCTGGTTCTGGTGGCAGTACCTGCGTTGGTGGCAGCCGTTTGCGTTTATATTCTGGGGCTCTATGGGTGAAAGCGGTCGCGTTTAATGTAATAGAAGCTAATTTGAGCGCCAGCCTAGAACAGGAAGTGAGCCAGCGTCGTCTGATTGTGGTGGCTCTCATCGTGGTTCTTCTTATAGTTGTGTACCTTTATATTGGCTTTTTCATGTCCGTGCGTACTGCAATCAACCGATTCAGTGAAGCGGCGCGCAAAGTAGCTGCGGGCGATATGACCACTCGAATCTCACTTGATAACCGCGATGAACTCGGTGAACTAACTGGCGAGTTCAACGACATGACAGATCGCATAGCCGAGCTGATACGCTCTGTTGGGCAAACAACCTCTGACGTTGATCAGCAGGCTGCGAGGGTAAAAGACACGGCGGCTGCTAACAGTGAAGCTGTGGCGCACCAGATGGCAGAAAGTGGCCAGATCAATGCGGCCATGAGCCAGATGGTTGAAGCCGTGAGCGAGGTAACACAAAGTGCTCACCGGGTTGCAGACAGTGCGACAGCAGCCGAACAGGATACAGAAACCGGCCGGGGCGTGGTTTCAGATACCGTGGAAACCATCAATCGCTTAGCGACCGAAATTTCCGGCGCGGTAGATGTGATCAACCGGGTGAGCGAAGACAGCGACAACATCAGCCAAGTACTGGTGGAGATCAAGGCAATAGCCGGCCAGACCAACCTTCTGGCGTTGAACGCCGCTATTGAGGCAGCCCGTGCGGGCGAGCAGGGGCGTGGCTTTGCGGTTGTTGCTGATGAAGTGCGCTCTTTGTCCCAGCGCACTCATAAATCTACCGAAGAAATCGAAGGCATGATTTCACGGCTTCAGAGTGGTGTGAAGGATGCCGTTTCCGCTATGACCAACAGTCGTGATGCCACCCAAACAACCGTTCAGAAATCCGGAGAAGTCACGGAGGCATTGAGCCGGATTGCCCAGGGTATTTCGGTGATTGTGGACATGAGCCACCAGATTGCCCAAGCAGCAGAAGAGCAATCTGCGGTGTCCAATGATGTGAATGCCAGCGTTGCCCACATTGGTGAGCTTGGCACCTCGACGGCGGCCAACGCTGAAGAAACACTGGCTTCATCTCGGGAAATGTCTGAGCTTACGACTTCGCTGCAGAGGCTTGTGGAGGCGTTTAAGGTATGAAATCAGGACTACATCCCTGATTTCTTTTGATCCCACAGTATTTCTTCAGCGCCATCCCGGCGGGCTAACACCCTTGAAGCTACAAACAGCAGGTCTGATAAACGATTCAGATACTGACGGCCCAGAGGATTGATAGAATCTTCATGGCTGAGTGCCACCACCACGCGCTCAGCACGGCGGCAGACTGCGCGGGCCAAGTGGCACTGAGCTGCGGCCGGGCTTCCGCCAGGCAGGATGAAGTTTTTCAGCGGCGGCAACGGCTCGTTCATTTCGTCGAGCAGGTTTTCTAACCAACTGATGTGCTCATCGTTGATCGCCTTGCTACCCGGAATCGCAAACTCCCCACCCAGATCAAACAGGTGATGCTGAATACGACGCAAGGGCTCTAGCATCTCATCGTCGCTATCTAACGTTTCAATCAGCAGACCAATATGGCAATTCAGCTCATCTGCCGTGCCCAGTGCTTCAACACGCTGGGAGTTTTTGGCGATACGATTGCCGTCGGCCAGGCCGGTAGAACCGTCGTCACCGGTGCGGGTGTAAATCTTGGAAAGGCGATTGCCCATGAAGAGCTCCTTATTGGTTAAGCGCGGATTTGTTAAAGTCGTTATAAAGCTTGTACTCGCTCGGCCAACATTTGGTTTACCGGCGTAGCAATGCCATGGCGCTTGCCACACTGCACAAGATAGCCATTGATGAAATTTATCTCGGTTTTACGTCTCGCATTAACATCTGCACGCATGGACGAGGTATTGCTGGCGGTATTTCTCGCGACTGTTTCAACACGCTCTTGCAAAACTTTCGGCGCAATGTTCTCCGAGGTTTCTGCTTGCAGCAAAAGAGATATTTCCCGGCAAAGCCCGTCAATATTCTGCTGATAAAGAGATGAGTTCAAAATTTCACCGTTAGGACAGTCCAGCAGAGCGGTAAACGGATTGATCCCCGCGTTAACCACAAGCTTCTGCCAAAGCCGCTTTAGAATGCTGCCTTCAGCATGAATCCTCAAGCCGGTTTCGGCCAGCTGTTGAACCACACTCGCGGTGTGATCAGCGGCAGAAGCCGTAAGTGCGCCCGCCCAGGTATCACCAGCCCCGGCATGAATCAGAACATCTGGTGACGGCCGATTCGCACCCTCAGTGGTACTAGCCGCCAAAATTGGCCGCTCCGGCCAGCGTTCAGCCACTGCCTGCTGGCTACCCAGGCCGTTCTGAAACAAAACAACAGGCGTGTTGTTCGAAATATGAGGTAGCCAATCATTCAAAGCGGCAAGCGTATCTCCGGCTTTGGTTGTTACGAGCAAAAGCGCTACGTTCTCAGCTGACTGGAGCCACGGCAGACTAACCTGGATGCGGGCATCACCAGAGCCCGGCGAAGCCGTCAGGCGGGCCTTCCCGAAACCTTGTGGAGCCATGGATGGCGGAACAGAGCGTACAAGGACGTATTCACAGCGTGTTTCGGGAAGGCCCGCCTGACGGCTGAAGCTCCCCCCAAGCCCAAATTCATGCTTAGGCAAATCATTAGAAAGCCGAGGCAAAAAACCACATTCATTAGATGGCAAAAGGGCGGCCCAAAGCCGCCCCAAAGAACCCGCTCCAAGAATGGCGATCAACTCGCCACCCCCGGAACGCTCACCCACAGACACCATACCTACATGGCCTCAATGTCTGCGCGCTGCTGGTTCAACCGGCTCAGGTTGCTGCGAACCTCCGCCAGCTTCTCTTGCTCCTTTGCAACAACCTCAGCCGGCGCCTTGGCAGTAAACTTCTCATTGTTCAGCTTGCCTTCAAAACGAACAATTTCCTTCTGCAGGCGCTCAAGCTCCTTATCCAAACGCTTCAGCTCAGCATCCTTATCAATCAGCCCAGCCATGGGAACAAGCACCTCCATGTCGCCCACCAACTGAGTGGTACTCATGGGCGCATTGTCGCCCTCAAACCACTCCAGGCTTTCCAGCTTGGCCAGCGAGCTCAGGAACTGACGGTTCTCATTCATTCGGCGCTGACCGTCTGCACTGTTGCCACGGAACAGAACCGGAATCTTCTTCGCCGGGGAAATGTTCATCTCGCCGCGAATATTGCGCACCGCCACAATCACACCCTTGAGCCACTCAATATCCTCAACGGCCTGTGAGTCGTGCTTGCTGGCATCCATCTGCGGAAAAGGCTGCAGCATAATGCTGTCACCGGATTTACCCGCCAACGGCGCAATCCGCTGCCAAATTTCTTCCGTGATAAACGGCATGATCGGATGCGCCAAGCGTAGAACCGTTTCCAGTACGCGAATCAGCGTGCGGCGTGTGCCGCGTTTGGCTTCGGCGCTGCCACTGTCGTCGCTCAACGAAGGCTTGGACAACTCCAGGTACCAATCGCAGTATTCGTTCCAGATAAATTCGTACAGCGCGTGCGCCGCCAAATCGAAACGGTACTGATCCAGATAGCGAGTCACATCCTGTTCGCACTGCTGCAGGGCGCTGGTAATCCAGCGGTCGGCTAGCGATAGCTCAACCGGCTCGCCGTTCGCGCCGCAGTCTTCACCTTCGGTGTTCATCAGCACGTAGCGAGCGGCGTTCCACAGCTTGTTGCAGAAATTACGGTAGCCTTCGAGGCGCTTCATGTCCCAATTGATATCACGGCCAGTAGTGGCCATGGCAGCGAGGGTAAAGCGCAGGGCATCGGTGCCGTGGGCAGAGATGCCTTCCGGGAATTCCTTCTCTGTGCGCTTGGCGATTTTCTTCGCCAACTTTGGCTGCATCAGATTGCCGGTGCGCTTCTCTAGCAGAGGAGCCAAATCGATACCGTCGATCATGTCCAGCGGGTCAATCACATTGCCCTTGGATTTGGACATTTTGTCGCCGTTCTCGTCACGGATCAGGCCGGTAACATAGACCGTCTTGAACGGAACCTGCGGCGTGCCATCTTCATTCTTCATGAAGTGCATGGTCATCATGATCATCCGGGCAACCCAGAAGAAGATAATGTCGAAACCGGTAACCAGCACATCGGTGGGGTGGAAGGTTTTCAGGCGTTCAGTGATTTCTGGCCAGCCCAAAGTGCCGAATGTCCACAGGGCCGAACTGAACCAGGTATCAAGTACGTCGTCGTCTTGTTTGAGTGCGAAATCCGCCGCCAAATTGTGCTTCTCGCGCACTTCCTCTTCGCTGCGGCCCACGTAAATGTTGCCTTGCGTGTCGTACCAGGCTGGAATGCGGTGGCCCCACCAAAGCTGGCGAGAAATACACCAATCCTGAATGTCGCGCATCCAAGAAAAGTACATGTTTTCGTATTGCTTGGGCACAAACTGAATACGGCCATCTTCAACGGCCTCAATAGCTGGCTTGGCCAACTTTTTGGCATCGGCAAACCACTGATCCGTCAGCATCGGCTCGATGATCAGGCCAGAACGGTCGCCACGGGGCACGCTCAATACGTGATCTTCCACCTGCTGAACCAGGCCGGCAGCTTCCATATCGGCCACGATCTGCGTGCGCGCGTCCTCCCGGGTCATCCCAGCGTAAGCGGCGGGTAGGGTGCCATCCAGTTCCGTATTTTCAGTGCCGTCGCTGTTGAACACTTCTGCCTGTTCGCGAATGTTCGCGTCCTGGGTCAGTACGTTCATCATCGGCAGGTTGTTGCGTTTGCCCACGGCGTAGTCGTTGAAATCGTGAGCGGGCGTAATCTTAACGCAGCCAGAGCCTTTTTCCGGATCGGCGTGGTGATCGGCAATCACAGGAATGCGGCGGTTCACCAACGGCAGCATAATGAACTTACCAATCAGGTGCTGGTAACGCTCGTCATCCGGGTGCACGGCAACGGCGGTATCGCCCAGCATGGTTTCCGGGCGAGTGGTGGCGACGACCAGATAGTCTTTGCCGTCTTGCGTGGTGGCACCGTCGGCCAGCGGGTACCGCAGGTGCCAGAAAAAGCCTTTCTCTTCCTTGTTCTCAACTTCCAGATCAGAAATAGCGGTGTGCAGCTTTGGATCCCAGTTCACCAAACGCTTGCCACGATATACCAAGCCGTCTTCGTACAGGCGCACAAACACCTCTTGAACGGCTTTGTAGAAGCCGTCGTCCATGGTGAAGCGTTCGGTATCCCAATCTACCGAGTTGCCCAGCCGGCGCATTTGGCCGGTGATGGTGCCGCCAGATTGCTCTTTCCAGTCCCAGATCCGCTTGATGAATTCATCGCGGCCAAGGTCGTGGCGGGTTTTGTCTTCTTCAGCGGCGAGCTTGCGCTCAACAACCATCTGAGTGGCGATGCCCGCGTGATCACTGCCTACCTGCCACAGGGTGTTGTGGCCCTGCATACGCTTGTAGCGGGTGAGGGTGTCCATGATGGTGTGCTGGAAGGCATGGCCCATGTGCAGGCTGCCGGTCACATTGGGTGGTGGGATAGCCAGGCTGTAGGCTTCACCTTCGCCGCTGGGGCGGAAGTAGCCTTTGGATTCCCAGTTCTCGTACCACTGGCGCTCGATGTTTTCTGGCTGGTAGGTTTTTTCCATGGGTTTTGCTGATGACCGTATTGGTGGATTCGCAGGGAGATTTTAGACGCATGATTATACATGGACGCCTGCGGTCCGGCCATGGAGCGGAATTCTCCGCTCCTCTCTCCCTCACTACTCTTTGAGCTTGCCAAAATAAAATAAGCCAGAGCCCATACCCAGCACCACCAGAGCTAACATGACACCGAATAATGGCCAGGGGCCAAAGTTGTAGATAATGGGCAAAGAGATGCCTGTGATCAGGCCGCCGCCAAAGAGAGGTTCGAACGCCATCTGTTTATAGCCGAAGGCCTCATAGGCAGGCGTTTTGTTATCAGGGTCGGCGATTTTCATGAGGATCAGTCCGGTCGCAGTGACGCCCATGGACTGACCGATATCGCCGATGCCGCGTTCAAACCAGTACTTCGGAATAACGCGCGGTGCCAGGAAAAGGAACAGGCACACATTCCAGGTGATGCCGGCAACGCCCAGCAGGAGGAAGGGCGCCAGATTCGCTGCAATCACGGCCAGTGACAGACTGGCGATGGCGGCTGCGATCAGGATGTCTAACGCTATCCCCTGGATTCGCAGCATGGTCGCGCGATCCAGAAGGTCGTTCTTATCGATGCGTGTGAGAACCTGTTGTACGATCAACCCGCCGATCATCGCCAGCGGGAACAACGGCACGGCACCCAGCAGCTCCATACCTTCTTCGCCACTCCCCCAGGTCTGTTTTTCAATCCAGGTGAGTGCTTCAAGAATGCCGAGACCTACCAGGATAGCCATGGCGACAAACGCGAAATGCAGGGTCAATGGTTCGATGGATTCTGAGCGCACCGTCATTCCGCCAGCCGGGACCGGCCGGTCGCTCTTGGGGATCAGGCCGCGCTGCTGGCTATGGGGAATCTCGCCAACGTCCTTGTCCAGCACCGCACTCTTGCCGTTACGCACACCCCAATTGATGAGTATGATGCCCCCGATAATCCCCGAAACGACGCCAACGGTAGCCATACCCACCGCCATATCTGCGCCCTCGGGAAAACCCAGGTCTGCGAACACATCCTGCAAACCAGCCGCGGTGCCGTGCCCGCCCTCAAAGCCGATTTCAATGAGCGCGCCGGCCATCAGCGGCAATCCAAAAAAGGGCGCAAGGACGAGGGCGGCGATCAGTATGCCGATGACATATTGGCCTGCGCCCAGCGTCAGACCGAAAGCGAGCTGAGGGCCGGCGAGCTCCCACATCCGTTTGAAATTAGGCAGGGGCGCTCCCAGCAAAAGCGTGGCAAAAACCACATTGATGAGCAGGCCCGGCAGTTCGCTCCATATTTTGAGCATAGACTCGGGTATGGCACCGTCGGCCAGCGCGGTCTCTGGACCGGCAACCGTTTGCGCCAATAAACCCAGCACCCCCGGGCCGAGCAACAAGCCAATGACGCCTGCGAGAATAGAAGCAGGCAGGAACAACTTCTGGGCGGGTCGCCAGTGCATTCGCACCCACTTGCCCGCGAAGAGAAGCACGGCAAGTATCAACAGCGCAAAACCAATTTTTTCCGCACTCATTGTCTCGACCCCGCCGAGTGCCCCGACAGTAAATCACTGGGGGAATCGTCGGAATCATAGCAGGGGGCATCTTTAACGTTGATCGAAACTACGTAAAGAGAGTGTCCGGGAACGCGAAGGCGAGCGGTTAAAGCAATCATCGTGAGCGACGTCATAGATCCTTCTGATTCGAAAAGAGGGTGCACCTATTACTGCTTACTGCAAGTTTCAGAAGCGCAAAGTCCATTCTCCCAACTAAAGCTCTAGTCATACCGACGGTTTTACCTTACATGGTCAAAGGTTTCAATTGAGCCCTGATAATTTCCTCGGCCAGCCAGAGTAATGAATCGACTCCCGGATATCAGTCGCAATGCCTGTTTACGAGGCTTTGCAGAACAAGCTCACTAACGGAACAGGCCACTGGCAACGCGGCAATTGTTAACCCTTGGTGGGGTGCTACACTGTATAAAAAATAATCTCGTCGTCCGAAATGATCCAGGCAAAAACGGAGGCTTCATGTTCATTCAAACGTTCAAATTCGAAGGCTTGTCTCATCTGTCGTACTTGGTTGGCAACAATGGTCAAGCCGTCACCATCAAGCACGATGATTGACTTTATTGCTCACCAGGATGACAAAATACCATGGATACGAGAAAAAAAGCTCTGGGCTGTCTCATCGTTTGCTGCATGGCTATGCCAGCCCTCGCAGATAGCTTCGGCCCCGGTGAGTGGACCCAATACCGTATGAACGCTGCCAATAATGCCGTATACGACAATGGCGGCGCGACGCTGAATCGTATGAAGTTTCGTACTGGCGATCAGGTGCGCGCGACTCCTGTGGTCGTTGGTGATGCTTTATACATTGGCAACCATGCCACCGGCGGCATGTTTCGCTTCGATCTGCCTAACGGAAAGGTAGCGTGGCATGACGACAATCCCTGGTTTCGCCATGCGCCAAACTGGATTCATTCAGAGATGATTCAGGCAGGCGGGCGGATTTTTGTCGGCTACGGCAATCGCGCTTTTCAGAGCCCGGATATCCGCGGTACCGGTGCCAGCGGTGTTATGGCAGTCGACCCGGAAGACGGAGTCACCCTGTGGCAATATGCGACCATAGGCGAAGTCATGCCCACACCGGCACTTTGGGATGACACTCTATATGTAGTTACTGGTGGCGCTAAGCTAATTGCTTTAGCGCCCGAAAACGGCAAGCGCTTGTGGACACTTCCCCTCCCAGGTTGGGTCAGTATGTCCTCACCGGCGGTTGCCGAGGGCATGCTGTATGTGGGAGCACTCAACGCTGTTGTCGGCGTCGATCTCGAGAAGCGCAAAATTCTGTGGCGCTTCGATGAACCCGCGTCTTTCACCGACGTACCTCCGGCCGTGGCGGACGGCATTGTGGTGATAACAGGGATGATGGAGCGAGGCACCCTTTCAGAAGAGGACCAGCACCAGTACCCGAGCCATCGTGGCAGTTTCCACTTCATTTACGCTTTCGACGCCATCACCGGCAAACTCCTCTGGCGCGACTTGCTTGGCAGCGGTCCCAGTCAACCCAATAACACGTCTGGAGCTCCCACTATCGCCGATGGACGGGTCTACGTGGGCAGCCCTTACGCCCGTGGGATGTACGCCTATAACCTGAAAACCGGCGAGCGCTTGTGGAAGCATTCGACCACTGCCAGCGTCAAGGGCGCACCGGTCGTCACCGCCGGCAAAGTATTTTTTGGGGATACCGCTGGATTGCTTCACGCACTTGATGCCGAGGATGGTGACAGGCCAAATTGTGACAGCGGCCATGCCATTGACACGCTCAAGCTGGGAGGCTCCAGCAATAATGCTTCGGCAATAGCACTTGCGCCCGCAGGGCCGGTGGTGATCAACAAAACAGTGTTTGTCGGTAGCCAAGACGGCTTTGTCTATGCTGTTCCTCTATCGGAGTTTGATTGTCGCTAACGTAATACCAGCCACGCCTACCGCTTTCGTTGGTCATGCACCTGTGGCTCAATACCGAGTTTACGCAGCTGTTTGAAATGCGCCCTGGCCTTGTTGAGAACCGCAGGGTCATTGTGGGCGACCAGAGCAAGACGTTTAAACTTGTCTGCATTCGCCGGAAGCGTCTCCGAGAGGATGATAACGGTATCCCAGTCTTCAGCCACCGGTGGGCACAGCAGTATGCCGACCGAATCTGTACACGGTGTGGCGGAATCGGGTATCACACTGTGGGGGATAAACGCATCCGGGCTGAAGTTCCAAATTAGGTCATCCAGTTCTTCAGCCTGCTGTGGAGTGTCACATACGATGCACACCCTGTCGCCTTGCTGCCAAGCTTTGTTTGCAAGCCTAGTGGCATGCAGGTGGCGAGCTGCGGGGGTGTCCTGCAGCAGGATGTGGAACCAGTAACGCTGGTTCTTTGCCTGCTGCTCGGAGTCACCGGCAGCATGGCTGCCGGTTTGTGTTGCTGGGCTGCTTTTCACATTGCTGTTCATGTTACTAGCCGGCATGGGACATCAGGTAATCGACCAGCAGGGGAATCGGGCGGCCGGAGGAGCCTTTGGCTTTGCCGGAGTGCCAAGCGGTGCCAGCGATGTCTAGGTGCGCCCAGTTGTATTCCTTGGTAAAGCGCGACAGGAAACAAGCAGCGGTAATAGTGCCCGCAGAGCGACCGCCGATGTTGGCGATGTCTGCAAAGTTACTGTCTAGCAGGCTCTGGTACTCATCCCACAGTGGCAGGCGCCAAGCCCTATCATTGGCGCGATCGCCAGCGGCTAGCAATTCGTTGGCCAGTTCGTCGTTGTTTGCCAGCAGGCCGGTAGCTTCGTGACCAAGCGCAACGATGCAGGCGCCGGTTAGTGTGGCTAGGTCGATCACCGCTGCCGGGTCAAACTTCTTCACGTAGGTGAGGGCGTCGCACAATACCAAGCGGCCTTCCGCGTCTGTGTTTAGGATTTCAACGGTCTGGCCCGACATAGTGGTCACAATGTCGCCAGGGCGAGTGGCATTGCCATCTGGCATGTTTTCGGCGGCAGCGATCACCGCAACTACGTTGATTTTTGGTTGGGTTTCCGCAAGTACCTGCATGGCGCCGAATACCGCTGCCGAGCCACCCATGTCGTATTTCATTTCATCCATGCCAGCGCCTGGTTTGAGGCTGATGCCGCCGCTGTCGAAGGTGATGCCTTTGCCAACCAGAACATGTGGCTTGTCTTTTGCGCTGCCGCCCCGGTATTCCATCACAATCAGGCGTGATGGCTGAGTGCTGCCTTGGCCGACGGCCAGTAAGGAGTTCATACCCAACTTTTGCATCTGCTTTTCATCAAGAATTTCAGTCTTGATGCAGTCGTGGTTGGCTGCCATTTTGTTGGCTTGTTCGGCCAGCCACACAGGATGGCAAATGTTCGGCGGTGTATTGCCCAAGTCGCGGGTGTAGTTCATGCCACGGCCTGTGGCCAAGCCCAGGTTGAAGGCTTCCTTCTGGGCTTGGCCAGCATCTGAAGCTGAAACCAGAACCTTGTTGAGTTTGCGTGCCGCTGGCTTTTCGCTTTTGAAATCGTTGAAAAGGTAGAGTTGGTCTTCAAGTGTGCGGCCAATCAGGCTTAATTTTGCCAGCTCGGAGCTAACGCTTTCGTCGCCAGTAACAGCGGTTTCCGACAGGGCAATAAGCACGCTTTTAGACGGGCCATCTTTGAGTGCGCCCATCATTGCCATTAGTGCCTTGCGAAAGCTGGCGCTGTTGCGGTCTGCGTCCTTTCCGGTGCCGACAATAAGCAGTCTGCCCCAAGGCTGATCGTTAAGGGGAACCAGAATTGTCTCCGCGTTCTTGCCGGTAATATCGCCGGCCTTCTGGAGTTTACTGATCAGCCCGCCCAATGCGCTGTCCGCCTCGGTGGTGGAGGCTGGCCAATCGCCTTTTTCGGGAAGGGCGACGACCAGGCAGTCGGCTTTGGTGCTCGCAATGGCTTTACTGTTTAGGCTGAAGTTCATGGAAACTCCTATAGTTGTCCGGGAAAGCCGCAGTTGTGAGCGGCGGGAATGATTCGTGCCTATACCTCCAAGCATTGGGGTTTAGAGGCGGATTATCAAGTTGACAGAGCAGGTTGCTTCACTTTAACGGCATTCAATCTGTCGCGGCCTTAACGTCGCTGCACTGTCATTCAGCTCCAAGGTTACATAGAATACGCGCAGTTTTCCTATTCCTCCAAGTTCCGGTCTACACGGGCAGAGAAACCGTTTTGCACATTATTTTTCGCTATCTCATACGCCAGATTATGGTCAGCATGGTTGCCGTTTCGGGCATTCTTCTGCTGGTGTTCATGAGTGGGCGTTTTATCAAATATCTGGCCGCTGCAGCTGAGGGCAAAATTGCACCGGGTGTGCTGTTTGAAATCATGGCCTATCGATTTCCCGGGTTTCTTGAGCTCATCCTTCCGCTAGGGTTGTTTATCGGGATATTGCTCGCTTACGGTCGGATGTATTTAGAAAGTGAAATGACGGTGCTTTACGCCTGTGGCGTTAGTGATCGCCAGCTGCTTTCAAAAACCCTGATCGGCAGTCTTGCTGTGATGCTGGTGGTGGGAAGCATGAGCCTGTTTGTATCCCCCTGGGGCATGGGGCAAGTTGAAAAAATCTTTGCCGAGCAGTCGAAAGCAACAGAGTTCGACTTGCTCGCGCCGGGGCGCTTCCAGGAGCTTTCATCCGGTGGACGAGTAACCTACACCGAGGCCCTCAGTGATGATAAGCGTCGCCTGAAAGGTGTGTTCATTGCGGAGTACGGCCGTGACGGTGAGGGCGTAAGTGTTATCGCCGCAGATTCGGGATCGCAATTAATTGATGAGGAAACAGGCAGTCGATTCCTTGTTTTGGAAAATGGTGCTCGTTTCGATGGAATACCCGGCAAGCTGGATTACCAAATTACCGGTTTTGAAGCCTACGGTCTGAAAATTCGTAGCGGCAGCAGTGGCGACGTGGAGCTGGATGAGGGCGTGACGACCGGGCAGCTAATGCGCTCGGATGACCCCAGAGACAGGGCCCTGCTGCACTGGCGTTTTTCGTTGCCGTTGATTGTCCCAATTGTAACCTTGTTGGCGGTTCGGCTTAGCCGCGTGAACCCCCGGCAAGGCCGGTTTTTCCACCTGCTGCCCGCAATGCTTGTTTATGTTGCTTATCTTGGCTTGCTCATTGTTGCCCGTGATGCCATGTCGGACGGAAAGGTGCCTGAGTGGCTGGGTATGCTTTGGGTGCACGCAATCTTTCTGGCACTTGGCTTGTGGTTGCATTTTGGCCCAGCCTGGCTTTACAAGCGAAAGGTGACGCGGGAAGGAGCAGCCAATGCGTAAGATTGATCACTATGTGATGCGCAATGTTGGCGGGGCCATGCTCCTGGTAATGATCGTGGTGTTATCACTGGATCTTATTTTTGCGTTCGTTGCTGAGCTAGAGGACACGCAGAACAATTACCAAATCCTGGATGCGCTCTGGTATGTGGCTCTCACGTTGCCACGTCGGATATACGACTACCTGCCGCTGGGTGCATTTATGGGGTGCCTGGTTGGGCTGGGCGCCATGGCCAGCTCTTCTGAGCTTACGGTTATTCGCGCGGCGGGGGTTTCCCTTAAGCGAGTTGTTTGGTCGGCAATGAAGCCGGCGCTGGTGATTGTTCTGACGGGTGTTCTTATCGGTGAATATCTGGCGCCGCCAGCGGAAAGAAACGCCCAAAGCTATAAAGCCGTCGCCCTCGGCGCCGGCCAGAGCGTCGCCGCAGCCCATGGCGTATGGCATCGCGAAGGGAATGTATTTATGCATCTTAACGCGGTGCAGTCTGATGGTGTGCTGCACGGCATCTCTTTGTTTCGCTTCAACGATGAGCGTCAATTGATGGCTGCCAGTTTTGCGGAGCGGGCCACTTACGAGGGCGACCACTGGATGCTGGAAAACTCCACCACTACTCACCTGGAAGGAGACTCAACGAGCCGTCAGGAGCATAAGTCTCTGCGTTGGGATACGGGCTTGTCGCCTAGTGTGTTGAGTGTGCTGATTGTGAAGCCGGAAAACCTTTCTATGACTGGTCTGTATACTTACGCTAGCTACCTTGGCGACCAGGAGCTGAACGCCTCTCCTTACTGGCTGGCATTCTGGAAGAAGGCTTTGATGCCCTTGGGTACCGGGGTGATGGCGCTGGTGGCGATATCCTTTATCTTTGGGCCATTGCGCTCAGTTACTATGGGCTTTCGGGTGTTTACCGGCTTGCTTGTGGGATTGCTGTTCAAGTACATGCAGGATTTGCTGGGCCCGATGAGCGTGGTTTATGGGTTTAACCCAATACTGGCGGTTCTTGTGCCGATTGCGGTGAATGCGGTGTTTGGTGCCGTACTCATGCGCCGGGCAGGGTAGCGGCACAGCACTCTGGATCAGTCCGTTTTTGGTTTTTTAGCCAAGCTTACAACAACACTTTCTGACAACCTGTCGGTTACTGACAGCCCGTTTACCGGGAAGAATAGCGCGAGCATTGCCGGAACTGAAAGGAAGAGCGTTGCCGCACCGAGGTAGTAGCCGGCGAGTAGAGCCAGGAACAATACACCGGCTGCGGTTACGTAGCGACGAAGCGCCTGGCTCCAGCTTACGGAAGTACCGTCCAGATTCTCTATGCGTATGCGCCATACCTGCATGCCAAGTGTTTGCCCGAGGCGCGTCCAGAAGTAGGCAAAGAACAAGTACATCACCAGAAATAGCACAAATGTTAGGCCGGGATCTCCGGAGACCTGACCCGAGTCAGCTTTTTGTAGAGGTGCATCCCAACTGGTGACCCAGCCGTTTGCCCAGCCCATTATCATAGTGTAAATACCGGTGGTAACCAGAAGCACGGCAATACTGATCAGACCGTCGTAAACAATAGCGAGTGATCGTTTAATAAACGACGCTGGGGGAAGCAGTTCGTCAGCGGCGTGGAAGCGACGGGGCATGGGGTCTCCTGTGATGTTTCACGTTTTTCATGTACTCGGCGTGTGCTAGAATAGCGGATTTGCACACGCATGTAAGTATTCGTATTCAATCGCGAATCCGGCCGGTTTACGGTGGGATTTATGGAAGGGTATCAAAGGGCTATGAAAACCGCAGAGTTGCGACAGGCGTTTCTTGATTATTTTAAGCAGCAAGGTCACTCCATTGTTTCAAGCAGCTCGCTGGTGCCAGCGGATGATCCGACACTGCTGTTTACCAATGCGGGGATGAACCAGTTCAAAGACGTGTTTCTCGGCCGTGAGCAGCGCGACTACAGCCGCGCGACCAGTACCCAAAAATGTGTGCGGGCAGGCGGTAAGCACAACGACCTGGAGAATGTGGGCTATACAGCGCGCCACCATACGTTCTTTGAGATGCTGGGCAACTTCAGCTTTGGTGATTACTTCAAGCGCGAAGCGATCAACTATGCGTGGACCTTCTTAACCGCAGAGCAGTGGTTGAATCTGCCTTCCGAAAGGCTGTGGGTGACCGTTTACGCAGATGATGACGAAGCCTACGACATCTGGAATAAAGAAGTGGGCGTACCGGCGGAGCGTATCATCCGTATCGGAGATAATGGCGGTGCTCGCTATGCCTCAGATAACTTCTGGCAAATGGGCGACACCGGCCCGTGTGGCCCCTGCTCCGAAATTTTCTACGACCATGGCCCGGATGTAGCCGGCGGCCCTCCTGGAAGCCCGGAAGAAGACGGCGATCGCTACATCGAGATCTGGAACGTGGTTTTCATGCAGTACAACCGCACCGCCGATGGTGAAATGCTCAACCTGCCCAAGCCTTCCGTGGATACGGGTATGGGCCTGGAGCGAGTGACAGCGGTTCTGCAGGGTGTGCATAGCAACTACGAAATTGATCTCTTTGACGACTTGTTAAAAGCAGCTTCTGAGGTGCTTGGCGGTGCTAAAACCACGGAAGCCAGCCTGAGAGTGGTTGCGGATCATATTCGCTCCTGCGCGTTCCTGATTTCCGATGGTGTAATGCCGTCAAACGAAGGCCGTGGTTTTGTGCTGCGTCGCATCATTCGCCGTGCGGCCCGCCATGGTAATAAGTTGGGTGCTACAGGTCCGTTCTTCTATAAATTAACCGGTGCTTTGGTTGAATTGATGGGAGACGCTTTTCCTCAGCTGGTCAGTAGCCGTAAGCAGATCGAACGAGTGTTACTGCAAGAGGAAGAACAGTTTGTAAAAACTCTGGATAAAGGCCTGCGTCTTCTCGAGCAAGATATTGTTGAGCTGAAAGGCGAGGTTATTCCAGGGAACACTATTTTCACACTGTACGACACCTATGGTTTCCCTGTAGATCTCACCAACGACATAGCCCGTGAGCGCGGCTTGACGCTGGATTACGAGGGCTACGAAAAGGCCATGGAGAGCCAGCGTGAACGGGCCAGGGCCGCCAGTAAGTTTGGTATAGATTACAATGCAGCCAGCCTGGGCATCGAAGGCAAAACCGAGTTCACCGGTTACGACCTGGTGGATGGCCATGAGCGGATTCGCGCCGTGGTTGTGAACGGCGAACAGAAAACGGCTGAAGCCGGCGATGAAGCAATCGTTGTGCTGGAGCGCACTCCGTTTTATGCCGAATCTGGTGGCCAGGTAGGAGATACTGGGCTGCTGACGTGGAGTGGCGGTCGCTTCAAGGTCACGGACACTCGTAAAGACGGTGACAATCATCTGCATGTGGGCACTCTTATAGAGGGTGAACTGTTCCCTGGCTTAGAAGTGGATGCCCGCATTGATCACGGGCGCCGTGACAGGACCCGCCGCAACCACTCAGCAACGCACCTGTTGCACGCTGCCTTGCGCTACGTTTTGGGCGAACATGTTGGCCAGAAAGGTTCACTTGTTGATCCAGATAAACTGCGTTTTGATTTCTCTCACTTTGAGGCTGTCACGCCCGAGCAATTGAAAGAGATTGAACGGCAGGTGAACAAGCAAATTTTGGATAACACAGCCGTACAGACCGACATTACAGATATGGAGCAGGCGCAGGAAAAAGGCGCCATGGCTCTGTTTGGTGAAAAGTACGGCGATGTTGTTCGAGTATTGAGCATGGGTACAGATAGCTACTCTGTAGAGTTGTGTGGCGGTACACATGTGGCGCGAACCGGTGATATTGGACTACTCCGAATTACATCAGAGAGCGGCATTTCTTCCGGCGTTCGCCGCATTGAAGCGGTGACTGGTTTTGGCGCGCTTGAGTGGGTGGATGAAACAGAGCGAACTCTGCGCGAAGCGGCCCGCCTGGTGAAAGGCAGCCGAGAAACGATTATCGAAAAAGTGCAGCAAACGGTTGATCGCAACCGGCAGCTCGAGAAGGACGTTGACGCGCTGAAGGCCAAGCTGGCCAGTTCGGCAGGAAACGACTTGGCAGATTCTGCGATAGAGGTTGCGGGCCTGAAAGTGGTGGCTTCCAAGCTTGAAGGTGCGGATCGTAAGACGCTTATGGAAACCGCCGACCAGCTTAAAAACAAGCTAGGTGAGGGTGTGGTTGTATTGGCGAGCGTTGAGGATGGAAAAGTGACTCTCGTTGCGGGTGTGACCAAATCTGCAACAGGACGAATTAAAGCAGGCGATCTGATGAAACACCTGGCCTCCCTGGTTGACGGCAAAGGCGGCGGCCGTCCCGACATGGCTCAGGGCGGTGGTAACGATCCCTCAAAGCTTGCGGGTGCCCTTGCTGGCGTGCCGGCGTGGGTTGAGAAAAATGTCGCCTAAGCAGCTGTGTTTCTGAAGCGGACGGAGGTTTATAATTTCTGCCGCTTGTTTTTGACGGGCAGGGCGTTCCGCTCTGCCCCAGGTCTCTGATTCGGATATTGGAAAGACAATGGCTCTGTTTGTTCAGAAATTTGGTGGCACCTCGGTAGGTACAACCGAGCGCATAGAGGCGGTGGCCGAGAAAGTGTGTGGCTTCCGCAACGCGGGCCATGATGTTGTCGTGGTGGTGTCTGCCATGAGCGGTGAAACCAATCGGTTAATTGGTCTGGCTAGCGAGATTATGGAAGAGCCAGTGCCCCGTGAGATGGACGTTCTGGTGTCTACGGGCGAGCAGGTAACCATGTCTCTGCTTTCCATGGCTCTGCAAAAGCGTGGTTGCGATGCGTGCTCTTATACCGGGTCGCAAGTGCGCATACTCACCGACAACATGCACACCAAAGCGCGCATCAAAGAGATCGATGGGCAACGTATGCGTAAGGATCTGGATGCGGGTCGTGTGGTGGTGGTTGCTGGATTTCAGGGTGTTGATGAAGATGGCAATATTACCACGTTGGGTCGGGGCGGTTCCGATACCACTGCGGTGGCCCTGGCAGCTACGCTCAAAGCAGATGAGTGTCAGATTTATACCGATGTAGACGGCGTTTACACCACGGACCCGAGGGTGGTTGACAGTGCCCGTCGTCTGGAACGGATAACATTTGAAGAAATGATGGAAATGGCGAGCCTGGGCTCCAAGGTGCTCCAGATTCGTGCCGTAGAATTTGCAGGAAAATACAACGTTCCGTTAAGGGTTCTCTCCAGCTTCAAGGAAGGTGAAGGCACCCTGATTACATTTGAGGAAGAAATCGCCATGGAACAACCGGTCGTCTCCGGCATCGCTTTTAACCGTGATGAAGCCAAAGTTACGATCTCGGGCGTGCCCGACACCCCGGGTAGTGCACTGTGCATTTTGAAGCCGGTGAGTGAAGCCAATATTGATGTGGACATGATTGTCCAGAACGTTGGTGAGGATAACCGGACTGCCTTCACCTTTACTGTTCATCGCAACGATTTTAATCGTGCCAAAGACGTGCTTCAGCGTGTTTCGGACGAGTTGGGTGCGCGGGGAGTTAGCGGCGATACCAAGATTGCAAAGGTCAGTATTGTCGGTGTTGGTATGCGTTCTCATGCGGGAGTGGCAACCAAAATGTTTGAAGCGCTCTCGGTTGAGGGAATTAATATCCAGATGATCGCCACATCAGAAATTAAAATTTCGGTGGTGATCGATGAGAAATATCTTGAGCTTGCAGTTCGTGCGCTTCACAGTGTATTTGAGCTCGACAAGCCTGGGGTAGAAGAAACCTTGTAACTCAGGCGGCGACCTGGCGTGTTGAGGTGCATTAAAAAAAGAGATTTATTTTCTGGCCTTGTTCCCGCATATAACCGTATAAGGGAATATGCGAGTGGTGGTTAGCCAGTGATCTCATTATAAAGGAAACCAATCAAAAAATTACTTGTCGGAACAGGTAGTTCTGGATAGGGAGTAAGGGATATGTTGATTTTAACTCGCCGTGTTGGCGAAACTTTGATGGTCGGTGATGAAGTTACCGTTACCGTACTCGGGGTAAAAGGAAACCAGGTGCGGATTGGTGTGAATGCGCCAAAAGAAGTTGCCGTTCACCGGGAAGAGATTTACCAGCGCATTCAGTCTGAAAAAGGTGTGGATGAGCCGGAGCCCGGCAACAATTGAGCCAAACAAAAAAGGCCGTTCAGGGGAAACCCGGACGGTTTTTTTTATGCCTGGATGAAACGAATACTAAAAAAATCGCGTTACCCCTATGAAAACAGAAACATTGTGGTAATATACGCCCCGTTCTCAAGGAGAGGTGGGTGAGTGGCTGAAACCAGTTCCCTGCTAAGGAACCGTACGCGAAAGTGTACCGAGGGTTCGAATCCCTCCCTCTCCGCCATTTCTTTTACCAGGAAAGGCAGAACAGGTTGAACTAGCAAGCGACCATTATTAAGTGATCAATGCGCGGCTGTAGCTCAGCTGGATAGAGTACTCGGCTACGAACCGAGCGGTCGGAGGTTCGAATCCTCCCAGCCGCACCATAAGAAGTCCAAAACGCCTCAGCTTGTGTATTCCACAGGCTGGGGCGTTTTGCTTTGTGCTGCGCGCGCCTCCAAATCCAAGTACCTAAGGTTTCAGGCAGTTATAGCCGGCTTTTCTCCCGGATGCGGGAATACCCCTACCGCCTATTACCATCTAATTGATCACCGTCAAGTTCCCCCAAGACCCTCCTGATACAGTTTCGGTAGTTACCTTATGAATTAAAACTCCAGTGCCATTGGATGTACTAACCATGGATAAGATCCGCCGCGCTCTTCTAGGGCAGATTGCCAAACTGACTGCAGGGGCCGCTTTGGTTCCCCTAAGCAGCATCGCCTCCGCAGGCATTAACGATCAACCGCCACGCAGAGAAGGAGATCCGGAAAAGCGCTACGCCATGCTGATCGACTTGAGAGCCTGTATTGGCTGCCAAGCCTGCACCGTGTCCTGTCATATCGAAAACGAAGCGCCTTTGGGCAGTTTTCGCACCATTGTTTCCCAGTACGAAGTTGAGCATGAGGATACCGGCGATGTAGCCACGTTCATGCTGCCACGCTTGTGTAACCACTGTGAAAACCCGCCTTGTGTGCCTGTGTGCCCGGTACAGGCCACGTTCCAGCGTCAAGACGGCATTGTAGTGGTGGATAACGAAGCCTGTGTCGGCTGCGCCTACTGCGTACAAGCCTGCCCGTACGATGCACGGTTTATTAACGAGCACACTCAGACAGCTGATAAGTGCACCTTCTGCGCTCACCGTCTGGATGTCGGGCTGCTGCCAGCTTGTGTGGAATCCTGTGTGGGTGGCGCCCGTATTATCGGTGACATCCGCGATCCGGACAGTCAAATCAGCCGCATGATGAAAGAACACTACAACGAATTGATGGTGCTCAAACCAGAAATGGGAACATCCCCACACGTGTTCTATTTGGGTATGGACGAACGGTTCGTATCTCGGCCAGATGCCAAGCCCGCCATCTGGGACGTACGTGATCAACAAGGTGAGGAGATTGGCTATGAATTCGGTCATTGAGGTTCTTGCACCTCGCTACGGAATTGCCTGGTATCCATGGGCGGTACAGTATTTTTTCCTGATTGCCGTCTCCTACTCCGCATTGCTCTTAACCGTGCCGGGGCTGCTGTTTGGTAAAAAGAACTATGAGCCCCTGGCGAAAGTCGCGCTGCTGGTCACCGTGAGCTGCACCCTGGTAGGACCGGTGGCCTTGCTGGCGGACTTACACCAGCCACTGCGGTTCTGGCACTTCTACGCCAATCTCACGCCCTGGTCGTGGATGTCCATAGGCAGCCTGATGCTTCCTGTGTATCTCATGCTGGTGGTGGCCTACGCCTGGTTAGCCTGGCGCCCGGCCATGCAGGAGCAGGCGCAGGGTGAAGGGTGGATTGCCAGATTGTCTGGCTGGATCAGCCTGGGGCAATGGCATGCGCCCCGCTGGATGCTGGTGGCTGCCGGGCTGGGAGCGCTGCTGTTTTCTTTCGGCATCATGCTCTATACCGGCGCAGAGGTGGCGATTGTTAAGGCCCGCCCGCTCTGGGATACCCATTGGCTGCCTGTCATGTTTGTGCTGACCGGCCTGGTCGCAGCAGCGGGCCTGGTCATACTGATTAATCGCTTGATGACAGGCAACGATGAAGACGTTAATGAACAAAGCCTGAAAGTTATCTTCGTAGCCATGATTCTCGCAGCGTTGGTTGCTGCCCTTTGGGCGTCTGAAGGCCTCACCGGCTTCAGCCCCTCGGTTGAGGCAGCGTTTGCGTCGCTCAAGAGAAACCCGGAATGGCGTGCTGTGGCTGTTTACGGACTGATGGTGGGCGCAGCACTCACAGCCTCTGCCATTGTCATGTTGCGCCGTCCCAACTGGCTGGGCCGTTCCTGGATCGCTGGTTTGCTGGCGGTACACATTGGCTGGACCTTCCGCTGGATGGTGTTAATGGAGGTGCAAACCGTCGCCAAAAACACCGCTGGCTACTATCAATACGCCGTCGAGGCTGGCTCCAGCGGGTTGCTGGGCATTTTCGGAACCTTCGGGCTCTGGCTGGCCGCACTGCTGATTATTGACATTCTGGTGCCCTGGAAGAAAAGTCTCCAGGTAAGCACCCATTGATTCACGTCTCCGGAGAATAAGTAATGGACAAGAATCGTCGTAACTTCCTCAAGGGTGCAGCTGCCGCTGGTGGGGCTGCAACCTTCGCGGCTGGCTACTATGGCCCGCTGGAAAAAATGGGTAAAGGTCTGGTAAACGGAACCTCCGGCAAAGCCACAGCCGACAGGCTGCACGGTAACAGCCTTGCACCAGAATATACGGTAAACCCGCAAACTGGTGAGGTGGTGCTTAATCCGGATCAGCGTGTCGCGTTTACGGTTTGTTATGGCTGCACCACCAAGTGCGGCGTGCGCGTGCGTATTGATAAGAATAAAGACACAGTGCTGCGGGTGTCTGGTAACCCGTATCACCCGCTGTCCTCTGATGAGCATTTGGATGAGAACACCCCGGTGCTGGAAGCCTTTCAGCGCATGAGCCGTTTTCAAGACCAAGGCCAGCTTAACCGATCCACCGCCTGTGCCCGTGGTAACGCGGCCATGGCTCAGCTAACTAGTGATCAGCGTGTGATGAGCTGCCTGAAGCGGACAGGCCCCCGTGGCAGCAATCAGTGGGAAAGCGTGCCCTTTGAACAAATGCTGGATGAAATTGTTGCTGGTGGCGATCTATTTGGGGAAGGTGAGGTTGAAGGCCTGCGCTCCATTCGCGATGTGAAAACACCGCTCGACCCAGAGAACCCAGAGTACGGCCCCAAAGCCAACCAGCTAATGGTAATGGAGGCGACGGATTACGGCCGCTCTGCGTTGCTCAAGCGTTTTGCGTTCAATGCCTTTGGCACGCGCAACTATGGGCACCACGGCGCCTATTGTGGCCTGGCTTTTCGCATGGGGTCTGGTGCGCTGATGAACGATATGGCGAAGTTTGCCCACGTGAAGCCAGATTACGCCAACGTAAAATTTGCGTTGTTTATCGGCACCGCACCCAGCCAGGCAGGCAACCCGTTCAAGCGTCAGGGTCGTTTGTTGGCACAGGCCCGCACCACCGGTGATCTGGAGTATGTGCTGGTTGACCCGGCACTGACCGCTGCGGCCTCACATTCCGCCAGTGATCGGAACCGCTGGATATCCATTCTGCCGGGCACAGACACCGCGCTGGCGATGGCGTTGATTCGCTGGATGCTGGTGAACGAAGCTTACGCCAAAGACTTTCTGGAGTTGCCGGGTAACCAAGCAGCTGAAAGCGCCGGGGAAGCAGGCCACTCAAACGCCACGCACCTGGTCATTGAAGATGACGACCATCCTCGTGCTGGTCACTTCCTGCGCTTGAGTGATATCGGCCAGGCAGAAGCCGGAGCCGACGGGGATCACCCGGTGGTGGTTAACAGGGAAGGGCAATTAGCTAGCGCCGAAGCCGCCAAGCGTGCTCAGCTTTTTGTTGAGCGCACAGTAGAAACCGGCGAAGGCCAGGTCACCGTACGCAGTTCGCTGCTCAAGCTGCGCAAAGAAGCCATGCAGTTCAGCATTGAAGAATATGCAGACATTTGCGGTATTCATGCCGACGTTATCCGCAAGCTGGCTAAACGCTTCACCAGCTTTGGTCGCACGGCCGCGGCCGACACCCATGGTGGAATGATGTCAGGTGCCGGCTTTTATGCCGCGTACGGCATCAATATGCTCAACTTGCTGGTTGGCAGTTTTAACCATAAGGGCGGCGTCGCCAAAGGCGGTGGCAGTTTTAATGGTGTGGGTGCAGGCCCGCGTTACGATCTTGCAAACTTCCCGGGAAAAATTGGGCCCAAAGGTGTGTTTCTCTCGCGCTCCAAATTCCCGTATGAGAAGACCAGCGAGTACAAGCGTCATGTTGCTGCGGGGGAATCGCCTTACCCGGCTTCCGCGCCTTGGCGCAAACTCGCGCCACCGATTCTGACTGAGCATCTGCTCTCTGGCCTTGAGGGGTACCCCTACAAAATCAAGGCGATGATCGGGGTGATGGCAAACCCGATGTATGGTCAGGCCGGCTTAACCGCATTGTTTGCAGACAAGTTGAAGGATTCGAAAAACATTGGTCTGTATGTGGCGGTGGATGGTTTTATAAATGAGACCAACCGTTTTGCAGACTACATTGTGCCGGACTCTGTGATGTATGAAGTCTGGGGCTTCACTGGCGCCTGGAGTGGCACCCTTACCAAGATGACCACCGCCTGTTGGCCAGTTGTAGAGCCGCGCCAAGCAAAAACGGCTGCCGGTGAGCCGGTCAGTATGGACAGCTTCTTTATCGAACTAGGCAAACGCCTTGATCTGCCAGGCTTTGGTGATAACGCCATTAAAGGTGCAGATGGCAGGATGCATGGCCTTAATCGTGCGGAAGACTTCTACCTGCGGGCAGCGGCAAATATCGCCATGGCAGGCAAGCCCCTGGCGGATGCCGTAGCAGAGGACATCACAGCCAGTGGTATTGAGCCATTGATGGATCAGATCAAGAGCACTGTGAGTGCGGATGAAGCCGGCCCGGTTGCGCAGTTGTACTCTCGTGGTGGTCGTTTCGAGACCATGGAGCAGGCATACGATGGTGAAAAACTTGGTCACGCCTGGAAGCGTCCATTGTGTGTTTACAATGAACAGGTCGGCACCACCATCGACAGCTACAGCGGCAAGCGCCATGTGGGTACGCCTACTCACCATGCGCCTCGGTTCTGGGATGGCTCACTGCTGAGGGAGCACTACTCGGAGGGCGAGTGGCCGTTGTTGGCGTTCTCGTTCAAATCGAACCTGATGAACTCCTACGCGATCGGTCTTGAGCGCTTGCGTATGATCAAGCCATACAACCCGGTACTTTTGCATCACAACGATGCCGAGAAATTTGGGGTACAGCATGGCGATACCATCAGTATCGAAAGCCCGGGTGGTAAGGTACTGGCTCTGGCTCTGGTGGGCGACAACGTGCATGAGGGTGCCCTTGGCATCGAGCACGGTTATGGCCACCGTGAGTTGGGGGCAGCAAGTCACGTTATCGATGGCGAAGAGCGCGCAGGCAACCCGTATCTGTCTGCCGGCGTGAACATCAACGATCTGGGCTTTTCTGATCCCACCCGTAAAGACGGCACCGCCACCTGGCTTGAGAACGTCAGTGGCGCTGCTATCCGGCAGGGCTTACCGGTAAAAGTGCGTGTTGTAGCGGATATTGTCTGACCCAGCTTCGGGCGAAACGACCTACAGGGACGCAGCAGATCGCGCCGCTTGGTCGTAGAGCCCGGATATACCCCTCAGGAAACCGGCCACAGCACCTGTATCGGCGCCTGAGAACCCCAGGCTCCGTAGCGAGTCCACCAGGCATTCCTCGCGAATTTCCCGGTAACGTCGGCAAACGGCTATGCCTTCTTCTGTGGCCGAATAGTAGGTCTCTTTCCCGCGTTTATCCGACACCACCACTTCGTACTTAAGCAGTTTCTTGAGGGCGTAGGTAACCGTATGGCTGTCTTCTACGTTCAGAACCAAGCAGATATCTGCGGTCTTTTTGGCGCGATCACGGTGGTTCACGCTGTGCAGCACGAGCACGTCCAAGGGGCTTAACTCAGGCAGCCCAGCGGCGTTCATACAGCGCACCATCCAGCGGTTAAACGCGTTGCTCGCGACAATCAGTCCGAATTCCAGCTCAGATAGCTCCATTGCGCTGCCGGAAGCCAGGTGCGCCGAAGAAACAATCGGGCCTACCTTGCTGTGAGGCGTGCTGTCTTTATTTGTGTCGCACTTGGAATCATTGGTTTTGTTCATAATGAGGCAGATACTCTTTATTAACTTGTTATCAGATGCTTCTTTAACGGCTCACTTCGATTCCTTACTACCTTCCCATTTGACTGGGTAGATACGTGACGATTTCAGGAAACACAGTGATCAGTATCACGCCGCTCAGAATCAACAGGAAATAGGGCAGTGCAGACCAGGCAATCCGCAGAATATTCTCCCCAGTCAACCCCTGAATCACGAACAGGTTGAACCCTACGGGCGGAGTAATCTGGCTCATTTCCACGACGATCACGAGGTAAATGCCAAACCACAGGGGATCGATGCCTGCGGCCTGAACCATTGGCAGAATCACCGATGTGGTCAGAACCACTACTGAGATACCGTCCAAAAAGCAGCCCAGAAGTATGAAAAACAGCGTCAGCGCCACCAGTAACATGTAGGGCGACAAGCCCAGGGTGTTGATCCAGGAGGCCAGTTCCCGCGGAAGGCCGGTGAAGCCCATTGCGTTTGTTAAGAAGTGAGCCCCCACCAGAATGAACGCAATCATCGACGACGTTCTTACGGTTCCCATTAACCCTGAGGTGAAGGTTTGTCGACTCATCGAACCGCTTTTCCAAGACAACAGGTGCGCCAGGGCTACACCAATAGCAGCCGATTCAGTCGGCGATGCCAGGCCTGCGTAGATAGAGCCGATCACCCCGACAATCAACAGCATCACCGGAATAAGAGGACGACTGCGGTGAACCTTTTCCCTGAACGAGAAGGATTCGGCTTCGCCTGCGGGCACGCCGGAAGGGTTCATCAGCGACCAGATCATGACGTAACCCGCAAACAGGGACATGAGCATCAGCCCCGGCAGTATACCGGCAACAAACAGACGCGCGATGGACTGCTCCGTTGCTACGCCATAAACAATCAGAATGATGGACGGGGGAATTAGCAGCCCAAGCGTGGCTGATCCTGCCAATGTTCCAAGAATCTGATTCTTGTTATAGCCGCGTTGGGTTAGCTCTGGGATCGACATTTTACCAATGGTTGCCGCCGTCGCAGCAGAAGAGCCAGATATGGCCGCGAAAATGCCGCAGCCTATAATATTGGTATGCAGGAGCCGCCCGGGTACTTTGCCTACCCAAGGCGAGATGCCGCGAAACATCTCTTCCGACAAGCGTGAGCGAAATAATACCTCCCCCATCCAGATAAACATCGGAAGCGCCGCCAAATCCCAGGACACACTTGCACTGTAAAAGGCCGTGGACAGGCTGTCGCCCACAGGAATACCGCTGAAAAAATACAGTGAAACACAACCGATGGCGGTTAGTGAAAATGCAACCCACAATCCAGCTCCGAGAAACGCCAAAAGCAGACAGAGTAGCAGCACACTTATCCAGATCATTTCCATGTGACTACTCCTGAGGGGCTTCGTTTGTCAGCTGGAGAACACGGCCGGTCGCGAGTGAAAAAAGCGCATCCAGTAGGGCAATTAATAGCCAGAGCAGGCCTAAGGCCATGACGAGTTGGGGGATCCAGAGTGGGACAGGCACCATGCCGATGGAGAGGTCTCCGTAATCGTAGCTGTCCCATGCCAGGCGCGCGCTATACCAGGTAGCAAAGCCGGTGATGGCAGCCGCAACCAGGGTGACCGTCATGTCCATTATCCGGTGTACGTGTTTGGGTAAGTACTGAAGCACTAAGGTGACGCGGATGTGGCCGCCGTGCCAGAACGTGTAGGCAAGGCCGAAAAATGTTGCGCCAAGCAGTAGGAACGAAGCCAGTTCCGCAAGCCCCGGCACATTCAGGCCGAGTGCATTGAATCCCACCCATCCCAGAAGCTTGTCTAATACGCGGCCCAGTACCTGGGCCACGATTAATACCATGATAAGGGTCAGACACAACGCAGAAAGCGCGCCGCCCAGCCTGTAAAATGCATCAAGTGCTCGGCGCATCAGTGTGCTCTCTCGTTATTGTCTGAATGACTTAGCTGAGTTACTGCTCGTTATACGCATCAAGCAGTGCCTGGCCACTCTCGCCAGCGCGATCGAGCCATTCCTCAGTCATCGTTTCACCAATTTTTTGCAGGTGTTTGACCAGCTCCGGCGATGGCTCAGAAACCTCAATGCCGTTATCTTCCATAATCTTTATCTTAGCTTCTGTTTCCGCTTTGCTGGCTTCCCAGCCGCGCTTTTCAGCCACTTCAGCTGCGTCTTCCAGCGCTTTTTGAGCCTCTTCAGGTAGGCGATCAAAAGCTTTTGCGTTAACAACGACCATGTTTTTAGGCAGCCACAACTGGGCATGATTAAAGTGGGTCAGATAATCCCAGGCGCGGGTGTTGGCGCCGGTAGAAGGCGAGGTGATCATCGCATCAACACGGCCGGTGCCGAAGGCTGTGGGTATGTCGGGTACTTCAACCTGCGTTGGTATTGCGCCGAGAAGTTCCGCGAGTTGTTCGCTGGATTTGTTGTAGGCGCGCATTTTTACGCCTTTGAGTTCTTCACCGGTTTTTACCTCAAACTGGGTGTAGATGCCCTGAGGAGGCCAGGGTACTGAGAAAAGCAGCTTTAGACGCTGTTTCTCCAAACGTTTGGCGAGCACATCTTTCGACGCCTGCCAGAGCTTCCAGGCTTGGTCGTAGTCACTGGCAAGGTAAGGCACTGAGTCGACCTCAAACAGTGGGTCTTCGTTGGCAAGGCGAGACATGATCAATTCGCCAATAGGCACCAGCCCACGGCGAACGGAGTTCTTGATTTCTGGGTGCTTGATTAACGAGCCACTGCTGTGAACGGTAATGTCCAGCTCACCATCGGTCGCTTCCCGAACATCGTCAGCGAACTGTTGAATATTAACAGTGTGGAAGTTGGAGTCGCCGTAGGGTGTGGGCATATCCCAGTCGGTGGCCTGGGCGCTACCCACCATCAAAGTGAGGGCGGCGGCTGTGAGCACGCTGCCAGCGCGCTTCAGGGATAGAGCAGAAACAGGGTGCTGACGAAAGGATCTGATGCTTTTTTGCATGACACTGGCCTCTTGGCGCTGACGTTCGCTAGGGATGTCAGCTGTATCTGTTGTTGTCTTTTTTAAAGCACAGATATGAGTCCAGCTAACGGCCTTGTTCTGTGCTTTATGTGATAAAGCTAGCCGGGAGCTGTCGCACTGTCAAACTTATCGCCATCAAAATGTGGGCAACTTTACCGGTTAATGCCGACAAATTATCAACGAAATGTCTGTCTGGTGTGACAATTCGTCGGCAGTAACCTTGAAAGAGCGTTAGGGTTTTGAGCTGCCCATAATCGCCTTCATTTCCTCGGGCCTTGGAGCGCCTTGCTTCATCTGAATGTTTCCGTTGCCCCCTTTGTAATAGGTGCTGGGAGTGGCGCTCAGTCCCAAGCTGGACATCAATTTATTGTTTTCCCGAACTTTTTTGGCGTGTGCGCTGACAATGCTGCGATCCACCTCAATGCCACCCTGCTCATGATTCTGTTGGTTTTCTTGCAGAGCCTCGCGGGGGTTGTCAGAACCCAAAATCGTAGCAGCCTTTGGCAAGCTGTCCTGTCTCAAAATACCTACCATTACGTGGCGCAACTGTACTTTTTCGGCATCAATCCAAGGCTCGGCAGCTTGCCGAAAGCGGTGGCAGTAGGGGCAGTTTGGGTCGGTAAAGGTATAAACAATCACCGGCGCGTCGGCACTGCCATCACGAACCCACTCCGCTTCTTCTAACTGGCTCCAAGCTTTTTCATTTTGGGGCCCCTGCACCAGTTCTTGTATTTTTGGTTCGGTGAGGTTTTGTCCGCTGGCGTTTAGCATTGTTCCAACGACCACATGCTCTTCGTCCGGCGTGAGGTAAAAGGCAACGGGCCGGCCCTGCATTTCCCCAACGTAGCCGGTCATGCCGCCGGGGGCGTCGAAGCTTGCGGTAACTGTCACGCCTCGGTCGATCAGGCTCTGAACTGCGTCGGCGTGCTGTTCTTGCGCAAGGGTGGGTAAACTTAGAACGCTTGTGGCCAGTGCAGCGGCAAGCAGTGTGGGTTTGAAAGTGGGTTTTAATAATTGCATTGTGAGTCTCCGGATAAAATTCAGTCGGTGTCGAAGCTTCTAAGGTTGTGCGCTAGTGTAGCCTGCGACAGCTCGCCCAGATGGGCATTTACCTGCTGGCCATTGGCGTCGTAAAACAGCGTTGTCGGTAGGGCCTGGCTGCCGGTCGTCCGGCCAAGGCTGGCGCTGGTATCCGTCAGAACATTTTGCAGCGAAAGCTCATGCTTACCCATGAATTGAGTGATAGTTTCGGGCTGTTCGCCTTGGTTTACAAAAACGAAGGTAACGCTAGGGTTGTCCTGCTGGGCCTTTTCCAATACTGGCATTTCCCGAATACAGGGCGGGCACCAGCTAGCCCACAGGTTAACGACCATCGGCTTGTTTCCCGCCACTTCTGTTAACGCAACTGGCGTGCCGTCTAGAAGGGTGAACGTAGCCTCGGGTACGCCTCTGGAGCTGCTTTCCATCAGGCCTACCAACAGTGAAATAGAGCCCCAGGTCAAAAGGCCGGAAGTCACAGCAATCGCCAGTGGCCTGCGGATCTTGGGATGACGCCAAAGTTTCCAGGCGGTTAGTGCCAGGGCACCCAGTAGGCCGGCGATAACGTGAAAGCCGCCATCCCGAATATCGATGATGCCCCAGAGGTTTTCCTGGTAGTGCTCGAAGTATTGAATAACAAAACCAATGCGCGCCGCCACCATGGAAGCCAGAAAGATATCAGACAGGGTTCCGGCTATGGGAACCCCTTCTTTGCGGCCGGCAATCGCGCCAACAATGAGAGCAATCACAAACGCACTGATCAACAGCAGCTGGCCTAGAGGCAGGCTCAGCGGGCCAAGATTAACGGATAACATCTTTACTCCTTGTCATGATTGACGGGCAGCTGCGAGGCGTTCCATAAATTTCGTTGCGGATACTTCGCCGGTGGTGCGTTGGGCACGGTATTCCTGGCCATCAGGGCCGATGATAAGAATGGTTGGCGGCCCTACGACCTGCAGTTCATCCATGAGTTCCTGATCCAGCGTATCGTTAGCGGTAACATCCGCACGCAGGAGCTGCATATCTGAAAGCGCCGCGACAACATCTGGATCACCAAACACCTCTTTTTCGATGACTTTGCAGGAGATACACCAGTCAGCGTAAAAATCCACCAGTGTCCACTGGCCTGTGTTGGCGGCCTTCTCGACTGCCCGATCCAGATCGTTTATGGACTTGAAACTGTCGAATTGTGCGTGGGCTGTATTGGCAGCTGGCGTGGTGTTGCCTGGGCCAACCACAGCTGCAAGTGGCTGCCAGAGTTGTGCGCCGCCAGCCGAGGCACCAATCATCATTAAGGCTCCCCAGAGGGTAATCACGGCGCCGATGCTGCCGAAAAGAGTTTTTAGGGTTGCTTCTGTGTTTTGAGTGTTTGCAATCTGCCGTACCGATAGGCCCAAGATTAGCGTGAGTGCACCCCATAGAGCCAGAATGAGGGAGTCGTCGAGAATACGCTCAAGAAACCAGACAGCTGTGCCCAGCAAAATGAACCCGAAAACGGCTTTCACCCCGTTCATCCAGGCGCCGGGTTTTGGTAACAGTCCAGAGCCGATCGTTGCCAACGCGATAAGTGGTGCGCCCATACCCAGACCAAGAGCCAGCAGGGCCAGGCCGCCAAAGCTGGCGTTGCCGCTATCCGCTATGTATATAAGAGCTCCGGCAAGTGGGGCGGTCATACAGGGGCTGGCCAGTAGGGCGGAGATAAAGCCCATGACCGCTGCACCACTTAGGTTGCCGCCTTTTTGCTGATTGCTCACTCTGTCCAGGCGGTCGCGAACAAACGCGGGGAGTTGCAACTCGTAAAGCCCGAACATGGAGAGCGCCAGCAATACGAAGACAACTGCCAGAGGCGCTATAAATAGAGGTGTTTGCAGGATAGCTTGTAAGTTTGCGCCAGCCAGTGCGGCGGCAACACCTAAAAGGGCGTAGGTTATCGCCATAGCAATAACGAACACCAGTGAGAGCAAAAAGGCCCGGCCACGCCCGGCTTCACTGCCAACAATGACCGCAGAAAGAATAGGAATCATCGGCAGAACGCAGGGTGTGAAAACCAGTAGAAGCCCCAAGCCGAAGAAGATCACCAGGTTCCACAACAGCCCACTGTCTGCAAGTTGACTGGCCAGGGACTGGTCTTCAGCCTGTTCATCGCTGGCCACTGATGAACGCATATCCGTTGTGCTGCCAGATCCGCTAATGTCTTTCGCCTGAACCTCCTGGCCAGAGAAGTCCACATTCACGGATTGTGGCGGATAACACAGGCCGGCCTCTGCGCAGCCCTGCCAAGTGAGGCTCAGGGCGGTGGCGTCTCCGGTTGTAATGAGTATTTCAGCCTGGTTGAAGTAGACTTCAGAATCGCCGAAGAATTCATCGGTAATCGTTTTACCAGAGGGGAAGGCAACGTTGTCCAGCACGGCGTTGTTGCCTTCAACTGTCATTCGCTCGCGGTAAAGGTAATAGTCCGGCGCGATATTCCATCGCAGGGTGACAGTTCCGTCGTTATTGTCCTCCAAGCTGTACTCAAAGGCTTGGTCCACAGGTAGAAAGTCACTGTTGTTTCCCAGTAGGGATTGGCCATATGCCGGCAAGCCGGTTGCCAAAACCAAAAGAGTGGATAACATCAACAACCATAATCGGATGGCTTTCACTGAATACTCCTAGCCCGTCAAGCGTCTTGGACGCTTCCAATGTTGAGCGGCAGTCTGCAGTGGGATGATTAAGGCAACATTAAGAGCATTCGTAATGTTTCATCGTTCGTAAGGATTCGTTTAAATCGTGCATGTTTTATTGGTAGAAGATGATGATTTGGTTGCATCCGGGTTGGAAGCCGGGCTGGAGTTGCACCACTGCGTGGTTGATCGCGTACGCACAGGGCGTGAGGCAAGGGTGGCGCTGGAACAACTTGCTAGCGATGTCGTGATACTGGATCTTGGACTTCCGGACGATGACGGTCTGGATGTTTTGTCTCACTGGCGCCGGCAAGGCCTGGATATTCCGGTTCTGATCCTGACCGCGAGAGATGCCGTGCAGGAGCGGGTTAAGGGCCTGGAAGCCGGTGCAGACGACTATGTACTTAAACCCTTTGAGTTGGATGAATTGGCAGCCCGCCTGCATGCACTCGTACGCAGGGCGGCTGGCCGTTCAGTCTCGGAAATATGCCATGGCGATCTGCGGATGCGACCCTCAACGGGTGAGGTGTTCCAGGCGGGTCGGCTTGTCGCGCTCTCGCGACGTGAGCTAGCGTTGCTGGAAAAATTGCTCAATGCCCGGGGCGCTGTTTTATCTGAAGACCAGCTCAAGGACAGCCTCTATGGCATGGGTGCAGATGTTGAGAGCAACGCACTGAACGTTCACATTTACCACTTGCGGCGCAAGCTGGGGAAAAATCTGATTCTGACCGAACGCGGCCTTGGCTATCGTTTGGGTATGCCGTTCAGTGCATCTAGGACTGGCCGGTGAGCCTACGCAGCCGATTACTTTGGTCTCTTGGTGTGTCCTTTCTGGCTCTTTGGCTGTCGGTGGGTGTTTTGATGTACCTGCACTTGGATCAGCAGGTTTCCAAAACGCTTGATCAGCGCCTTAAATCCTCCGCTACTATGGTTGCTGGTTTGATTGCACGCCAGCCCGATATGCTGATAGTAACGAACGAAAACCCCTTGCTTGTCGATCCCCAAAGCGAAGGGGTTGCGTGTCATATACGCTCTGCCAGCGGTGAAGTGCTGTTGCAGACCAGCGGTGCCCGAGGTGCGTCGCTCGGCGATTCCCAGCCAGGATTCTCTACCCGCAATATTGATGGCGAGGCATGGCGTCTTTATACCCTGCACCAAGACAGTACCTTTATAACAACCGCTGACCGGATGTCTGAACGGACGATGCTGGCAAACGGCATTATTCTGGTCATGGTCGTGCCATTTTCTTTGGCACTTCTTGGTGGCCTGGCTGTCCTCTGGTGGGGAATTCGTAGGGGGCTAAGGCCGCTTCAGAGACTGCACGACGAACTGCGCCAACGAGATCCGGTCAATCTCAATCCACTGAGCATTGGAGAGGCGCCCTCTGAGCTGGCGCCGGTTGTTGAAACCCTGAACGGACTGTTTTCCAGGGTTGAGCGAACCGTAGCCAGGGAGCAGCGCTTCGCCAGTGATGCGGCCCATGAGTTCCGCACACCGTTAACCGGAATCAAAACGCATTTGCAGGTAGCCCGACGGGTAACAGGCGACAAGCAGCAACTTGCCCTTGGCAACGCTGAAAAAGGCGTCGTTCGACTGCAGCGTGTTACAGAACAACTTTTAATGCTGGCCCGGCTGGAACAGCCTGATCAGTGGCAGGAAGGAAAAGACTGTAGTGTAAATGACGTTCTCGACATAGTTCTGGCCGATCTTCCTGAGGCTGGTCGGCTAAGTATTGAAAATCTTGCTGGTGATGATTTGCTCAATGTTCCCGTTACTTTGGCTGCGGTTGCTCTGCGTAATTTGATTGATAATGCCCTGAAATATTCAGCCCATGATTGTTATTTGGTGATTGAAAAAGAGGCGGCCGCCAGCCCTGATAGTTGCGAAAGGGTTCGTTTTCTTGTGAGTGACTCCGGCGGCGTGGAGCACTCAGGCGCCTCAATTGCTAGCCACGGTTTGGGCCTGACCATTGTTGAGGCAATTACGACTCAATACGACGGTACGTTGGTGACAAGTTATAACGACTCAGGCGGGATGGACTGGCTGCTTCGATTGCCCGTTGCAGGCCGGTGAGGGCAAAGCGTGAAAGGGCACTGATTATCGCCCGCGCTGGCGGGCGATATGGCGTGTTCAGAGTCTGAAGCGGGACACCAGAGTCTGCAATTCACTGCCAAGCCTGGCAAGCTCAGAACTGGAGCTGGCGGTTTGATTGGAGGAGGCCGCAGATTGATCGGTAACGTCACGAATGCGGGTAACGTTTTGGTTGATTTCTTCCGCTACAGACGTTTGCTGTTCTGAGGCGGTTGCAATCTGGTTGTTGTATTGCTTAATTTCTTCCACGGAGTGAGTGATCCGCGAAATGCTTGCTCCCGTTGCAGTGGCCCGCTCGAGGGTATGGGAAGCCAGCGATACACTGGACTCCATTGCCGATACGGAGTTCTTTGCGCTGCTTTGCAGGGTTGTTACCAGTGCTTCAATTTCCTGCGTGGAACTGTGCGTCCGTTGAGCCAAGGACCGCACTTCATCGGCTACGACGGCAAAGCCACGGCCTTGTTCGCCAGCCCGTGCTGCTTCAATTGCGGCGTTCAGTGCCAGCAGGTTGGTCTGCTCAGCAACGGACTTGATCACATCCAGAACCGTCCCGATGTTCGCGGTTTCCGCTTGCAGGCCCTGAATAATTTCCATGCTCTGGCTTACCTCCTGAGACAGACTGTTCACTTGGCTTACGGTTTCCCTAACCTCGTGTTCGCCTTTTGCTGCCTGATTAGCTGCCTCAGAGGCAATCGTAAAAGCCTGTTCCGCATTGCGGGCGATGTCAGCAACGGTTGCTGTCATTTCGTTCATTGCGGCCGCAGCCTGATCGGTTTCTTGCTTTTGACGGTTAATTCCGTCGCTGGTTTGGCTGGTGACCGTTGAAAGCTCTTCAGCCGACGCTGCAATGTTGGTCGCGCCAGATTCAATGCTTCTCACAAGCTCGCGCAAACCACTGACCATGGTGGCCAAGGCCGCCATTAAGCGACCTATCTCGTCTGTCCGGTTGTTATCGATATGAACAGATAGATTGCCCGAGGCAACCTCCGAAGCGATTGCAACGGCGTGATTGATGGGAGAAGTGATGGCCCTGGTAATTAGGTACGCCATCAGAATACCAAGCAACACCGCAATGCTGGTTGCACCAACAATCAGTGTGGTGGCTTGCGTGTGATCGGTTTCCATTTTGGTTACCTGAACTTCCCGTAGACCGTTCGCTGATTCAGTCACACGACGGGCTGTTGTAACCATGTCCTGTGAAAGCTGTCCGCTGGCTTCAGTCAGGTTCACAACGCTCTGAAATTCGTCTGCGTAGGATTCGAGCGCTGCAGTAACCTTTTCTTTTTCTTCCGCATTGATAGCCGCTGATTTTAACGGCCCCTGCATTCGCTTTGCGTCCCCGAGGTAAGACTTAATGCTACCGGGATCACGCTCCACCAGGAACTTCCGCTCCGCGCGACGCATGTCCTCAAATATCGCTGATGCAAAAAACAGAGAACTGTGTGCTTTGAGTGAAGATCCGAGTATTCGGGCCTTGGTTTCAAGACTCCTGAGAGCTTCTTCCCGCTTGGCGGTGTTTAGCTCTACTTCGCTCATCAGCGATTGATACTGCTGTACATCGGCCTGAATGTTTTCCAAGGTGCTGATGTCTGCGTCAACAACCAGCAAGGGCCTGATGCGTTGGGTGGTTCCAAGTACTTCCTCACCATGGGCCTGGGAGGCCTGTACATTCTCTGCATCACCCGACAGTAAATAGTTTTTCTCTTCAACTCTTGCTTCTGTGAGGCCAGTGTTGACCTGGCCCAGCATGGTCACAATATCTGACCGTTGACTGTATGTTTCTAAAGCGCGATTACCTACCACTCCCACTACGATGGTGAGCAGCAATAACAGCGCAAAGCCCCCAGCCAGCTTACTCCGGATGGACATATCGCCGAAGAAGTTTGCAAGTTTCATAGTGTTCCCTTAGATCTGTGAACCATCGTGATACAAAAAGAGGCGTATCTACAGCTTTTGTTATCGCCGTATTAAGTCGGTTTTTAGGGGGAGATTCCAGCTCTTTACGGTAACAATTGATTGCTGCGGCCAGGTAAAGCGAGCTATAAAAAAGCGGAGGGCCGGAGGGACAACGATCAGGAAGGTAATGGCCGGATACTGGCTGCCCAGGATCCGGCTTCGATGACTACCACATCAGGTCGTCTGGAATTTCATAACCCGCATACGGATCATCATCACCCAGGTCGTCTTCTTTGCGGTCGTGAAGGGCAACCACTGCCAGCTTATCGCGCTCTATAATCTTGCGAGCAACGCCCTCGGCGACTATCTCGTACTGATTATTAACGAACACAATGGCGAGTCGGCCACGAGAGAGCTGGTCGGCCATAATGTCGTCTACATATAATTTTTTGATCTTTTTGTCGTGGACGAACTGATAAGAGGTTTCACCTCGGCTGCGATCCAGCCGGTTGGTCTCCACCAGTTGGCGAATCTGCGCGCGAATGGCTTTTTTATCGGCTTCGTGCTGGCGTTTAAGGTTCAGTTGGCGGTCGTGCTCGGCTTTCTCCTCGCGGGCCTCACGGGCACGGACTTCTGTCTCGTTAACCTGCACGGCACCTTTGGGCTGCTGTTTGCGCTGCTTATGTTTTTCATTGCGAATAGCTTTGGCCTTTTTTTGGTCGGCCAGGCCCGCTTTCAATAGCTGATCCTGCAGGGACGCCATGGGATAACTCCATCAATTGGTCATAAATTCTGGTATTCTAGCGCGATAGTATACGCCCTCGTGTTTACCTTCTTAACCAGCAATCGCTGATTCCGGGATT
>JBQCZX010000016.1:0-37628 GCA_052089485.1 Marinobacter sp. | reverse complement strand
TTCGTTACGTGACACCGGCAGATCGTCATGCGGGCAAAGATGCTGACATACTGGCTAACCGCAAAATGACGCTACTCAAAGCCAAAGAAAAGAACCCTGGCCGGTGGTCAACCGATATCCGAAACTGCGCGCCCGTCGGAATCGTGTGGCTGAACCCGTTACCGGAGGAGCACTCTGTTAAAGAGCAATGCGTGGCTCATTAGAGCCTCAATGAATCAGGTGCCAACTACCTTGACAGACGACGAAGGGAACCCACAGTGCTCGAAAAAAGCGCACGCGAGGACTGTTAATCTAAGTACTTCAGTTGCGTTTCTCCCAGAATTGCCGAGCGAGTTCACTCAACGCAGTTGATAGCCGCGCTACCGATGCGGCACTTTCATAGTTCCCTTGGCCTGTCTGAACATTAATATCGGTCGTATCGCGAATATTGGTAATGCTGCGACTGATGTCCTCACTGACCGCGCTCTGCTGCTCCACAGCGGTGGCAATTTGTGTATTCATGTCAGTGATTTCGTTGACCCGAAGACCAATGCCACTCAGTGCCGTAGCCGCCTCCTGGGCACGGCTGACGCTGGAGTGTGCTTGTTGGCTACTCCGCTCCATAACCGTAACGGCCGAGCTTGCCCGCTCCTGCAATGCGCTGATCATGTTTTGAATGTCGCCTGTTGACTGTTGGGTACGTCCGGCAAGACTGCGCACTTCATCTGCTACTACGGCAAATCCGCGCCCCTGATCACCAGCTCGCGCGGCCTCGATGGCGGCATTCAGTGCTAGTAGGTTGGTCTGTTCGGCAATGCCACGAATGACATCCAGTACTTTCGAAATTTCGTTGCTTTGCCCTTCAAGCTCCTGGATAACGAGTGCGGCTTGCTGAATCTCTGCTTCAAGGTCCGTAATGGTCTGGCTGGTATCCGAAACCAGGCGTTGCCCTGATGAAGTCTCGCCGTCGGCCTTGCTTGCTGCATCGGCCGCATGCAGCGCATTATTCGCTACCTCCTGGATACTGGCCGCCATCTGATTGACCGCAGCGGCAATTTGATCTGTCTCTGCTTGTTGCGCAACGCTCAACTCGTTACTTGACTCGATTTCACGCAGGAGGCTATTGGCGTAAGTGCCAAGCTGGTCGGAGGCATCGCTCATACGGCCAATAACAGAACCGGTTTCTGCCTGCATCATGCGCAAGGCGAACTCAATCTGACCAAATTCATCTTTACGCCCCGTATACAGGCTTTGGCTAACGGGGTTGTCTGCCATATCCTGTGACATACGCGTGAGGCGCTTCAGCGGCGACAAGAGAACCGCGATCACCACAGAACTCATACCACCGGCCACAAGCGTGGCAACGATCGAAGCGATCACAGACATTTCCGCAAGTAGGTTTGCCCCCATCATCGTGACGATGATGCATGCCCACACCAGTAAACCCAGTTTCAGACCAAATCCGATCGAGCGCTTGCCCGAAAGAGATTTCCCATCTCTCATCTTTGCATAGGTCTTTTCGGCAGCCTGAACATGCTCAGGCTGCGGCTTGGTCCTTACAGACTGAAACTCAACGGTTGAACCATTCTTGGTAATAGGGGTGGCATAGCCGCTGACCCAGTAATGATCACCGTTCTTGCAGCGGTTCTTTATAAGCCCCATCCATGAGTTGCCCTTTTTCAAAGTGGCCCACATGTGTTCGAAAACAGCCGGGGGCATGTCTGGGTGTCTGACTATATTGTGGGGCTGTCCCAGAAGCTCCTCATTGGTGAAGCCGCTGATTTTGATGAAGTCGGGGTTAACGTAGGTAATATGGCTTTGGGGGCTGGTCGTGGACATGATGTTCACATCCTGAGACAGCTCCAGAGCACGACCGGTTACAGGTAAATTCTGGCGCATGAGTACCTTTACAATTATGTGAATAATATTTTAGATATCGGCACGTTCACCGACTTCTTTAATGAAATAATTCAAGTGCGATCGGTCAGCGAGTCCACGCCGGGCTGGATTATCTGATGTCGCAACGGAAGCAATTGACAATAATACGGGGTACTAGGGATTTTCCGTCCTAAAACGACATGATCCCCTACGGTTTCTGGTGCCCCTTGCCTCCAGAGAGGTATTAACTCAGGCATCTCCTCCTTTTCTAGTAATCGGCCGCATTATTTCATCGATAGCCATCAGATTTTGTTCGAAGAGTGCTTCTGGGACTTATTCGAGAGCAGAAACCAGAGCTCGCGGATACTCAGGGCAGATATCATCGTTGACCCCGCTTAGTACACCGGGCTGAGCCAGAAAGTTCTGGTCGTCAGAATTTGCTACTCGATCAGTCATTTATTTTACGACATGCAAAGGGGCCATCGGGCTCGTAATGTGACAAGAATTCCGGCGGAATGCCGTCCTTGGCAAACTCGGCGCGCAAGCGCTCCAGAGACTCGGGGTCGCGCCGCCGTCCATTAGCTGCCAGCGCGAACAGCGAGCGGGCTGTCTCGGGGTTGTAGCGAGCTTCGGCGACGGCTTCGTTGATCGCCTTGATCGTTCTCTGCCAGTGGTTGATTGACTCCTGCTTCTGCTTCTTCGCGGGCAGGCCATTGGTGAACCCGGTTCGCGGTTCCGACCAAAATAGCTTTGCCTGCGCCCCAGGCGGGTTTATCACCCTCGATTCGATCATGTGGATTGCCGTTGCCGCCGATTCCAGCATCTGTATCCGCACTGCCGGATTCAAGGTTTCATACGGTCGCCATTGACTTTGTCCAGCGCGCGTCGGATACGAGCAGTCTTCCCAAACATGACGGATATATCCTGCGTAGGTTCCGCACGTTGAGAGCGGAGTGTTCAGCTCATCAAGCAGCGTGCGTAGTATTCGAAACCAGAGGCCGGCGTGGATGCGCCGGCGCGGCAGCTCAACATAGCCGGTTGTCATCCCCTGCCAGGTGCGCCGATCCATCGCTGTAATCGCTTCGCTGGCCATGCGTGGCGTCGTATTGGCGTTCTCCCAGTCAAGAGAGCGCCCCGGTATGCCCCGATAGGATTCCAGCCAGCAGCCATGCTGCGGACAGCTCAACACCAGGGGCAGCTTCCATGCGAGCAATATGGCTTGAGCTGTCGGATCATTCAGGCAGAGCGGGCAGGCACGGTCAATCGACTGACGAGGTAGCCAGGCCCGCCAACGTGCGACTGTTCTGATTTTACGTTTGTATCGCGGTAGCAGCACCGAGAACTGGAACGCATAGGTTTCCAAGGCAGTCGGAATCTGATCGTCGAGGCTGTCCAGCAGCCACGGTACCCAACCGGCAACGCTCATGCAGCGCAGCCGGTCCACTTCGATGCCGCTTCGCTGAGAGAGGTTTGTCAGCAATGACATTGGTGGCGCGATATCCAGGTCATCGACCTGACCGTGACCGAGATCGTGTGCCAGCAGGTCGCGCACCGCCATCTGATAGCAAGCGGCGACACGCTGGAGCCAAGAGGATAAGGCTTCGCCTTCTTTGGGAGCCGGGTGCAGTGGCCAGCGTACTGCCGGCCTCACATCAATTCCCGCTCGAATTGCCGACGCCGTTCGCTGGGTCCGGTGTAATCGGCCATGCTGAGTGTGCGTTGATTGATCGCTTCCTCGCCACACTCCACGGCAGCGATGGCCGCCGTCATCAGCAGGTGCGCCAGTTCGCCGATGGTGCCCTCGCTGCGAGAGAGCAGATAGCGCGCCATGTCCGGCGTGGCAATCATGGAAGGCCGCCGCAGCGGGAGCGACGCGGCGAAGCTAGCCAGCAATGAACAGCAATCGTCGTTGACCTCCCACAGTGGCAGCATCATGGGCCCGAACCGGTTCTCTAGCTGGTCGTCAGAGCGGATCGCCAGGTAGGCATCGCGCGTGCCGACCCCGACCAGTGGGATGCGCAGCTCGTTACCGAGAAAGCGCAGCAGATTGAGGAATTCCCGCCGATTGACGCTGTTGCCAGCCAGGACGTTGTGCAGCTCGTCGATTATCAACATGCGCACGCCGACCTTGCGTAGTAAAGCCAGCGCCAATTGCTCCACTTCCGGCAGCCGTGGGCGCGGGCGCAGCGGCGCGCCCATTGCGGCGAGCAGAGCGACGTAGAAACGGATTACAGACGGCTCGGAAGGCATCTGCACGACCAGCACCGGAATGTGCTCTTGGTCGGCGTCGGAGCTGGCCGGATGCGTGCGCCGGAATTTCTCGATGATCATCGACTTGCCGTTGTTGGTCGGACCGACCAGCAGCAGGTTGGGCATGCGTTGCTTGTTTGGCCACGCATACAGAGCTTCCAGCCGGCTTAGAGCCTCGACGGCGTGGGGATAGCCGATCCAGCGGTCGGCGCGAAGGCGTTGTATGCGTTCGTCCGCCGGCAGCCGGGTCAGTCCCTGTGCGGCTGGCAGCAGGTGTGACAAGTCGATGATGGGGTCTTCGTCCACGGCTACCACTCCTCGATCTGGTCGAACGGCTTGGCCGGTAGCAGGTTGTCTGCCTGCGGGTCAGCAACGTCGGTTTCTGGCAGAGTTGGCTTGTCCGGTAGAGCTGAAGTCTTGAGGTGCTGGCGTCGATCCGTGTCGCGCCGTGCCTTGCGCGTGGCCTTCTGTGCAGTGGTCACGATCTCGCGCATCTGCCCGATCATACGGAACAATGCTGACTCATCGACTTGTTCACGCCCGTGCTGCCGCAATTTCGCCAGCGCCTGCCGTTGCTCCCACAGGGTGACAGCCGGGTGCGACAAGGTACGGTAGGAAATTTCCAGGTAATGTTGCCCCTCCGGTTCCAACACCCATATTCGGCTGATGTCGCGTGGGTCACGCCGGATCAGGAAAGCAGGCAAGCGGTCGCGTCGTGCAATCCATGGTTTGAGCGCATCGGCGTAGTAGTGAATGTGGTCGATGACAAAGCCGGTGCGGGTCAGCGTGCGACGGATGAGGGGTAGGAAATCGACCAGGAAAGCCGTGGGCCGGGTGACGACGGCCGGTATACCGGCTCGCGCCACGGCCTCAGCCCAGCGCGCGGCCGGTGGTTGCAGCAGGCCATTATGCACAGAGCCATGATAGGTGCCGACTGCCAATGTGAGCCACCGCTCCAGCTCACGCAACGTCAGGACTGCCTTGTTTTCGGAATCGTAGTCCCTACGCTGGTTATGGTTGGAGAAAGTTGTCCCCGGCAACTCATCGTGGATCATCTGCATCGCGGTACCGATGATCCGTTCTACGATGCCGCCATAGTGCGGCTGTCCCAACGGGCGATAGTCCAGCCGGATGCCATGCTGCTCGCAGCCACGACGTAGCGCTTCGCTCTTGAACTCGGCCGCGTTGTCCAGATAAAGCTGCCTGGGCTTGCCGCTCATCGGCCAGTCCATCTCCACGTCCAGCCCTTCCAGCCGAGAACGCTTGTCGCAAGCAACATGCGCAAGGCACAGGCCGACCGAGACGGCGGAAGGGGCTTCCAACGTAACGACCATGCCGAGCACGCAGCGGGTGAACACGTCGATGGCGATGGTCAGGTAGGGGCGGCCAATCGGTTGCCGGTCACGCTCATCGACCACGATCAGATCGATGACTGTGTGGTCAATCTGTAGTTGCTCCAGCGGCAAGGTGACTGGCGGCGGGACACCGCCGGCACCTTGCAGGACGCGGGCGGCCTCTTGGCCTTCCCGACGACGGGTGATTTTGAGCGGGTCCAGAGTGGCGATCCGCAACGCCACGGTGTTGCGTGCAGGCACCCGCAGGTTTTGCTCTTTGCATGCTCGTGCGACTTCGCGGTGAAATGCCGCCAAGCTGCGCTTCTGCTTAGTCAGAAAGCGCTTTTGCAACAGCTCGCGAATGATGCGTTCAACCGGCTCCGGCAGACGTCCCTTACCTTTACCGCCGCCGGATTGCCCGGGAGCCAGGTCCGTTACAAGGCCTGAGCCTTGCCGGGCACGCCGAATCAGGATGTACACTTGCCGCCTGGACAAGCCCAGCGCCCGCGCTGCGGCATCGGCAGTTTCATGCCCGACTGCCTCAAGCGTTGCCAGTGGCCCGATGATTTCCGTTCGGTGCCGGGCCTGTGCCCATGCCTCGTCAGACAGGCTGACCACGCCCTGCTCGACAATTAGTGATGTGTCGGACGCCATGCCCACACCTCGCTTTAGTGCACACGAGTATTGAGCATAGTGGAGATTGGTGAAGACGGCTGCTGATATTTCGCTGTCAGGAGCCGTCTTCACAATGGGCGTTACAGCCAATCAGTTGGTGCAGTCGTCTTCTGAAAATGACAACTGCAGGGCACGTTTGATGTGACCGACAAAAGCCAGGCAGTTCTGCAGCTAATCGGCCGTGGCGCCGATGACTGGGAGCCAGAGGTAGAGTGGGCATATTTGAGCCATCGCCCCACCAACAACCTGCAATTGCGGGCAGGTAAGATGCGCCTACCGATGTTCATGTATTCCGATTCGCTGGAAGTAGGTTACTCACAGCCCTGGGCGCGACCACCAGAGAGCGTCTATGGCCCGATCACCATCAAAAGTTATGTCGGTGCGGATGCCACCTATACAACAAATTTTGATAGCTCAGCACTGACTACACAGGTTTTTACAGGCTTCACCGACGAAGAAGGTGACACATCCCAGGTTGAGTTCCGCAACACCGTAGGCTTGACGCTGAGCTGGACTAACTACGTCTGGACCCTGCGGGGCGTTGCGGCCACTGCGGAAGCAACCGTGGATGCGACGCGCCTTGCTGCTGTTGCTGCAGCTAATGAATTGCAATTAGTTCCCGGGCAGTCAGTACTGGCCGATGAAGCACGCGGGAATTTCTATGGGATTGGCCTTGGTTACGACGATGGCACCTGGCAGGTCATCTCCGAAGTAACGCGCGCAGAGCTGGACGGAAAATTCGCCGACACAGACTCAGCTTATATTTCGGTCGCCCGTCGATTCGGATCTATCACCCCTTATGCCGTTATCGGATGGATCGAAAGCCGGGATAATGACGAGCGAACAGGCGCCTTCCTGGCCCAAGGCACACCCACCCCGGTTCCGGCAGTTCCTGAATCCGTCCTTAATACCCGTCGTGATGAGTACAGTCTTGGTGTGCGCTGGGACATTACGCCGGGCGTGGCCCTCAAAGCCGACGTTACTCACATAACAGGCTTTGACAAGGCTGCAGGCGGCCTGAACCCGGCCTTCGTTCTTACCAACGATGATGACAGTACCAACGTTTACACCGTTAAACTCGACGCTGCATTCTGAAGAGGCCCGACATGAAAAAATATGGATTTGTTTTGCTGGCTGGTCTTTTTTACAGCAGCCTGTTGCAGGCTGACGTCGTAGTTATTGGCAACCCCTCTGGCCCAGACAGCATCACCGACAACAAGGTGCGCGACCTGTACCTGAATCGCAGCAGTCAACTGCCAGACGGACAAAAGGCCACGCCGTTCGAACTGCCGGGAGGCGATGCCATTCGCGCCGAGTTCCACGACAAGATCACCGGCCGCAACGATGCCCAGCTCAAAGCCTTCTGGTCCAAGCAGGTGTTTACTGGCCGTGGCCAGCCGCCTGCAGAAGCCGCCAGCGCGGCGGCGATGAAGGCCCAGGTCTCATCAACACCGGGCAGTATTGGCTACATTGATGAAGCTGACGTAGACAGCTCTGTGAAGGTTATTCTTACACCTTAAACAGTAGCCAGAAACAAAGAAGGCGAGCCAATGGCTCGCCTTCTTTGTTTCAACGGGTTGCTCTTAAATCAGAACCCTCTTGGCACCGTTTGCGCCTCCACAAACTCAAACAGGCCCTCAAGCCCGCCTTCGCGGCCAGTGCCGGAAGCTTTCATGCCACCAAAAGGCGCTTCAGGCGCAGGCCCGGTGCCGGTATTCCAGCCCACATGGCCGAACCGAAGGCCGGCGGCCACTCGTTGAGCACGTTCAGCATCTGCCGTGAACACGTAAGAGGCTAGGCCAAATTCGGTATCATTACCGGCTTCAATTACCTCATCCTCGGTGCGGAAGCTTGCCATAGGCACCAGAGGCCCGAAGGTTTCTTCTCTAAAGCAGCACATATCCCGGGTTACGCCAGAAATAACCGTTGGTGGAAAGAACAGGTGCCCGTCGCCCAGATCACTTGGCTGCTTGCCGGCAATCAGCTTTGCGCCTTTGTTCAGAGCATCCTCCAGATGGCGCTTTACCTTGTCGAAGCCTGCTTTGTTAATTAGCGGCCCAAGGTCGACATCGCCTGCAATGCCATCACCCACGGTCATCTTGTTCACGCGCTCTGCAAGCTTCTCGCCAAAAGCGTCCATCACCTTCTCATGCACAAATATCCGGTTTGCACACACGCAGGTTTGGCCACCGCCACGGAACTTGTTCGCAATAAGGTTATCTGCGGCTGCATCCAGATCTGCATCGTCGAACACGATATATGGCGCATTGCCACCCAGTTCCAGAGCCAGTTTTTTAATCTGGTCGGCGGTATCTACAATCAGCTTGCGACCCACTTCCGTTGAACCGGTAAAGCTCAGCATGGGCACATCCGGGCTCTCGCACAGAACTTTGCCAATCACACTGGATTTACCCATAACCAAGTTCACCATGCCATCTGGCAGGTTCACGTGCTTATCTAGCAGCGCGAATAAAGCAATCATTGTTAGCGGTGTTTCGCTGGCCGGTTTGATCACCGACGGACAGCCCGCCGCCAATGCCGCTGAGAGCTTTTTGGCAATCATGCCAATGGGAAAGTTCCAAGGCGTGATTAACCCGGCAACTCCGATGGGGCGATAGTGCACAGTCCAGGCGCAATCTTTGGGTTTTTCCGGGAGTGTGTGGGCGTCCAGCGCTTGAATGTGTTTGGAGCAGTAGTCGAAAAAGCCGGCGGCGTAATCTACTTCCCCTTGGGCTTCGTTCAATGGCTTGCCATGCTCTATGCAAAGAATTCGGCCAACTTCGTCCTTGTTCGCCCGGAGCGCGTCACGGATATCTTCTAGCCATTTTCTGCGGGTTTCGATGGTGTAGGGGTTGGTCAGCCGGAGCGCCGACTTGCCTGCATCAACCGCCGCCTTTATCTCACTTTCCGGCATGGAAGCTGTCTGCGCAATCACCTCACCCGTTGCCGGGTTATAAACATCAAAGGTGCTGCCCTGTTCGTTGTCGGTCCAGCGACCGCCGATGTAGCCAGTCAGCTTTTCAAGCAGTGGTGACTCGATCATTTCGGCTCCTGTTCAGTCAGTAACGACACCCGGTAAGGTGCACGGTTGCGTCGGTTGAGTATGTCTTCCATAGTGGATGCAGAATCTTAACCTGTAAAGCCGGTAGCATGGCTTTTGACCATTCTCCGTCTGTGCCTATACTCCCAGAGCCCTTACGCGTAGAACCGAAAATCCTGGAGGTCGGATAATGAAAGCGTTTTTCCATCCCGCACAAGATCAGCACTGTCCGAAAACCTACTTCACTCGGGGCCAAATGCGAGAACCCCAGGAGGTACCAGATCGCACCAACCAAATGCTGGAAGGCCTGAGGGAAATGGGCATTCCGGTGCTGCAGCCAGCTGATCATAATGCAGGGCCTATTTCCAAGGTACACGACCTGGGATATCTGCGCTTTCTTCAATCCGCCCACAAGCGCTGGATAAAAATGGACGACTGGGGGGAGGAGGTGATTTCCAACATTTTCGTCCGCTCGCCCAATCACCTTACCGGCATTCTTGCGGAGGCCGCTCGGTATCAGGCCGACGGCAGCAGCCCCATTGGCGAACACACATGGACTGCAGCCTATTGGTCGGCCCAGAGTGCTCTTGGCGCAGCAGATGCCCTACTTGACGGCGATCGCGCCGCCTATGCTGTGTGCCGTCCCCCAGGGCATCACGCTCGTAAGGATTCTGCCGGCGGTTTCTGTTATCTCAACAACGCGGCCATTGCTGCCGAGCACATGAAATCCAAATTTCCACGCTTGGTCATTCTTGATACCGACATGCACCACGGCCAAGGTATTCAGGAGATTTTTTACGATCGCAGCGATGTGCTTTATATATCTATCCACGGCGACCCCACCAATTTTTACCCAGTGGTGAGCGGATTCGAGAATGAACGGGGCGAAGGCGAGGGTTACGGCTATAACATCAACATGCCCATGCCTCACGGCTCGACAGAGGATGTGTTTTTCGAGAAGCTGGAGGAGGCCCTCGCAGCCATCGGGCTGTTTCAGCCAGATGCACTGATCCTGACCCTGGGCTTCGATATTTACAAAGATGATCCCCAGGCCAAGGTTTCAGTGTCTTCAGAAGGGTTTTGCCGGCTCAGCTCGCGGGTTCGCGAGCTCCGACTGCCTACACTGGTGGTTCAGGAAGGCGGCTACGACCTGGATACCCTGAGTGAAAACGTACAACAGTTCTTCAAGGGCATGGCCGGCTAAGTTGCTAGTTAGGTATTAAGAGCCGGGCGCGTAAACCTTGATGTTTTCGTGCCCTTCAGACTTCAGATGCACAGCGTGCATGCGGCTCATGGCGCCCCTATCGCAATACAACAAGTATTGGCGATTAGAGGGCAGTTCTGGAACCTTCCGGTTCAATTCGTAAAACGGAATGGTCAGAATCTCATTGCCAGTAAGCTGCAGCGGCGACTGCTCACCTTCTGAGGGGTGGCGAACGTCAATAACAACATCCGACACAGCGGGTGTTGTTACCAGTTCAACATCTTCCGGGGTGGAAATGCTGTCCAGAAGTTCGCCGACTTTGGTTTCTTCGCGGGCCTCAATTGCACGGATCAATACTTGCGGGTCCATTGCAGCTTCATCTGCCTCCACCCGGCTTAGCTTCGCTCGGGTAGCTGGCTTCTGGGATATTACGCCGCAATATTCGGGCATGGTTCGGGCATAAGGCTCCGTACCGATTTCCCGGGCAATGGCAATGATGGCTTCTTTGTCCATGGCAATCAGCGGGCGCAGAACCACTTCATCGCTGGCGCGATCGATCACGTTCAGGTTGGTCAAGGTTTGGCTAGACACCTGAGCCACCGCGTCGCCGGTAACCAAGCCAAAGGCGTTGTTGCTTTGTGCAAGCTCGCTGGCCGCTTTGAGCATTTGCCGCTTCAGCACCACGCCCCAGTGACGATGGCCAACCGACCCCATGATTTCTTCCAACACGCCATCAAAGGGCACCGAGATAAACTTGGCACCGTGGGACGCACCGTAACGATCCCACAGATAGTGAACCACCTGGCGCACACCCACCTCATGGGCCACGCCACCAAGGTTGAAAAACAGGAAATGGCTACGCAGACCCCGGCGCAGCATGAGATAGGCCGCTACCGATGAATCATAGCCACCCGATACCAAGGTCATTACATTCTCAACGCTGCCAAGAGGATAACCACCTAAACCCCGGTGTTTGCGATGGGCAATGTGGAACTGGTCATCCCGCACTTCGATGCGCACTTCCACGTCTGGGGACCGCAGAGACACACCCGCATCAGTCGCGGCTAACATCAAAGCACTACCAACTGCACGTTGAAGATCCACCGAACCAAAATCGTGCTTACCATGGCGTTTAGCACGAACAGCAAAGGTTTTGCCGTCGAGACGACCGGCAAAGGCTGCTACGGCCTTCTCTGCAACATCTTCAAGGCTAATAAACGGAAACGCCGCAACTTCCTGAATGGTGGAAATACCGGGGATGCGCAAAATTTCATCGAGTACGACGCCATTCAAACCGCGGCCTTCGGGCACTTCAACATCCACCCTGTCCCAACAGCCACTGACCACAATATCGTGATCAAGTCTTGCAAGAAGTTTACGGACATTCTGGCGCAGATGGCGCATCTGCCGACGTCGAACAGGTTTGCTCTTGGTAGCGACTTCTGGGGCTGGGCGAATAAGCAGTTTCATAAATGGGTATTTTGTCGGGTGGTGTATGTTAGGAAAAGCGCATAGTCTAACGTTTTGCAGCAGTGCTTTAAAATCGGGTATTACCGCAACACTCAGGAGTTTTTTTGTACATGAACAAACCCACCATCAATGCTCTTGTATCCCCCGAGGGCAGCCTGGAAATACTGTCTAGTCATGAAGTGAATTTGCTCAAAGACCGAAGCGAAGGTGGTCTGTACCGGCTATTCAGACAATGCGCACTGGCCGTACTGAATACTGGTGTTGTGACCGATGATTGCCAAGACCTGATGGAGGCCCATGGAGATTTTGATATACGTCTTGTTCCCCAACCCAGGGGCCTGAAATTAGAGCTAATTAACGCCCCAGCACACGCCTTTGTGGACGACGAAATGCTCCGGGCCATTCGTGAGCACTTGTTCTCAGTGCTGAGAGATATTGTTTACACGCACTCTTCGCCGCAATTTGCCCGTGTACTTAAGGGTGATCAGCCTGGCGACCTTACCAACATGGTGTTTCATATTCTGCGCAACGCCCGAGCCCTTCAGCCAGGGCGCCAGCCCGACCTGATCGTATGCTGGGGCGGGCATTCCATCAGCGATAAGGAATACCAATACAGCAAAGAAGTTGGCCACCAACTAGGCCTACGTGAGCTAAGCATTTGCACCGGCTGCGGCCCCGGTGCCATGAAGGGGCCAATGAAAGGCGCCACTATCGGCCACGCCAAACAGCGCGTAAAGAATGGCCGCTACATTGGTATTACCGAGCCAGGCATTATCGGCGCAGAAGCGCCCAACCCCATCGTGAATGAGTTAGTGATTCTGCCGGACATCGAAAAGCGCCTGGAAGCTTTTGTACGTTGCGGCCACGGCGTTATCGTGTTCCCCGGCGGTGTGGGTACTGCTGAAGAAATCCTCTATCTATTGGGCATTCTTTTGCACCCAGACAATGCCGACCTACCCTTCCCTGTCGTGTTCACCGGCCGGCCAGAAAACGCCGAATATTTCGAGATGATCGATAAGTTCATCCGCAACGCGCTAGGCGACGAAGCCGCCAGCAAGTATGAAATCATCATTGATGACCCAGCGCGAGTGGCCCAAGCCATGAAAGAGGGCATGAAGGACGTCGAGACTTTCCGCCGCGCGATGCAGGATGCCTATTACTTCAACTGGATGTTGAAAATCGACCCGGTATTCCAGCTGCCTTTCGAGCCAGACCACGAGAACATGCTCGCTTTAGAGCTACACCGCGATCAACCGGTGCACTTGATTGCAGCTAACCTGAGGAAGGCATTCAGTGGCATTGTCGCCGGAAACGTAAAGGAAGGAGGAATCCGAAAAATTCAGGAACAAGGACCCTTTGAGATCTCTGGGGATCCAACCCTGATAAAGCCTCTGGAGGCTATGCTGGAGCAGTTTGTCGCTCAAAATCGCATGAAATTGCCGGGCACATCAGCTTACCGCCCTAGCTATCGCATTATCAGCACAACAGTTTGAGCTGTTGTGCTGATGCGTGTCGCTTACTTGCCGCCGGCTGGCAGGCTTGCAAAATAAGCTGCCAGGTTGGCGATGTCATCATCGCTTAGGGCTGCAGCCTGACCCTGCATGATCGCTGCTTGGCCGCCACTGCGCTGCTTGTTTTTGTACGCCTTCAATGAAGATGCCAGGTACTGTTCGTGCTGACCCGCCAGGTTTGGATACATAGGGATCTGGGCAACGCCGTTTTGGCCGTGGCAAGCGGCACAAACGGCTGCTTTTGCCTTGCCTGCTTCTGCATCACCAGCGGCCGAAGCTACTGCGGGAATAGCTGCACTCAGGGCGAAAAGGCCTGCAACGGCATAGTGTTTAAGTTTCATTATGATTAACCTCTCATCATCGTTTTAAGTTTTATGAACCGGTATTCTAAAGCGAACGGTGGTAACTGGTTGAAACTTATAGCACAGCCATACCACAGCGCAAATGCTATAGATCAAGGCGCTAACCTCGACATTCGTCCTCTTTAACTTTCATCAGGTTACAGAGACAGTACGAGCAAAGCCCATACCCCAGATTATCTTTACCGTCCGGAGACACTATTAATGTCTGTAGAGGTTCAGGAACTCCCCTGTCACGAAGGCCATATAGGCGTATTAACCCTAAATACCCCCGTCACGCTGAACGCGCTCTCGGAAGAAATGATCGTCACTATCAGGCATAGCCTGGCGCGCTGGGGTGCAGACGAGCGCATCTGCGTGGTGCTGATACGCGGCGCTGGAAACAAGGGGTTTTGCGCCGGGGGAGACATCCGGGATTTGTACCGATCGTTAACCGGTACAGAAAATCCCGGGGCAGCTTTCAGTGTGTTTCGGCACGAGTACGAATTGGACTATACCCTGCACAAATTCCCCAAACCCGTTGTGGGTATCGGGCACGGCATTATTATGGGCGGCGGCCTGGGCTTGTTTTCTGCCTGCCGCTACCGGCTGCTAACCCCAGATGCCACACTGGCCATGCCAGAAATGTCCATTGGCCTGTTCCCGGATGTTGGCGCAAGTTGGTTTCTGAACCGACTGCCAGGACGTCTTGGGCTGTTTATGGCACTAACCGGCGCTCGCCTGAATGTCACTGACGCGTTGCGGGTGGGGCTGGCAGACATGGCCTTGCCAACGAACGATCAACAAGGCCTTTTGGCACAACTGCAGAACGAACGCTGGAGCGGCCGGAGGGCGGCCGATGACAACAAGTTGTTCCACTTGCTAAGCCAGCTTGAGGTTCGAGATTACCGCGCGTTGCCTTCCAGCCACCTGGAGTTACACGAACGGGATATTGCCAGGCTGTGCGCAGGCTCAAGCTTGCTGGAGATCGTCGATCGGCTGCAGGCATCTCCCATAGACAGTGAATGGTGGCAGGCCTGCATGAAAACACTGAAAGGGGGTTGCCCTGTATCGGCTTGGCTGATCTGGAACCAGCTCAGAAAAGCCCAGCAGATGTCGCTGAAAGACGTCTTTCGGATGGAGCTAGCCATGGTTTGGGAGTGCCTGCGCAGGCCTGATCTGACTGAAGGTATACGGGCACGGCTGATTGATCGGGACCAGAACCCACAATGGTCTTTCGCATGCCTCGAAGACGTACCCGAGGCAATTATCGAGGCCCACTTTTTACCCGTGTGGAACGATCAGACAGATCCCATGCAGCTGGAATAGCGCGGAGCAGACCAACGTGTTTTAAAGCTCGGCCCCGGCCTGTACCAGCAGCATTTCCAGATCCGGATGGTTACTGGCCCGGGCCACGTCTAACGCCGTTGTGCCATCTTTTGTGCGAAAGTTTACATCAGCACCGGCTGCCAACAGCATTTCAGCCGTTAGCAGGTCGCCACCGGAGGCCACTTTCATTAGAAGCGACTCTCCGTTTTGACTGACATTAACGTTTGCCCCAGCCGTCAGCAGCACTTTTACCACCGACAACTGCCCCCGCTCAGCCGCCCGCATTACCGGTGTATAGCCCTGCAGATCTATGGCGTTCACTTTAGCGCCACCCGACAGTAGCAGGCGCACAAGCTGGCGACCGCCCTGCTCCGAGGCCGCCATAAGGGGTGTAACCTGATCGCTCTGGGCAAGATCTGGACTCGCTCCGCGGCTTAGCAGATACCACACGATACGATCAGCGTTCACTCGAACGGCTGCCATTAGCGGCGTGCCGTTCTCAGTCAGTGTGTTCAAGGGCGCACCCGATTCTATCAGGTCGCTAACAGCCTCAAAATTGCCTTCAGACGCCGCTCGATAAAGAGCCGAGCCAGACGCGTTTTCAGCTTGATAGTTCAGATTAGCTGGCGCTTCTTTGGACGCACATCCGGACAAAACCGTGGATACTGAAACGAGTAGCAAAATAGATAGCAGGATCGAATATTGGGAGATGCCGATTCCCTTGGCCATAACGAACAGTCTCTGTCAGATAATTGGGGCCTATTCTGGGCAGGTGGCTCGCATAATTAAATCGAGCGGATCACAACTCCGGCCCGTTTCTCAGAAGTTCGCGGACCAAGGCGCGCAAGCGGTCCTCGCCATCGCGCTGGCCTAAACAGAACCCGTCCCTTTGCAGCTCTGGCCAATCCCACCCCTGCAATGCGGCCCGGCACCAGAGGCTCGCTTCGGCATGCGTGCGAAGCCAACTCATAACATCGGGAGCCAAGCTAACATCCCTCAGTACCGGCACCATCAGCCGGAAGCCCCGGTGGCCGTCACTAAAGTTCTGCAGGTCCCGGATATCGGCTGCGTCTGGCCGGCGCTTTGATGGCCGGCCTCCCTGCGGCAAACCTGTTGTCATATCGGCCAGCAACTCTGGCGCCAAGTCTTTCCAGTTCAGTGGCACAAGCACTAACCAGTGCCGAGCCAGGCGTTCCCGCACCCGCTTAACCAACGACACCCCGTCAGCACTGTGGGCATACACCATCTGCACCGGATACTCCCCGCTTGTAGCTTCCTGCTGCAGCCCGATGCGCACACATTCCAGCCCGCATGAGGCCCAAAAGGCATAGAGATCGGAACTGCCGCCAAAGCTGGTGCCGGTAAAGTCCAGCCCTTCGTTTTCCGCGTCAGCAATCGCTGTAGCAACCAGACTGCGACCGATACCTAAGCGTCTACATTGAGCAGTGACGGCGATGCGAATAATCCGCAAACCGCGCTGGCTGGCCGCTTCCGGAAATCCACTGTGGCCGGCCAGAGACTGGGGCAGAAGATGCCCGCGCACCCGGCGCCTACCGCTGGCCACCTCTTGCGCCAGGTCGTTGCTCAGCCCGCCCTCCACAGCACCCCAAAGCACCCCCACAATTTTGCCATTTATAAGTGCTCGCCAACTTCTGGCGGCGGGGTCGTCCATCCATTGTCGAAGGTCTGCCGGTGTCGTTCGGTAATGAGCACCGACCAGCAGGCCAAACGCATCCGCAAGTTCAGCTTCCGATGCCTGCGCTGGCTGCCAGGGCTCAATCACCAGGTCGTCAGCAACCGTTTCCGACACATTTTCCGGACAATAATCCGCACCCAGCAAAAACAACTCAGATATCACAGACTCCAGCGGATCCCCCTCAGCCCAGCGCACCGGCTGGGAGAGCGTTTGTGACTGCCACTGCGGTGTTTTCTCATCGAGAATCTGGCGAAAACGAATGGCAAAGCCACGTCCAGCGCCTTCGTAACCATGAATCGTGGAAGCAAACGCCACTCGGGGCCAACCCAAAAGCACGCGTTTCAGCAAAGAGACCGGAATCGCTGCGGCTTCGTCCACCATAATCACTTCCGCTTCCGGTTTTTCAAGGAGCAAATCCCGAATCGGCAGAAAACGCAGTAGCGCACCAGAGACGGTTCCTATTCGGTCGTCACCCGCGTCTAATACATCGCTACCAAGGTTTTCGCGAGCGTGGGCGAACAAGGCGTTCACATTGTCTCTTGAAGGCGCGGTCACCAGAATTTGCCTGCGCCCTTGTTGTAGCAGTTGCGCTGCGGCCATGCCCAGTGCCGCAGATTTACCCCGCCCCCGGTCAGCCGTTATCACCAATGGCCGGCGCCGGCGCCCCAGCCCGAATGCCACAAGTTTTTGGATCAAATTCTGCTGATCGGGTGTTGTGGCGACCGTAAATCCGGAGCTTGGCATAGGAAACTCTGGAAGAACGACTGGCCCAGGGGAACCGAGCTCAACCCGGATCACCGAAGGATCTGTCGCCAAGATGCCCGCCAGGCGCTCTGCAAAAGCATGGGGTTGATCATGATCCAGCCCGGTTCTCGCGTAGTCAGGGTCGGCAAAGCCCCCCCACTCATCCAACGAGGGCATCAACCAGAACAACAGCCCGCCCGCTTTCAGCGTGCCCGAAAGCGCCGCAAAAGCATCCGGCGGATTGCCCCGCCAGCCGTTCCATACAATCAGCGACGTCTCGCGGCCCAGCCATTGCCGAGCGTTCGCCGGCTCAATACTGGTCAGACGATCGTTTGGCGAAGCATCGCCAGCTCCAACCCACAGCCCGCCTTCTAACGCCAGAGATGGCATCAGCGCCTGCAGCCACTGCATGGCAAGATCACGCGCGCCCTCCAGCAACACCAGTCGCCGTTCCCCGGCGACCGTAAGCTCAGACTGCAGCGCACGCCAGGCGGCGATATCAGGCATTACAGTTCCAGAAGTCATTAACTGAGATCAATACCGTGGGCTTTCAGATCATCGAGAGCGCAGTGTTCCAACGCCCCCTGATGCGTAGCACGCAACCGCACTCTGGGCGCGCTACCGGCTTCAAAGGCTTCATGCCAGCGAGTCGCACAAAGGCACCAGCCGTCTCCCGCTTTCAGTCCTGGAAACCCAAAAGCCGGCACAGGCGTACTCAGGTCATTACCCCGAGCCTTAGAAAGTTCCAAAAACTCATCCGTCATTACCACGCAAACAGTATGCGAGCCATGATCATCCGGCCCAGTATTACAGCAGCCATCGCGATAAAAACCGGTTTCAGGGTCAGTGCCGCAAATTTCCAGCTTTTCGCCCAATACATTAATAGATTCTTCAATTTGCATATTTATTTCCTCTGACTTCGGGAGTGAGCGACGAGGTGGACTCGCTAAGTTAATCAATCATGTTAACTGTACAGCTACCCGCGCTACCAGTTGGCCAGTACAATAACATCTATGCCAACCAATACCCTTGAATCCCCCACACCGGATCTACCCGACTTTCTCACGGATGAGCAGCGGGCGATTATTACCGCTGGCTACGAGCACTCGGTGATCACCGCTGTGGCTGGCAGCGGCAAAACATCTACGCTGGCCTGGCGCATCCGATACCTGCTGCAACAGGGTCATGATCCTGCACGCATTGTGGTGCTTATGTTTAACCGCAGTGCGCGGGTAGATTTTGAGCGTAAACTGCAGGAGGTGTGCTATCAAAGTGGACTGGCATTACCTGAGATTCGTACCTATCACGCCATGGGGCTAAGGCTGTATAAACGCTTTGTGCGCGAAGGTTACCTGCCGAATTTCTCCGAGAAGATTCTGACCGAGCAGGAGATCAGCTTTCAGGCCTGGCTGCTAACCCGGCGGCTGGCGCCGGAGGATCTTGCAGATGAGATCCGGCGCAACAAGAAGGATTTTGTGGAGACAGCAACCGGGTTTATCGATCTGGTGAAGACCACCCTATCCCCTGCCGAGATAGTGTTTGAAGAGCTTGGTTACTCTGAAAAGCACAGGTATCTGATTGATCTGTTTCACAGCTTTGAGCAGTGGCGCAAAGGGCAAAGCCGGATCAGTTTTGCGGACATGTTGTACGAGCCGGTGATGGCCATTCATCAGAACCAACCTTTGCAACGGCTGGTGGCCAACAAAATGGATCTTATTCTGGTGGATGAATACCAGGACACTAATGAGATTCAGCATCTGCTGCTGCGATATGTTGCCGGCGACCGGGCACGGGTGACCGTGGTGGGAGATCCGGATCAGACCATTTACGAGTTCCGGGGCGCAAAACCGGAATTCATTCTTAATCGCTTCAGCGATGAATTTGAAAGCCCGCTGGAACAGACCCTGAGCTACACTTTCCGCTATGGCCACCGCGTGGCTCTGCTAGCCAACCATCTTATCTGCCACAACACCGGTCGTAAGGATGTGCTTTGCCATTCTCACCCCTCCACACCGGACACCGGGATCACCCTGCACCGGTCAGAAAATGACGCAGAAACCGTGTTGCAAATCCTTGGGCAAAAATCGGATACGTCGCTTGCGGACACAGCGATTCTGTTCAGGGTTTGGAGCCAAAGTGTGCCTATTGAGCTCAAACTACTGGCACAGCAAATCCCTTACCGGATTGATGCCGGCAAAGGCGCATTGTTCAGTCGCGAAGTACGGGCCATTACCGCTCTATTAACGGTGGTGTCCGGAAAGCTGGAAAACTTGCCAGATGGAGATCGCCTAGAGCTGGCCCAGCAACTTCTGCGCTTTCCTCACGTGGGCCTCAAGGAGCCAGAACTGGAGCAGCTGGCGCGATTTTTAGCAGGCTTTTCCAGCGGCTGGCACGAACGCTTGCTAGCGCTGGATTTTGGCGCACTGGCACCTATGGCTGCGCGCAAACTGCGTAAGTTGGGTGAGGTTCTGGGGCAGCTGCGTGGTTACTCAGGCCCGGTCGCAGGGCTGATTACCGTTTATGCACAGCACACAGACCTATATGAGGGCGTTCGCAGCCTCGCCTTGACCCATGACAACGCAGAGGAACGGATTGATACCATTCACGGATTTCGTGAATACTTGAAGGGCCTGGATGTCGACGCTGGGGGGGCGCTTGCACACCTCAACGCACTGCGGCAACAGGCCAGTGAAAAACACAATGGCGAAGGTGCCTTACTCTCTACCATTCACCGCACCAAGGGACTGGAGTGGCGCCGAGTAATCATTCCCGGGCTGCAAGAAAAGTATCTGCCCCACAGCCCCAGACCCCAGGACGACGTGCGGGCATTTCTGGAGAGCGAACGCAGGCTTTTATATGTTGCCATGACCCGCACCCGGCAAACGCTGCACTTGATCAGCCGGCCGGTGAGCAAGCAGCCCCATATGGATGGCGATCAGAGCCCAAGCCGCTTTGTTGAGGAATGCTGCTTTGAACTTGCCAGCGAATTCGGACGCTGGCTGGATGAACGGGCACCAGATACCAACCCAGCACTGAAGCTGGATGCGCCACTGACACCGGTCAGTTCGCGCTATGCAGAACGAGAAGGCGTTACGCTCGAAGGTGAGATTCAAACACATGCCAACACGCTCTCACCCTTGTGGCACCAGCAGCGTCTCAATCACGCCATTTTCGGGGCGGGCGCAGTGGTCGCAGAAGACGAAAGTTCGTTTGAGGTGCATTTCAACAGCGGTGAAAAAATGAACTTCAGTAAAAAGAGTGCGCACCTCTATTTCAGCGTTCTGGTTTCTTAAAACACCGAATAACCTGGCCAATACAGCAAGCGATATCTAAATTTCCTAATGTAACGTTAATCCGCAATATTTTGTTTTTTTTAGTCATTTAGCTTAAATTGCGCGTATATATGTAATCTGATTATTTAAAACTCTGCAGCTTTATACCAATAACCTAACAGGAGCTCTGCATGAATATCATGCGTCCAATCGCGATGGCCGCCATCGCTAGCACCTTTGCGGCCCCAGCCTTGGCTGATCGCACGGAAACGATTTACATCAACCCATTTGCTGCCTTCCAGCTTTTTGACGATGACCGTGACTTGAGCGAATCAGGTACATTTGGCGCTGGCCTGGAATACCGGTTCAAACCGCACTGGGCGGTTGAAGCGATTTATTCCCGCGCGAATGCAGACCGCAAAAACAACGTACCCGGGTCGTCAGACTTTGAAGAACTCCGTATAGACGGCATTTACTACTTTGCGGCGCCAGACGAAGCCTGGAACCCATACGTGTCTCTGGGCGCAGGGCATGCCAGCTTTGGCGAGGACTCTTCCAGTAGCGTCCGCACAGCGGGCACCAACCACGACGAAACCCGCGTAAACATTGGTACCGGTGTTCGTTATAACGTGACAGATTCGGTATCCCTGCGCGGTGACCTGCGCGAGTTTCACGGCATCGACGAAAGCACCTTTGACACCCAGGTTTCACTCGGGATCAGCTTTGCGTTTTCCCGCACGGTTGCAAGTGCAGCGGCTTCGGAGCCCAAGCGCACAACAGATACAGACGGTGACGGCGTAGCCGATTCACGCGATCAGTGCGCGGACACACCAACCGGAGCGACCGTTGACAGCACTGGCTGTGAGCCGGATGCAGATCGCGATGGCGTAGCCGATGCTCGTGATACCTGCCCTGACACCCCGCGCGGTGCTGAGGTAGACAGCCGTGGTTGCGAGCTGGATAGCGATAATGACGGTATCGTCGACAGCAAGGATTCATGTTCTGACACAGCCGCCGGTGCGAAAGTAGACGAGACCGGTTGCGAGGGTGTTACTGAAACCATCGATACCTTCGCCGTTGAGGTTCAGTTCCCGGCAAACAGCTCCACGATCGGTGATGCCTACGATAACGAACTCCGCCGCGTAGCTGACGCTCTTAAAGAAAATCCGGAAACCGTAGTGGAAATTGCCGGCCACGCCGACAACACGGGCGAAGCCAGCTACAACGAGTTCCTGTCACAGCGTCGCGCCGAAGCCGTAGCAGGACGTCTGACTGGCCCTCTGGGTGTAGATCCTGCGAAAGTGAACGCTAAAGGCTACGGTGAGAAAGAGCCTGTTGCCTCTAACAAAACCGCCGCTGGCCGTGCTGAAAACCGTCGGGTTGAAGCACGCATTCAGGTTCGTCGTTAAGACAGCCTGAGCGAACGTGATCGCTCGTGAAGTTAAGAAAGGCGCCCTAGGGCGCCTTTCTTTTTGGCGACTGCTGCCCGGGAATGATGCACTCTATGAGCTAACCTACGTTTACTTTAAGGGTGGCTGTGTTAAGCGAGTGGAGTACCGCAAACCTTAACCGCATCCAACAACAGATTTCTGGGCGTCAGTGACCGCGAACAGAAATGGCCGAGTCGCACACGGTACCCCTGCTCTTCCAGAAAGACGGCATAGTCCAGCACCAGCCAAAGCTCCAACGGCCGGCGAAACAAATGACGGATGAGTTCATAACGGCGAACCTCTTCATGGCGCTGCACGCCATAAACAAGCCAGCGATCAAAATCGGTGTTTTCGGGCAAACAAAACTGTTTTTTTTCGGCTGCCCACTGGCAAAAAGCTGGGAAACCCTTGTGAATCAACCGCAGTGAGTAAGACGGCACAGGCAGATATTGATCCACCCCACTCAAGGCGCGTTGCAGCCCATCAAAACCCAAGCGCCACTGACTTAAAAGGCGGGTTTGTTCTCTAACCCTGGCGGGTGCGGTTACGGTTTCCCGTACAGCCAAGCGCAGATCATGGCGGGATAGCGCGAGCCTATTCCCGCAGGCAGCTGTGCGTTCTGACAGTGGCTGGTATCGTTCGTTTGCAGTGAGGTGATAGCAGCAAGGTGACAGACTCAGCCGTGGTAGCTCTGTTGCAGCTCCCCGCCTTAAAAACTGCCGATGAAGATCCCCACAGGCATGAAGCGCTACACCATGGGTATTCGCAGGTAGGGATAGGTTTTCCGCCATGACGTCTTGGCGGTGGATTTGAACGGCATCCCCGAAGTGCGCGGCGAGCTGATTGCCGCCAGCCACCAATTCCGGATTCCATTCATAGCCTTCAACGCTTTTTTGGCTTTGCACTGCGAGCGTGCGGGACAGATAACCCTTGCCGCAGCACCAGTCCAGCATAGATTGCCGGAGCGGTTTCAGCGACGCCGCAAACGCGCCGGCCTGCTCGCGTTTTCGCCCTGGCATATCCGTTGCCCGAACTTCAGGGAGTGTCGCCGCCTTGATATCAGGGGACTTAGCTGTCAGTTCGGGCAGGCCAACCATCTGTCCGTACCAAACCAGCCCCGGCAAGTACCGGGAGGCTATCTCTGCCAGCGCCTCTGGCTTTTCATCCAGCTCATCACATTCGGTATCGGTAAGTTCTGCCACCGCGTGGGCCAACCCGGGATAGCGCTGAACCCACGACGGTATCGGCTCTATAAACGGCGCTGGCTGCCAGATAGGCTGATGTTGCACAAGCCAGTCGTTGAGTCGTTGCCATCGCACATAAAAAGATTCGGCAGGCTCATACACACTCACTCCTGATAACGCCCCGGGCGAAATGCATCCAGACAAACCGCCGGCTCTTCGTTATCAATAACCTGGGCGATCAGATCCGCGCTGCCCGCTGAAAAAGTCCAACCAAAGGTGCCATGGCCAGTATTCAGGTACAGATTTTTCCGCGGCCCCCGACCGATAATCGCAGGGCCATCTGGAGTCATGGGACGAAAGCCTGTCCAGGCTTCTGCCGCGTTCAGGTCTGCGCAACCCGGATAACGAGATTCAACAGATTTGCGGATGGTCGCAATACGCGCTTCAGGGATATCCCGGTTGAAATCCGCAAGCTCAACGAAACCCGTTGCACGCAAACGGTCACCCAAGCGGGTAGACACAACCTTGAAGTTATCGTCGTGAATGGTGGAAACCGGCGCGCTATCCGGGTTTTTCAGGGGCACGGTGATGCTGTAGCCCTTAATCGGGTATATCGGCAGTTTAAGGCCCAAAGGCTCAACCAGTTCTCCAGACCAGCAACCGGCGCTGATCACAAAGGCATCGGCGCCAAGGGTTTCCTGTTCGCCATTTTCATTGCGCAGAATGACCGATTCCACAGTCTGACTATTGGCCACCAGCCGCGCCACCTGAACGTTGTAACGGAAACAAACACCCTTTGTTTCGCATGCCTTAGCCAACTCTTGGGAGAACATATGGCAGTCGCCGGTGCCGTCAGTGTCGTAGCTCAAGGCGCCATACAGCGGCCCAGTTCTCGCCATGCCCGGCTCGGCCTCGTATACCTGCTCTGGCGTCAGCAACCGGGAAGCAATGCCCATTTCGTTCAGCAGGCGGTGTGTGCCCCGATACCCTTCCAGTTCTGCAGGTGTGCTGGCGAGATGCAACAAGCCGCCATGGCCGCCATCAAATGCCAGACCCAGCTCCTCTTCCAGTTTCAGAAAGCGATCACGGCTGTGTATACCCAGGCGAAGCATGGCGCGCTTGTTAAAACCGAACAGGCCCGGCGACCAGGCATAGCGCAGCGTCGAAAACATGAATTGCACGGCAGCCAGAGAGGGCGGCATACGCAGTTTTAAAGGGCCGTCTTGCTTGAACAACCAAGGTAATGCCTTGAACACCATGCCCGGATCAGCCCAGGGATACACCACCCCGTAGGAGCGCTGGGCGGCGTTGCCCTTGCTTGTTTCATTGCCGGCCAGGCTATGGCGCTCCAGCACAGTCACCTGGTGACCACGACGGCTCAACTCCCAAGCTGTGGTTACACCCACAACGCCCCCACCAATAACGACAACGTGCATCTGCGCCTCCATCTGAATTAAACCTACGTGACACCCTGCAACAAGGAAACCCCGTATCAGCCACTGTAGGCCAATAAACGGACAACTGATAAACTCATGCGCTTCAGATACCAGAATAGCAGTCAAACTGACTGCCTGTATTGGAGCCTAGCACCTGCCCATGAGTAAAAAACGTCGCGAGATTCCCGTATTCGATCACCCGATTATCGAAACTCACTGTCACCTGGATTACCTCAAGGATCGCCCTCTAGAGGAAACTCTGGAACAAACCCGGCGAGTGAACATTGAGCGCGTAATTACTATCGCTGTAGCACCGGATAATTTGTCGCAGGTGCGCGAGCTAAGCACAAAGGCACCATGGCTTTACGGCACCCAAGGCATTCACCCTCACGAGGCTGAGAGTTACAGCGATGCCGTAGAAGAGGAGATTCGCACCCACGCCCAAGATGAGAAAATCGTTGCGGTTGGCGAGATAGGGTTGGACTACTTCTATGAAAAAGCCGATCGCGTTGTTCAGCGTGAGGTTTTCCGGCGCCAGCTTCAGATTGCCTGTGACAATGACCGCCCGGTGGTCATCCATAGCCGCGAAGCGGACGAAGATACCATCGCTATACTTAAAGAGTTCGAGCAGTCACTCAAGCGCCGTGGTGTTATCCACAGCTTCACATCCGGCCCAGGCCTTGCCCAGTACGCACTGGATCAGGGCTGGAACCTGGGCTTTAACGGCATTACGACCTTCAATAAAGCAGAAAACGTGCGTGATATTGTCCGTATGGCTCCTATCAGCCAGATTCTTCTGGAAACCGACGCTCCGTTCCTTACGCCTGTGCCTTATCGTGGCAAAGAAAACGCCCCCTTCTACCTGCCGTTCGTTGCTGAAAAAATTGCGGAAGTGAAAGATCTGCCGCTAGAGGACGTGATTGTCCAGACTTACCAAAACAGCCTGAGAACGTTTTTCCCGGCGTGATATCAGAGTGTTTTCCAGCCCCTACATTGATGGTGTGGGGCTATACCTCTAGCCAAGAGACAGAAAAACGCCCATAAACACGGGGGACAGAAAAGACAGCAGAAAACCTGAGGCAATCGCCACAGGTACGCAGCTCAGTCCACCATTGCTGCGAATAACAGGAAGGGTAAAGTCCATAGACGTAGCCCCGCCATAGCCGATAGCCATGGCAGGTCGGCTGCCTATCAACAGAGGAATGATAGCCAGGGCAATGATCTCGCGCAGCACATCGTTGAGAAACGCCACACCGCCCCACGCGGGCCCCAGAGCTTCGCCAACCACAATGCCCGAGAGAGAGTACCAGCCAAACCCCGACGCCAGTGCCAGCACATCATGCCAGGGCAGCCCCAGCACGGGGATTAGCAACAGCCCTGCCAGCAGGGAGCTGAACACAATGGCCACCGCAATGCCGAACCCCTGAGTGTTCATTAAGAGTTTGCGCAAGGAAAGCCCGGCATTGCGCAACTGCAGGCCAATCAGAAACAGCAGAAGCATTAATGACCAGGTGGCCAACTGCTCTGCTTGCGGCAAATCCGGCAACAGGAAATAACCTGACAACAAGCCCACCAACACCGCAAACAACGGCTTCGCCGCCGCCATAAATAGCCGCACATAGCCAGTGCTGCCAGAGGGTTCAGCCCGTTGCTCCGGATTCATGGGCCGCCAGCGGTGAAGCAGCCAGAGCGCGGTCATATTGACGGCAAACAGAACCACCACCAGAGCCGACACCTGGCCGGCCATGGTTCCAAGCTGGCTTGCCAGCCCTTCCATCTGGCCCAAACCAAGCCCCAGAAGCGCCAGAATGAAATACACCAGAGCTTCCACCAAGTAATGAATAGCCGTCATCAATCGGCGGCTTTCAAGCGGCAGGGCGAAGCCCAAAAACAACGGGGCAAGAATGAGAAATGCGCTGGTAAACATCAGTGCACCGCAGAGTTGGAGCGATCCTGTACCAACACCCAAGGCGCCACAACAACGGCCCAAAGCTCAGCATTGCGGTCGTACCAGGCGCGGGCCAGATCAGGTGACACCTCCCCCACGTCGCCGGTTCCAAGCCATTGCTCAAAGCGGGCACGGTTATCAGCGGTCAACTCGGAGGCAACCTCCAGCAGATCCAGGTCTTTACCAACGCGCACAACCTGCCCTCGGGCATAGTAGGTTTGCAGCTCATGCCAGCGTATGCGAGAGGTTTCCAAGTTGAGCTTGGTTTTGATTTCATCGTTATTCTGAGAGGACGACATGACAACCTTTTGCAATAGTGACAATAAAAACCGGCAAGAGCTTAACCGATTGCGCAGGCCTCGTTCCAGATTTCCCTTATCTGGTCGGCTAGGGTGAGCGGGTCAAACGGTTTAGGAATAACACCTGCCGCACCTTGTGCCAGATAATTCTGAACTTCGTCGCTCTGAACTTTTGCGGTCATAAACACCGCCGGTGTCGTCGCGTAGTCAGGTAAAAGCCGAATAGCTTTCAACGTTGCCGGGCCATCCATGCCTGGCATCATGACATCCAGAACAATGAGCTGGGGTTTGCACGCATCGATCTGCGCCAACCCCTGCTGGCCAGACTCGCAGGCTGTAAGCTCAAACCCACCAATGGCCTCCAGAGCCAGTTGCGCAACTGTACGGATATCCGGCTCATCTTCAATCATCAAAATACGTTTAAGGGTATTGCTTGATGTCATTCCGGCTTTCCTTTTTGTGCTCAATACCTAGCCGCCGCAATAATAAGCGGCACCAATTAATCCCCAGACGCCACGGTAACGCCATTGCGCCCAGCGCGCTTGCGTTGGTATAGGGCCTGGTCCGCCGCTTCAATAGCCTGTTCACCGGACTTGTAAGCGCTCAGTGCCGCAACCCCTGCACTGAAACTCACCGAAAACTCCGCGCTGCCCCCGTTGAATACCAGCTGTGCAAAATCCTGGCTCAACGATTCAAGCACCTCAATGGCTTTACCCAACGAACACTCGGGCAACACGACCACAAACTCCTCGCCGCCATATCGGCCAATAATATCCGTATTGCGCAATCTGTGGCGCAGCAGATTTGCCAAAGCCTTGATGACCATGTCGCCGGTTCCGTGGCCGTACGAGTCGTTGACCTGTTTAAAATGATCCAGGTCCAGCATGGCTACAACAGACTCGTGCCCAGTGCGGGCGCAACGAGCGTATTCACGGTTTAACTCTATTTTAGCGAGAGCATGCTTCAGCAACCCCGTGAGACTATCCAGCGATACCAGTTTGCCCAGCTGTCGGGCGCGATAGCAGCGTATTCTCGCCGTGCGCAGCAGAAACTCATCGGATACCGGCTTGGTGACAAAATCGTCACCGCCACGAGCAAGCACATCCAGTTGCAGGTCACGATCTTCTTCCGATGAAAAGAAAATAATGGGTAGGCTCAGCCACTCGGCCTGAAACCTTACCATTCGGGCCAGAGCCGGACCTTCGTACCGCCCCATTTGCACATCCATGAGCAAAATGTCCGGCCGGAACTCTGTCAGCTCCGACAGCAAGCATGATGGGTCGTTGAGAGCACGCACCTCTATCCCGCCACTAGTGAGAACGACCCGGTAGTGCTCCAATAACTCGCTGTCGTCATCGACAATTATCACCCGGCCAGTGAGTGTTGCCAGCCCTTCAGCCAGAAGCTGCTCCACCCGATCTGCAAGAGCAGGAATATCTTGGGGTTCATCAAGACAGGTATCCACGCCAAGGCAGGCCAGCCGGTAGCGAGTATCGAAATCATGTTCACCACTGAAACAAATCACCGGAAGGTTGTGCAGCATAGGCAGCCAGTGCGCTTCTTCACGCAACAACGAGTCCCTCACCATGACCAGATCAACGTCATCCATGCTGTGCCACTGCTGACCATTGCTCAGGCTAAGTAACCGGTAACCGTATAGCGCCAGGCCTTGCGATATCGCCTCCGCGAGCTCTTGATCAGGCTCAATAACCAACAATACCGGCTGGTTGCCAGCCTCGGCCTGTTTGGGCTGGTGCCAACCTGTTGATACCGGCTCAGCTACCCCCAAAAGACTGCCAAGGCCAATAACAACCTCACCATAACCGTCATCCAGTAACTGCATTAATTGAAGGCGGGTACGGTCGTTGTCGGCTCCTGCGGCAACCTGATCGGCCAGAGGCTTTATCGCAATCTCAAGCTTGCGGGCCCGCTCGCCAAGCTGTGTAAAGCCCAAGGTGCCCGCAGAGCCTGCCAGCCTATGCAATAGCTGATAGGCAGCGGTCAGCTCTTCGATGGCTTCAGAATACTGGGATGCTCTGAAGATACTGGCGACCAATCCCTCAATTTCACGTATCGTTTTATCTCGAAAACGATCACGAAGAGTCTCCAGTTTTTTCCGCACCTCGGGGGAAGGACTTTGAGGCATAAAAGCTCTTGCTGATTATCGCGCACAAACGCTGTGAATTCTGTTTCAATGACTCTTCAATCAAAGCAAGTTTTCCAGCAAATAGCCAGACAGGAGCATTTTTTGGGCCATTTATCTCTGGGTACCCGCCTTGCGGTAATCATAATACTTGGTTGCCTTGCAACCGTGGGTTCCGTTATCTACGCCGCTTACGGGGCATTGTTGGAGGACTTTGAAAGCAATCTGTCAGCGCAACAAGAAAATGAAACCGGTCGGGTTTCCAACCTTGTCAGCCAGAATCTGGAACTTCGCATCAGCGTGCTGGATCAGTTTGCCACCCTGCTGACTGATGCTGGCCAACTGCTGCCTCCCGAACAACTTACCAAGCTACTAAAAAAACAGCAAAAACTGAAAGAACTGTTTCCCCATAGCCTGAACGTTATGTCGCCAAACGCAACCAGCCTCGCGGAGAATATTTTTGTACCGGGCAGAGTGGGCACGTATTTTGGCGACCGGCCCCACTGGAAAAAGGCCATTAAAACTCAGCGTCCAATGATCTCCCGCCCCGTTATCGGCCGTTCAACGGGCGTGCCGCTAATGATCTTTATTGTACCGATCAAAAGCGACAGTGGAGACCTGCTCGGCCTTCTCGGTGGTACCTTGCGTATGGATCATACGGTGCTGATACCCAAGTACATAAGAAGCGATGCCAGTAAAGACGCTATGTTTCTTGTGGTAGACACAGACAACTTCTTGTTCGTGGAAGGCTCCAGTCCGGGCAGGGTTATCGAGGACCTGCCAAACCCTGGAGAAAATCTGCTGATTGATGCCGCGCTTTCCGGCATCCGTTTTGGGGAGGTTGAAAATGCATCAGGTGAAACGTTGATCTATGCAACCAACCACCTGCAACGCCTGGGCTGGCTATTTATACGTGCAGTTCCGAAATCCCTCGCGACCGCCCCCGCAGAGCAAGCCTTCATCCGGTTTTTTCTGATCAGCATAGGGGTAACGCTCGGCATATTGTCGCTGACCTACGTAGCGCTCCGATCAACCACCGCGTCACTTACCAAAATGACCGGGCGTATACGTTCAATGATCCGGAAGCCCGAATCCTCCCGTCGCCTGCAAGAGTTGGGGGCGCCTGAGGTGCGTGACTTGGCACATGCGTTTAATCAGTTAATGGATGAGCGAGACGCCAACAACCGCCTCAAAGACAACTTTGTGTCTAATGTCAGCCATGAGTTGCGAACACCGCTGACATCAATAAATGGCGCTTTGCGGCTGCTTCAGTCTGGTACTACAGGCGAACTCCCCGAGCGTGCCCAACAGATGACAACGCTGGCTTTGCGCAACGGTGAACGCCTGCAACGGCTCATCGGCGATATGCTCGACTTCAATAAGCTTTCAAGCGGCAAAATGCGCTTGAGTCTGCAGGCTGAAGACCTGCGGGAATTACTTACAGAAACCGTCAGTAGCAACGAAGCCATGGCCCGGGAATCTGGCGCCAGATTGGTCGCAGGCGACATCCCTAACGTACTTTTAAAAACAGATGGCCATCGGTTACGGCAAATTCTGGACAACTTCATCAGCAACGCTATCAAGTTCTCACCAGAAAACGGCTTGGTTACCATCCATGCCGAAAAAAATGGCTACAGCAGACTACGCATTACCGTCAGCGACGAAGGTGAAGGTGTACCAGACAGATTTAAGAGCCAGATTTTTGACCGCTTTGCTCAGGCAGAAGTAGGCACAACCCGGGCAGCCAGCGGCACCGGTCTCGGCTTAGCGATCAGCCGCCAGCTTGCTGGCCTTCTGAACGGCGATGTCGGATTCTTTAACCGTGACGGCGCACATTTCTGGGTTGAATTGCCCATCAGCAACCCCGCGTTCCCTGAGGGCCAGACATCATGAAAACACCCAGTTCTCCAGCCAATGAACACGCCAGACAAGCGGCGCTGGACCAATTACGAATTCTGGACACCCCTCAAGAAGAACGCTTCGACCGACTCACACGCATAGCTGCAAAGCTGCTGGATGCGCCCATCGCTCTGATTTCGCTGATCGACCGCGACCGGCAGTGGTTTAAGTCCTGCGTTGGGCTGGGGGTCAGCGAAACACCCAGAGGCATCTCGTTTTGCGGCCACGCCATTTTAGGCTGGCAACAGCTGGTGATTGAGGATACGCGGAAAGATGAGCGTTTCTTTGATAACCCCCTGGTGACAGACGACCCGCACATTCGCTTTTATGCTGGCACGCCCCTTCACAGCGCGGACGGTCATGCCCTGGGCACTCTATGCGTCATCGACCGAAAACCACGCACGCTGAGCGAAGAGGATCACGAGCTCTTGCGGGACTTGGCTGACTGTGTCGAAGAGCAGATCAGCGCCCGGGAGCTGGCCATTCACTACCGGGAACAGGAACTGGAACAAAAAAATGAATCCTTGGTGATGCTCAAACAGTTAGCAGACCTGGTACCCGGCGGGCTTTACCAATTTCGCCTCTATCCGGATGGCCGCATGAACTACCCCTACAGCAGCAAGGGAATTGAGCGCATGTTCGGTGTGACCCAGACGCAGGCACGAGAGGATGCGGCAGCGTTGTTTGCGATGATCAATCCCGATGACCTGCCTGCCGTAAAAGCCTCGATTGGCGAGTCTGCAAGTCAGCTATGCACTTGGTCGATCCAGTTCAGGATGCGCGGAAAGGATCACAGCTGGCGCTGGATTGAGGGTAACTCAACGCCACAAAAACTTCCCGACAACAGCGTGATCTGGCATGGCTACCTTGAAGATATCGATGATAAAAAACGGGCACTACTGGGGCTACAGGAAAGCGAACAGCAGCTTCGGCGCTTATTTGAATTGGCGCCAAGCGGTATCATTCTTGCGGACTATCAGACGGCGACAATCATCGACGTGAATGCTGCCATGCTCAAGTCCACAGGCTATCGTAAGGACAAGTTTCTGCAGCTGGACTATCGCAAACTGCTTTCCCCCGGCCATGTGTCGTTGCGCGCTGAGGCTCTGGAACAGTTAAGAGACACGGGCTACTTTGGCCCTGTTGAGCGAGACATGATCGACTGCAAAGGTGCAAGCTATCCGGCAATTGTTCACAGCATGCTCATTCGTGATTCCTCAGAGCGAAAATTACTCTGGATACTGGTGGAGGATATTTCCGAACGCAAGAAAATCGAGCGCATGAAGAGCGAGTTCGTGTCTACCGTCAGCCACGAATTGCGAACACCGCTCACATCTATTGCGGGTGCTATCGGTCTGCTGGCAGGTGGCGCCGCCGGGGCACTTCCTCCAAAAGCACAAGACATGATGGCCATTGCCGAACGTAATGCCCAACAACTGGCGACGTTGATCAATGACCTTCTGGATATCGAAAAGCTGGTAGCGGGCAAACTGAGCCTAGACATGCTTGAGCAGCGGCTACAGCCAATGCTTGAGCATGCAGTCAGCACCAATCAGGCTTACGGCGCGCAGCGCAATATCGACATCCACCTTGCCCCCAACACCTCGGAAACTACAGTCTTCGTAGACAGCCAGCGGCTATTACAAGCTCTGAACAATCTGATTTCCAATGCGATAAAGTTCTCACCAGACAGAGGACGAGTCGAGCTCTCTGCCCGCCAGCAAATATCCGAAGGAAAGCCAACCGTTACTATTGCCGTGCAGGACTGCGGACAGGGCGTTCCGGAAGCTTTTCGGGATCAGGTTTTCCAGCGTTTTGCCCAGGCAGATAGCTCCGATACCCGTAGCCAAGGCGGAACAGGCCTTGGCCTCGCCATAACGCGGGAACTGATTACCGTGATGGCGGGAGAAGTCGGTTTTGAGTCGCCACCAGGCCAGGGTGCTACCTTCTGGATTCGCTTGCCCATTACAAGCAACGACAACCCATAAAAAAGAGCCGGTAACCTTAAAGGGCTACCGGCTCTTTATCACAACCATCAAAACACATGGTTTCAGGCAGACTTAAGCATCTCACGCACCACGTAGTGCAAAATGCCGCCATGGATGAAATACACGGCCTCGTTGGCAGTATCGATCCGCGATTTCAGTTCACAGCTTTCAGTAGATCCATCCTTGTAGGTTACCGTCATGGTGAGGGTCTGGCCTGGTTTTATCTCACCAGACAGCCCATCAATCGAGATGGTTTCCTCGCCGGTTAGCTTCAAGCTCTTGCGATCTGTGCCTTCCGGGAACTGCAAGGGCATAACACCCATGCCAATCAAGTTAGAACGGTGAATCCGCTCGTAGGACTCTGCCACCACAGCCCGAACACCCAGCAGCCTCGTACCTTTGGCCGCCCAGTCTCGGCTAGAGCCTGTGCCATATTCTTTGCCGGCGATGACCACAAGTGGTGTGCCCTGCTCCTGGTACTTCATGGCGGCATCGTAGATGGCCATTTGATCTCCGGTGGGCACAAACTTGGTAAAGCCACCTTCAACGCCGTCCAACATTTCGTTGCGGATGCGTACGTTGGCAAAGGTGCCACGCATCATCACTTCGTGGTTACCACGGCGAGAGCCGTAGGAGTTGAAGTTCTTCGGGTCTACACCGTGTTCCTGCAGGTATTTGCCTGCTGGGGAATCCGCACTGAATGAGCCAGCTGGAGAGATGTGGTCGGTGGTGACGGAATCACCCAGTAGCGCCAGAATGCGCGCGTCTTTCACATCTTCAATCGACTCAGGCTCTTCACTCATGCCCTCAAAGAAAGGCGGGTGCTGAATGTACGTAGACTTATCAGACCACTCGTAAACCTTGCTCTCAGGTACCTTGATAGCCTTCCAGGTGTCGTCGCCATCAAACACTTCGGCGTATTCCTTGCGGTACATGTCGGTTTTCACTTTTTCTACCGCTTCGGCCACTTCTTTCTGGCTAGGCCATAGGTCTTTCAAGAATACTGGGTTGCCTTCGTTGTCTTTGCCCAGCGGCTCCTTATCCAGATCCAGCCGCACGTTACCAGCCAGAGCATAAGCGACTACCAAGGGGGGCGATGCCAACCAGTTGGTTTTCACCAAGGGATGCACACGGCCTTCAAAGTTACGGTTACCAGACAGCACAGACGCTACAGTCATGTCGCCATCCACAACGGCTTTTTCGACCGCATCTGGCAGTGGGCCAGAGTTACCAATACAGGTGGTGCAACCGTAACCAACAAGGTTAAACCCGAGCTCGTTCAGATCATCCTGAAAACCGCCTACACGAAGGTAGTCGGTGACTACTTTGGAGCCGGGAGCCAGGGAAGTTTTTACCCAGGGTTTGGTTGTCAGCCCTTTGGCGACTGCCTTCTGGGCAATCAGGCCTGCAGCCATCATAACGCTGGGGTTGGATGTATTCGTGCAGGACGTAATGGCGGCAATAACCACCGCACCTGGATCAAGCCGTGTTTGCTCGCCGTTCACTTCCAGATCCTGGCTCGAGGGGTGATGGTAGCTATCGTCCACGCCCACAGCGGTCTGACCACCTTCTGATTCCAGATTGCTTTCACGGGAACCACCCGCCTCTGGTGCGCCTTCGCCGGTTGCCATCAGCAACTCAAAGGTTGATTTCATGTTCTTCAGTGCTACCCGATCCTGAGGACGCTTCGGCCCAGCCAAGCTGGCTTCCACCTCACTCATGTCCAGTTCCATGGTGGCACTGTAAACCGGCTCATGACCAGGTTCACGCCACAGGCCTTGGGCTTTGGCATAGGCCTCTACCAGCTCTACCTGCTCGTCTTCACGACCGGTTAAGCGCAGGTAATTCAGGGTTTGGTCGTCTACCGGGAAAAAGCCGCAGGTGGCGCCGTATTCTGGCGACATATTGGCAATGGTCGCGCGGTCTGCCACGGGCATGTCTTTGAGGCCATCGCCGTAGAACTCTACAAACTTGCCAACCACGCCTTTGCTACGAAGCATTTCGGTGACGGTTAGCACCAAATCTGTGGCGGTGATACCTTCGCGCAACTTGCCGGAAATTTTAAAGCCGACAACTTCTGGTATCAGCATGGATACTGGCTGCCCCAGCATAGCGGCTTCTGCTTCAATACCACCTACGCCCCAGCCAAGAATGCCCAGACCGTTAATCATGGTGGTGTGGGAATCTGTTCCAACCAGCGTGTCTGGGTAGGCTATGGTTTTTTCGCCCTGCTCCTTCTGCCACACGGTTTTGCCCAGATATTCCAGGTTTACCTGGTGACAAATACCCGTACCCGGCGGAACAACTCTGAAGTTATCAAAGGCCTGCTGGCCCCAGCGCAGGAACTCATAGCGCTCTTGGTTGCGTTCCATCTCCATGGATACGTTTTCGGAAAAAGCCGTAGGCGTACCAAACTCGTCTACCATCACTGAGTGGTCAATCACCAGATCCACTGGTGACAGCGGATTAATCAGCGCCGGGTTTTTGCCCGCTTTTTCAACCGCCTCACGCATAGCGGCCAGGTCAACGACACCGGGCACGCCGGTGAAGTCCTGCATGAGCACTCGGGCCGGGCGGAACTGAATTTCGGTATCTGAGTGTTGGTCTTTCAGCCACTGAGCCATGGCGTTGATATGGCTTTGGTCTACCGTTGTGCCGTCTTCGTTGCGCAACAGGTTTTCCAGAAGCACTTTCAGTGAAAACGGTAGGCGGTTGATATCACCAAGGGATTCTGCCGCTTTGGGCAGGCTGTAATAATGGAATGTTTTACCGCCTGCGTTCAGGCTGGTCAGTGTATTCAGGCTGTCTTTGCCTAAGCTATCATTCGACATGTTGTGCCTCCATTATTCGTCATGATCCGAGCACTTTTACAATTTGCGCTGCGACTGCAAACAATCAGGCTGGCGCATAAATGAGGGAATGTGAAGTCTTATATAACTATTGCACCGTTTAGCCAGAGTTCAACCATGATCCCGTGAATGTTCGGAATTCGCAGGCTGAATACTCGATTGCAGCCAGTTCTTAAGGCCTGCAGCCAACAGGTTTGCTGCGATCCACCGGGACATCTGGCATTATTGTTGTTCAGTTTTCTGATGGATCAGGACAAACACCTACCGTGAAACACGATTGCCACTACCACCCAGGCGACCCTGCCAAATGGCACTGCGGCGAATGCCAGGTTCATTATTGCACCCGTTGCATGCCAGATGCGGATACCCGGCAGCGCAGAGCCCTATGCCCCAAATGCAGCAAAGCCATGCGGTATATGGGAGCCGCAACCGAGGTTGTACCTTTCTGGAATCGAATAGGGTCGTTTTTTCGTTACCCGTTCCATTCCGATCCGTTAATCGTCATTGCCATCTGCACCCTTGTTCCCATTGTTGCGCCCGCCAATCTGATTGGACTTCTGATCTGGCTGCTGCTGGCGCTGGCGCTGTTCAAGTACACCTATGCAGTGATCAATCACACCGCTGAAGGCCACCTAAAGCCGCCTTCTGTATCGGTTGCCTTCACCGGCAGCGGGTTTAACATCGTTATTCTCCAGTTGCTGGTTTTCATTGTGATGGGCGGGCTGGTTGGCTTGGCCGCCAGGATGGGTGGCCAGTTGCTAATGATGCTAACACTGGCTTTTGTCGTGCTGGCACTGCCCGCCAGCATCATGGTTTTAGCCATGGAACGCTCTGTGGGTGCGGCGGTACACCCGATGAAACTTGCAGTATTGATTTCCCGCATCGGCACCCCTTATTTCCTGCTGTACGGTTACCTGATCCTGCTCCCCTTGGCCTCTGGCATGGCTCAAGACTTTGCCATCAATCAGTTCCCGCTTTGGTTATCACAGCCTTTATCTGGTTTTCTCAATAGTACCTTCACGCTGATTCTGTTCAACATGCTTGGCTATCTGCTTTTTCAGTATCAGGAAGAGCTGGGATTTGCGGCAGACATTCAGGACGAGACCGAGGATATGGATACCCATCAGCGAGATCGCAGCACCCGTTTTGATGCAGACATTGACATGAACCTGAAGGACGGCAACTACGACCGAGTTCAGGGCATGCTCAAAGAAGCACTAAAGCAAAACCGCCTTGACCCGGTGCGTATTGAACAGCTCTATCAGTTGCTGGTTGCTCGGAACGATGCGATTGAGCTTTACCAGTACCATCCTCGAATTCTGGGCTGGCTGGCCGACCGGAACGACGGCGATGGCATAGCCTCTGTGCTTGCCATGCTTGAGCAGGCTGAACCTGGCTTTAAGCTGGATGACCCGGCGTTGGCTGTCCGCTGTGCGCAATGCCTCTACCATCGCGGTCAATTCAAGCAGACCTTGAAGCTGCTACAGGATTTCCACAAACGCTTCCCAGACAGCGAGGAACTTGCCCCGGCGTACTTGCTAGTTGCACAAACTCTTGCCAACGGCATGAACCAGTGGGAGAAAGCATCAGCCTTCCTGACGTTTATTCAGAAGCGTTGTGCGGGCCATCCGTTGCATGCACAGATTCCGGTGTTTCTGGCACAGGCTGAAAAGCGGGAGTTGCTGAAAGGACCGAAGGCGAGTTGTCTAATTCAGGAGTAAGACGAGTGAGG
>JBQCZX010000015.1:0-37888 GCA_052089485.1 Marinobacter sp. | reverse complement strand
GTATGGCCTGGCATGAAATTCCTGTTGAGCCTGGGAACTATGGGCCAAAAGACATTAAAGCCTTCGCCAAGGCTCTGCAGTCGTCTCCGGCACCTATATTGAGCTATTGCCGCACGGGTAAACGCGCCACGCCTCTTTGGGCATACAGCCAGGCTCATGTACGACCAATACCCAAGTTGTTAAAATCAGCCGACTCTGCTGGCTACGACTTAAAAACGCTAGAGGACGACCTCTTGCGATATCAAAGCCAGACTAATAGTAGATAACATCACCCAAAAGGGTCGCCAATTTAGCGTTGTAACGGTACGCGCAATCGGCCGGCATTGGCGATGACCATCAGCGAACTTGCCGCCATCGCGCCTGCTGCTGCGAGCGGCGGCACTGTGCCGCCAACGGCAAGACCGAGCGCAAGGACATTATAGGCGACGGAAAACACAAGGTTTTGCCGCAGCACGCGGCGGGCCTGTCGGGAGATTGTTATCGCCTCGCCCACAGCTTTCATACCGCCTCTGGCGATAACCACATCGGCCAGAGCGATCGTGGCCGGTGATGCATCAGTCGCCGCCACGCCAACATCGGCGCGTACAATGGCAAGCATGTCGTTGACGCCATCGCCTACGAAGGCGGTTGATCCCGGCCCTGCGCCAACCAGTGCCGCTTTGACCTCGGGCGTGCAGGCAGCGTGGATCTCACTCGGTGTCAGTCCTGCCGCGGCACCAGCGTGCGCACACGGCTTGGGCGCATCACCGCTTGCCATCCCGAGCGTAAGGCCGGAGGCCCGGAGCTGCGCAATGGTCGCCGCTGCGTCCGGACGCAGCGCATCGCCAAGGAGAAAGGTCGCGGCCCATGCGCCATCGGTCGCCATGTGAACGGCGGTCAGACCGGCCTCATGCTGCCCTTCTTCGGGCGGTGTGACGCCATTACGAGAAAGAAAACCGCGACTACCCACCAACACCTCAGTGTCATCAACGGTGGCCCTGACGCCGTCGTCGAACCGCTCGGACTCTGTCGCAACCAATCCCTTGCCACCCGCCTGGCACAGCGCCTGCGCCACCGGATGTACGATCTCATGTTCAGCTGCAGCCACCAATGCCAACATGTGGGCACGTTCAAGCCCGGGTCGCAGTTGCAGCTCGCGAAGTACCGGCCGACCTTCGGTCAACGTGCCCGTCTTGTCGAAAAGTACCCGCCGCACCGCACCGAGACTTTCTGACGCCGCTTGCGTGCGAAAGTGGATCCCCGATGCCGCTGCCACTCCGGTCGCGGCCAAATGCGAAACAGGTGCGGCAATTGCCACTGCGCAAGGGCACGCGATAATTAACACCGACAGCGCCCGCAAGCCCGCCTCTTCCCCCGACAGCCCCGTGGCGAGCCCTACCAGCAGCGTCAGGGCCGAAAGCGTGATCGCCAGCGGTACGATCACCCTCGCCAACCGGTCAGCAATCCGGTGGATCTCCGGGCGAGTGTGCAGTGCAGTCGCAATATCGACACCCATAAGATCGATCCGGCGCGCGCCAACCCCTGCGCTAACGGTAACTTCAATCATGCGGGAAAGGTTGACGAACCCAGCTTCGACTGCGCCACCTATGGCGATAGAGCGCGGCGCAGACTCGCCAGTCATAATGCTGGTATCGAAACTACTTTCGCTTGCAACGAGTTGCCCATCGAGAGGCACCCGCTCGCCGGCTGCCACGCGAATGCATTCGCCCACACGGATTTCCGAGGCCAGAATCTCGCGCGCGTTTCCATCATCGCCAATCCGGCGCGCTGTTTCGGGCAGTGCCGTGCGCAGGGCAGAGATGGCACGGCTCGACTGCCGAAGTGTCCCCATCTCGACCAGGCGAGCCAGCGTCAAAAGGGCAACCAGCATCACAGCCGTATCAAACCACACTTCCGACCGACCGACAGCAAGTGACCAGACCGATGCGATCACCGCTCCTGTGACTCCAAGGCCGACCAGGCTGTCCATTCCAGGTACGCCCGCACGCGCTGTCCGCCACCCGGCGAGCAGAATGGGCGCACCGGCCCAAACCACCACCGGTAGCGCCGTCGCCCCCGCTGCCATGGCGAGTGCGCATCCTGTTGCACCAGAGGCAATGTTGTCAGGGTTGAGATAAAGCAGGATCGACAGCATCATGGTCCACAGACCAAAAGCGAGTGCCACCACCAGCCGGGTCGCTACGCGACGCATTTCCGCGACAATTCGGTCTTCCATTCCGTCGCCGTTATCAAGCGCAGTCAAGCGGTAGCCCATGGCAGACACCTTACGCACCACCGCGCTCAGGTCGGTGCCTTCCTCCCACGCAAGCGCAGCAGATGCCCCGGCAAAGGAAACCTGGGCCCGCGTCACGCCGGGTACTTTAGCCATTGCACGACCAACGGCGGCAGCGCAACTCGGGCACCATAGCCCATCGATACCGACAATACCCTGATCAAGACCATCGAGGGTGGCGGGGTCGAATTCAGTCGCGGCATCCATCCTTATTGCTCCGGCACCACGATTCCCGTGGCAGAAGGAGCATTTACGGAGTCGGCGCTCACCCCTTCACCGACGATCTTCCCGTCCACTTCACGGCCGTAATAGCCCTTATGCTCGTGGTATTTTTCGCTGGCTTCTTCGACACTCATTTGCCCCGGTTGACGCGGATCAGGTGGCCTCTCATGGGTATTCACGAAAGCTGCAACATCCCAAGCCTCCTGAGCGGTCAGCGAATAGGGCTGGCCCAACGGCATATTTGCGTAGATAAATCCCGCAGCTGTGTTCACCCTGTGCATCCCTGCACCCCAGTTATAAGAACCCGGTCCCCAGAGCGCCGGAAAGGCGTAACGACCGTTCATATCCTGTCGCCCCTGTCCGTCGTCACCGTGGCAAACCGCACATTGGGCCTCGAACACTTTTTCGCCGCGCGCCGGATCATAACCGGCCTCGGGCTCATCCGGTGTCGGGTAACCTGAGCCTGGCAGATCGACCAGATTCGGCGCACCCGTGGCCAACCAGTCAAAGTAACTTTCCAGATCCTTGTAAATCTGATGACCTGGCGGCGGTGGGCCGCCGGACGGACTCTGGGCTCCATTCATGGAAAAAGTGAAGCAACCGTTTATCCGATCCTCCATGGTGTTGATCATCTTGTTCTTGCCGCGATAAGTCGGATACATTCCGGATGCTGCCCACATTGGTGCCGAACCCGGGCGCCGTCCCGCGTCGAGATGGCAGTTCGCGCAGGCAAGTGAGTTGCCTACATATTTTGTGGCATTTGCACCTGGATTCAGAAAAATTTCACGTCCACGCAGGATCGCTTCGCCAAGCTCATCGTCCGGTATTGCATCATCGGTAGGCGGTGCGAAAAACCCGTCCAAACCCGTTGGAATGGTCAGTTCCGCAACACTCTTTTTGCCCGCTTTCAAATCGTCACTTGTTTTACGAAAGGTTTCCCTGGCTTCAAGTGACCTTTCCCCTGCACGTTGCGCCTCCCCTGCCTCCTCGGCAGTACCAAGAACGTACTCTACTGCATCGATACGATAGAGGTAGGATCCACCGATAACGAGGATCAATGCGCCAAGCCCGCCGTACAACCAGCGCTGAACCACACGACGGCTTCGCGTTTCCTTTTCATGCTTTTGTTCAGTCATCTCCAATCCTCCTGATCAGCGCACGGGGTCGCGAGGCTGCGGTGGTGGCAGCGTCGCGAGGTAGTCCGACACTGCACGCATATCATTTTTTGAAAGAGATTGAGCTACAGAGTGCATGAAACCAAGTGGTGAGTTGGCACGGCGCCCTTCTTTCCAGGCCGCAAGTTGCGAGTGGGTGTACGCCGGATGTTGACCCGCAATCGCGGGAAATGTTTCCTCGACCCCCCAACCGAGCGGTCCGTGACACGAAAAACAAGACGGTAAACGAACGGACCAGTCGCCTGCCAACGCCAGGGAGCGGCCTCGCTCCATGTCGCCGCCAAGAGAAGCCTTCGCTGAAGGGTCGGTCTCAAGCGTTGCGTAATACGCACCCAGCGCCGCCATCTGGTCGTCTGTCAGCGTCGAAACGACATATTGCATATTGTCGTCAATCCGCGCGCTATTTTGGTAATCGTGCAACTGCTTCACGAGATAGCCAGCGGACAGCCCAGCCAGGCGCGGAATATTCTGAGCGCCTTGGCCAACGTCTCCATGGCAAGAGGCACAGGCCCAAGGTGCGTCAGCAGACTCACCACGGCCTTCGATCAGCGCGATAACACTTTGCGGGTCGGCCTTTGCGGCTTTCGCGCCATAGCTTTCGGCTGCACGCCAGTCGATCGTCGCTCCATCCGTTGCCGGAGTTTCCTGCCCGGTTCCAGTCAGACCAATTGCAAGGGCAACTATTAACGCAATTGGAAGGGTAGCGAGGATTATTGATATGACGGCTTTCATTGTGCGTCCTCCTGACCTTCTTCGTCTTGAGTCGGTGGCGTTGTTCCGACTTTGGCCTGACTCCCGGTCGCCGGCATGTACTCGATTCCAAATGCGCTCTGGAGTTCGAAGCCTCCTTTCCATGGGTAAGCAAGCTCGCTTCCCAGCGTCTGCCGAACCGCTGCTACCTGCTCTGCTGCAACCTCACTTGCATTGTTAGACCAGGCGCTACGAATATAAGTCAGAATCAGCGCAATTTGCTCGTCCTCGAGAGCCGCATGGAAGGTAGGCATCCGCCCGTTATAGATGTCGCCCTTTACTTCAATGGGCCCAGCAATGCCACGAAGCAGGATCGCTGCCGACACTTGGGCGTCAGCTACGACATAGCGTGATTCGTCGAGCGGAGGGATCGCGCCACGCACGCCCGACCCATTGGTCTGATGGCAAGTCGCACAATAGGTGCCGAAAAGTGCGGCCCCCTGTGAGGCCGAATGATCACCCTCGGCCGCTCGTTTTTCGGCGGCAGTGGCATCGGCAGACGCGGTTCCCTCATCGATTGCGGTCCGTGCCAATTGTGCGTCTTCACCGCCGTCCGTTGCCTGCGCATCAAAATAAAGCGTCACCGCACCGGCTATAGCCAGGGCCATGGCTATAGCAATGAACGGCCAGGGCACAGGATTTTTGAGTTCCGTAGGTTCATAACCCTCATCGATATTCCGAGCGGCTGGCCCGAAATCCGAGGTAAACTTGTTTTTGCGCTGTTTCATTTGTTCGGCCCCCTGTCCTGGGAATACCCGTTGTCTCGCAACTCAGGGTTGGCGGCCGGGTAGGTCCGATCGAGGCTGAGGAGATAATCCACAAGATCAAGCGCTTCGGGCGTCGCCACGACAACCTCTTCGGGCGGTCGATACCGTTCCGGAAGCTGCACCACAACATCATCTGGTGCGGCTTCTGCCTTGGTTTCAAACAGGAATGGGAAGCCGGGCATGATCGATGTCGGATGGATCGCTCGCGGCTGATAGAGGTGCGTCAGGTGCCAGGCGCGGCTGGGCATCCGGGCTCCGATGTTAAGGAGGTCGGGCCCGGTCCGCATCGTACCCAGAAGATGCGGTGTGTCATAGGCGTAGTCCGCAGCGGTGGATGGACGACCCCAGCCACGCTGGACATCGGGTGCCTGCTCGGGCGCGCGCGGCTGCTGGCTATGGCAATAGACGCAGCCAAGATCTACATACGTCGCCCGCCCTCGCAGTTGGGCCTCTGTGTAGGGCTCAAGACCGGGTGCCGCAGCCGTTGTGCGGATTTGGCCGGCGGGCAGGATGACCAGAAAAACAGTCGCAAATGCCAAAATAGCAGCAGCGAGCAACATCAGCGGAAGCACACGGTTCATCTCAGTTTCCTCCCTCGCTTTGCTGCGCGGCGACTGCCCGGGCCTCGGCCAGCCCCGCCCCGACTTTCCGCTCGGCACCCCGACCCACGAGAATTGCAATCAGGTTGAACGCGAAGGCGAAATGGCCCAGTACCATGAGCGATCCGCCGACAGAGCGGCCCGTAAGATATGGCACAGTAAGCTCCATACTCTCCATCCAGTCTCGGGTTGGATCCAGCATTGCCTTGCCTTGCAGCCAGCCACCGAAGGTGAGCGAGGCGAAATAGATGGCGAAACCGACGACTACAAGCCACCAATGGGCCACGATGAACGACGGAAATGGCCAGACACGTCCAACCAGACGTGGAATCACGTAATAAAGCGCACCGAATAGCACAAACGTCACGAAAGCATAGACACCCAGATGCGCGTGCCCGACAGTGTAATGCGTGAAATGCGTGACCGAACTCACGGACCGCAACGCTTCGATCGACCCTTGCATTGACGCTGCCGTATACATGAGCGCACCTATCGCCACAAACCTTAGCGGTATGCTGGCCCGAAAGGCACCCAAATTGCCCAGCCAGAGTGGGTGCTGGTTGACTGCAACCGCGATCACAGGAACAAACATCATTATGGACTGCACCACCGAAAGCGTTACAACCCATGTCGGTACCGGGCCTCCAATCAGATGATGCATGCCAACCTGGCTGTAGAACAGTGCCAGTGCCCAGAAGCCGACGAGTGATAGACTGTAGGAATAAATCGGCTTGCCGATGATGCGCGGCAGCAGATAGTAGGCAGCACCGACCCCCAGCGGCGTTAGCCAGAGACCCAGCACGTTATGGGCGAACCACCAATTCACGGTCGCCTGCTGCACGCCGGAATGCAGGCCCGGAATGTTCGCCACGATGAACAAAACCGGAAACCAGACCATCGCGCCAAGGTAATACCAGCCAGTGACGTAGATATGCCGCACATTGCGATGCCGCGCCGTCACGAGTAGCGGCACCACGAACAAAAACACCGATATGGCGATAAAAATATCAATCTGCCAAGGGATCTCGAGCCATTCGAGCCCGTCGGTCCAGCCTGAGCCTATGGCCCAGACCCCGGCCCCAACTGACAAATTCATCAGGATCGCACCTGCCAGTGCCACTGACGGCAGACGCAGTCGTGTCGCGAAGATCGTTGGGATCAGCCACAGTGCCAGACCCATCAGTCCAAGCGACAGCCAGCCATATATCACAAGGTTCAAATGCATCGTCCGCATTCGGCCGAAGGTCAGCGGCGCGACGCTATTCAACCAGTCAGGAAGATGCAGTTTGAGCGACGCTATCAAACCAAAACTGCTGCCAAGAAGCAGCCATAACGTTGCGGTTGCGAAGACAAAAAGGATGATGCGCCGACTGCTTTCCGGGACGAGACTGTCGCCATCCCGCCCTTGAGGAGAGCCGGTTTGCTCGGGCCGGGTACCCGGATCATCGAGTCCCTCGCCTCGCGCCTCGGCCTCAAAAATGGTGTGCGCATCCGCCTGGGTAAAGCGCATCTCGCTGCGCGAAATCGTCCAGATAAGGACAACGAGTGCGACCAGCGACACTGCAAAGCTAACAAGGACAAGAGTCCCGATCGTGAATTCCAAGGCATATTCCCCTTTCGCTGAGCGTGTCTCCCAAGCGAAACACACTAGTTGTCAGACCCACACTGTCCTTCGAAACAGCAATGTTAAAACGCTTCTCGTTCGCCTCTATAGCGCATACCCTGCTGGCTATAAACAATGCTATTCAGGCATGCAGGAAAGCCAAGACAGCACACTAGCCTCTGCGTTCTCCCCGAACTTCAGCGAGAGCAAAGAATCGCGAGCCCGTGATCGCAAGTCATAATACCCAGGCACCGCGCCAGCGCACATAAGGCGTCTTTCCGGCTCGCGGAACGACATTCTCCACGAGCACGCCTGGCAAAAACGGCGAGATACGCTTTCGAACCTGGCCATCAGCGCCGATCACTGCGGTCAGGCCGGTGTTGGTCGCGCGTAATACCGGGCGTCCTGTTTCCATGGCCCGCATGCGCGCCATTTCCAGGTTTTGCCACAGGCCGATCGTGCGGCCGAACCAGGCATCATTGCTGATATTGATGAGCAACTGGGTGCTGGCAGCAAACTGGGCTACCTGCGCACCAAACGCCATCTCTTAGCAAATCGGGGCACCGGCGTCGATGTCGCCGACGGGTAGCGAAGACATGCCTGATGCAGCGGTCAGATCCGAGAGCTCAATACCCAACTCGTGGAGCAACGGCCCCAACCAACGACTGAACGGCACGTATTCGCCGAATGGAACGAGGTGCTGCTTATCACTAAAATCCCCCGAACCAATATCAAACACACTATTGTAAACATGCTCACCCTGTAACCTCAGCGCCCCGGCAACCAGTTGGGCTCGGGAATCGCGCGCCCGTTGCCCGAGGGCATTGAACGGTGCCCTGGAGCCGTCTCGGCATGCCTCGGGGATGGCGGTCTCCGGCCAGACAATCAGGTCGACACTGTTCCAGTAAGGCTCACTGAGTTGCCGATAACGCGCAATAATGCCCTGCAGAGCCTCGGGCTGCCATTTGATGGCCTGCGGTATATTGCCCTGTACTAGAACGGTCTTGATTGCATCACCCGACGGCCGGGTCGATAACAGTGACAGCGTTGGCCAGGGCAGTAGCAGGATAGTTATCCAAAGCAGCAAAGACGGTATCGACCATCGACGTTTTCGCATTGACATACCGAACGCCAGGCTAGCCGCAACGGACGCCACGATAGCGCTGAGCCCGAGTACGCCAGTGATCGGCGCCACAAACGGTGCGAGTTCGCTACCGGTCTGGGTATAGCCTAGCTGCAGCCACGGAAAGCCGGTAAATAGCCAACCCCGCAGCCATTCGCCGAGCACCCAGGCCACTGGCAGCAAGCTGAATCGTTTTCCCGACATCGGCGGTGCTATCCACGCCGCAAACCCGAGCGCCATGGCGCAGAAAACACTCATGAGCATGACCAGCGCAACCGTGGCTGGCACGGCCAGTACAAGCCCGACCCCGAACTGGAGTACGGCCACATGGATCCATGCGATGCCGAAACCAAACAGCCCGAGGCCAAAAACGTAGCCGCGTGCTAATGCCTGGCTGACCGACTCGCGGCGGGTCTGGTAAAACAGCACTGCCATGGGCAGTGGTGCCAGCGCGCCCCAGGACCAAGGCGCGAACCGCGCACGCTCGACGCTAACGTGGCTACCAGGATCATGGATTAACGTCCATTGTGCTCTTTGGCCGGCAGCGAAAGACGCGCCACTAACCCACCACCGTCCCGCGCTGTAAACTCCAGCGCCCCACCGTAGCGTTCGGTAATAGTGGCCACAATCGCCAGCCCCAACCCGCTGCCTTGTCCATTGCCCTGGCCGCCACCATGCCGCCAGAAACGCTGGGTTAGATTGTGCGTGCTTTGCTCAGCCGGCCAATCGCCACGGTCTCGTATCGTGAATACGACCTCACGAGGCCCTGACCGCACCTCAAGCGCTACCGGTTCGTCGCCGTGCGTATGTCTCATGGCATTTTCAAGCAAATTACGAAGCGCCGCCGCAGCCAACTCATGGGGTGCTTCTACCGCCACGGAACTGCTGTCGCGCTCAACCATAACTACGCGCTCACGGTTCTCCAGGTCTGCCAGCGCTGTCTCTACGATCGATGTGCTGCTAACTTGAGCCCTATTATTACCCGCCTGGTCGACCTCAAGTCGCGCGAGCATCAGTAACTGATCGAGAGTACGTTGCAGGCGCGCAATACCGGCTTCGGCACGAGACATCGCCTCATGCATCTGATCCGCCGGCACTCTCGACGCCAGCTGGACATGCGTTTTAATAGCAGTCAGCGGTGTGCGCAGTTCATGCGCAGCGTCACTGGTAAAACGCTGCTCACGTCTCAGCGCCTCGCGAGTGCGCACCAGCAGTCGGTTGAGGGTGTCGACCACGGGCTCCAGCTCGGCGGGAGCATCCACAATCGTGACCGGAGTCAGCGTTTCCGGATCGCGGCGCGCGAGCTCGCTACGAAGGTGTTCGAGCGGCCGCAGCCCTCGACGAATACCAAACCAAAGCGTCAAAAGGCTGCCCAGCAGCGCCACCACAAATGGCAGCGCGGCGACAACAACGATGTTGCGCTGCAGCATCACCCGTTCGGCCAGCAGGTCTGCAGTAGTGACGCGCAGCCCATTCTGGATGTAGGTGAAAACTCGCCAGCGCTGGCCGTCGATGTTCCGATTAATGAACCCGGCCTCGGGCGCATCAAGCTGCCCGGCGAAATCACCGTGCGTGCGCATCAGCACTTCGCCTGCTGGTGAACTTATCTGGCAAGCCACACCGCTGCTCTGCGGAATCGACAGCATGGGCTCGGCAGCCCCAGCCCATGCATCTTCTGGCAACTGGGCTACCAAGCCTGCCACCATGCGCGCTGACGCTGCCAAGCGCTGATCGAGCGTCTGACGCATCTGACCACGCAGATCGCTGTAAAGCCACGCAGCAGCAAACGCCCAAAGCACACAAAACGACAGTCCAAGGGTGAGCAGCAGTCGCCGGCGCAGGCTCATTTCGGGCCGCCGCTGTCGAGGTCTCCGGGGTCGCCAAGCCGGTAACCCAGCCCGCGCACGGTAAGGATCAAACCTGTACCAAGCTTGCGGCGCAGGTGATAGATATGGACGTTTACTGCGTTGCTTTCCACTTCGGTATCCAGGCCGTAGAGGCTGTCCTTGATCTGCTCGATATCGAGAATCCCACCACGCGCGTTGAGCAGTTTTTGCAGCAACGTAAATTCACGTCGCGTAAGCCCGACCTCAAGGCCATCACGCCAAACTCGGCGACTACTGGAGTCGATACACAGGGGGCCATGCTCAATAAGCGGTCGTGCGCGACCGGCCGCGCGGCGCAGCAGTGCCTGTAAACGCGCCGTTAACTCGTCGAGATCGAAGGGCTTCAACAGATAGTCGTCAGCACCGACTTCTAGGCCTTCAACCCGATCAGCGACCGCATCACGAGCCGTCAACACCAATACGGGCACGGTCAAGCCCTGCGCGCGCCATTCACGTAGCAGCGTCAATCCATCTTCATCCGGCAGGCCAAGATCGAGCACGACGATATCGCTGTCCAAATTCGCCAGCGCTACCCGAGCTTCCGCGGCGCGTGTGAACCAGTCCACCGTAAACCCCGTGAGTTCAAGACCGGTGCGAATGCCCGACCCCACCAATTCATCGTCTTCGATCAGCAATACATGCATGAAGCGTCCTCGTTCAATGTGGCTTTAGTATACCGGCCAGGATTAAGCCAACATGAACTCGGCGGATTCTGACGCTCTTAATCCTGACTTAATTCGAATGAGCCACCATTGCACACAAATCACAGAGGTTGTTTCTATGAATAAAGTCGCGCCTAAGGGCTTGTTTCTGCTTCACACGATAAAAGACCTTAGAATTCGAGTTTTTGCCCTCCTGGCCATGTTGCTCCTGGCAACCTCTACCTTGGCTCAAATGAGTAACAATGAGTTCTTGCCGGTCGAACAGGCTTTTTCATATAACGTTTCGGCCAACGCCGACAATACGCTCACGATCACCTGGGACATTGCACCGGACTATTACCTGTATCGCCATCAACTCAAATTCGAGGGCGAGCCCCAGCCGGTCGCTGACGTCCGGATTCCCGGCGGCAAGCCGATCGAAGACGAGTTCTTCGGCGAGTCCGAGGTGTATTACGATCAGGTGGCGGTTACCGTTGACCCCGGCGAGGCACAAACACTGAATATTGCCTGGCAGGGCTGTGCCGAAGCCGGGCTGTGCTATCCACCGCAACGGGCAACACTGAACCTCTCTGACTACAACATAGGTGGCAGCAGCAGTGGCGCTAGCTCGGCAACCGCAGCACCCACCGGCGACGAGTCAACCAGTAGGCCCGCGCTCGGCGAAGATCAATCGCTGGCCGCGAGTCTCGCCGATGGCAATACCGTCTGGGTACTTACTATATTTTTCGGTCTCGGGTTGCTGCTTGTGTTCACCCCCTGCGTATTACCGATGGTGCCGATCCTGACCAGTCTGATCGTGGGCAGCGGCGCGCGCGGCAAGCGCGGATTCGTGTTCTCGGTGGCGTACGTGCTACCTATGGCAGCGACCTACGCGCTGCTCGGTGTAGCTGCGGCCCTGGCAGGCGCCAGCCTGCAGGCGATCATGCAGACACCGTGGGTACTGGGCGCGTTCGCACTGGTTTTTGTCACTCTGGCTCTGTCTATGTTCGGCGTCTACGAACTGCAACTGCCGGCTGGCCTGCGGGATCGGCTCAACAACGCCAGCAATCGCCAATCCGGTGGCAACCTGGGAGGTGCCGCGATTCTCGGCGTGTTATCGGCGCTGCTGGTAGGTCCCTGTATGACTGCGCCGCTGGCCGGTGCGCTGCTGTATATAGCCGACAGCGGCAACGTAGCGTTGGGTGGTAGCGCGCTGTTCGTTCTGGGCCTGGGCATGGGCGCGCCGCTAGTGCTCGCGGGCAGCGTCGGCGCCCACTTTCTGCCCAAGCCCGGCACCTGGATGACCGGTGTCAAGGTGATCTTCGGTTTCGTGATGCTGGGCACCGCGATCTGGTTCGTCGAGCGCGTGGTAGCGGACAACGTCGTTCTTGGCCTATGGGGAGCCTGGTTGGTCGCTATTGGCATCACCCTTTACCAGCTCGCAGTGCACGCAGCGACACCGACTGCACCCACGCGCATGATCTCGCGTATCGCCGGGTTATTGATCGGTCTATGGGGTGGTTTGCTTGTCATCGGCTCGGCCGGTGGTGCCGACAGTATCCAACAGCCGCTGGCGTTTGCGTCGACACCTGTCACGCTCGCCGCCGGGAACACCGCATTCGCCGGACAAGGCGATTTCATGGACCGCTTCGAGGGCGTGGTCGATCTCGGCGATCTCGAGGCGAAGGTCGATAAAGCCTCCGCGAACGGCCAGTGGACGCTGGTGGATTTCTATGCGGACTGGTGTATTTCCTGCAAAGTTATCGAGGAAGAAGTTTTCGGCAATTCCGAAGTTCAGCAGGCGCTCGGTAACTTCCGGTTGTTACGGCCAGACGTGACCAAAAATGACGCTACCGATCGCGCGCTGATGCAGCAATTCGGCATCATCGGCCCGCCCACCATTTTGCTGATCGGCCCGGACGGTCAGGAGCGGCGCGCAGCGCGTGTGGTCGGCGAACTGAGTGCAGATGAATTCATGCAACATTTGTCTCGCGCCAAGAGTGCCCTCTGATGCTGTCATTAAATCTCGGCCCCCTGGCAATTTCCGTTGGCCAAGGGCTAATCATAGTCGCCTTTGTGGTCGCGCTGATCGCGGGCAAGCTCGCCGCCCGCCGGCGCGACCTGGCCATCGGGGACACCTTATTCAATCTCGCCTTCCTGGGCTTTGTGACCGCGCGTATCGCATTCGTCGTGCATTATTATCCAAGCTACGGCCTGGATCCGCTTGCGTGGATCGATATCCGCGATGGCGGCTTCGAGATGGTCCCTAGCCTGATCGTGATTGGCTTTTATGCCATTTACCTTGCCGCCCGACAACCGCCGCTGCGAGGCCCACTGGGCGTGGCGCTTTTCGCGGGCGGGCTCGCCTGGGGACTGACCGGCGGGGCACTGAGTTTGATCGAAAACCAGGCGAGCCAACCACCGGAGACCGAGTTGTACACGCTCGAAGGCACGCCCACCGATTTGGCAAGCCTGCAGCAAAATGCAGGCAATCGACCGATGGTGGTCAACCTTTGGGCGACCTGGTGCCCGCCCTGTCGCGAAGAGATGCCCGTTCTGGAGCAAGCGCAGGACGAACGAACCGACGTTCTGTTCGTTTTTGCCAACCAGCGCGAAGTCGTTCCCACGATCCGCAAGTTCATGGATCAGATGCAGCTCGATATGGATCACGTGGTACGCGACCCTCGCGGCGGAATCGGTAGCCAAGCGGGGTCTACTGCATTACCGACGACGCTGTTCTATAACGCCAACGGCCGGCTGGTCGACAGCCATCTCGGCCAACTTTCGAAAGCTACGCTGGCGCGAGCGCTCGAGCGCTTCGATCTGCCATCCACCGAATCAACTCAAGCAAAGGAACTCCCATGAAAAAGCTATTGACCCGCGTATTACTCACGATCCCTCTCGCGGCCCTGGTGGCCAGCGCCTATACGGCCGTAGCCTGGGCGGACACACCGCACGCACCCGGCGCCAAACTTCCCGAGCCTATCGCCTCAATGGCCGATCGCGGTCTTGAAATCGTGGGCTCATTCGATGCGCCGTCCGGCCTGACCGGCTATGCCGCAACCTTCCAGGGCCGCCCGATGGCGATCTATCTAACTGAGGACAGCGAGCACGCCGTTCTGGGCACGCTTATCGATAGCCAAGGCCAGGATTTGACGGCCGAGCCACTCCAGCGCATCGTCTCCGGCCCCCAGGCGGAAAAGGCCTGGGCACAGCTCGAATCAAGTCACTGGGTGCGTGACGGTAGCGAGGATGCTGAGGTGATTGTCTATGAATTCACCGATCCCAACTGCCCGTACTGCCACAAATTCTGGCAGCTCGCACGACCGTGGGTTGACGCCGGCGAGGTCCAGCTCCGCCATGTAATGGTCGGCATCCTCGTGGCAGACAGTGCACCCAAAGCCGCCACGATTCTGGCCGCTGACGATCCCAGCGAAGCGTTCGCGGTTTCGCAGCACAACTACGACCAGGGCGGCATACAGGTCGCGAAGGATATCCCGGACGCGGCACGAGAAAAAGTCTCAGCAAACAACGACCTGATGAGGTCGCTGGGTTATTCCGCAACCCCTACGATTGTTTACAAGAACGATAACGGCGAGGTTGGCGTCAAGCAGGGCTTGCCACAGGGCAACCAGGTTGAGACGATACTGGGTGGCCCCAAACCCTGATCACGAGATATACCGAATAAATACTTGGTGACATACCTGATCTTCCAATATTCCCGGAGTGTCTCGATGAAAAATCTTATGTATGCGATGGCGACGCTACTGGCCCTGTCAGTGGCGCCCATAACTGCCGGGGCTGCTGGCACCACGAGTTGACTGGGCATTCCGTTCGTTTTGGAACACGTCGCAGCGGGTTTTGGAGAGTTCTTCCCGGTTGCGGAAGACACTGCGGCGGATGCCTTCTAGAAGAACCGACGCATTGAGATCAAGCTGACGAATCGCTAAGCTAGGTTGTTTTCCAGAAGCGCACTCACTGTGGCGGTATAAGATGCGTCAATACCCAGTAATTCGGAACGCCGAAGCACGGCCCCTGCGATGCTGTCCAGTTCCAGGGGGCGACCCTTTTCCTTATCAACCAACATGGATGTTTTGATCGCGTTAAAACTGCTGATCAGCCCAAACATCTCGTCTACATCCGCCTTGCCAAGTTCCAGGCCGTCCGCCTTTGAGGCTGCCGCTGTCTCCGCCATCATGCCGTACACAATGCGGCTGAGCTGCGGGTGCCGCGTCAGGCTTTGTGTGTCCAGCCCAGTCAGCGCCGAAATGGGATTAACGCCGTTATTGATCATCAGCTTGCGCCAAAGCTCATAACGAATGTCATCGGAAACCTTGGTTGGAATGCCAGCCTGCTCAAAGGCGTTTTGCAGGATTTCCAGAAGCGGGCGACGAGCATCCCGCTCACTCGGAACGCATGGCCACTCGCCCATAACAATCTGAGCAACACCTTCCGCCTCAACCACCCCGGGCTCAACAATATGGCCACCGATACGCAACGCCAACCCAGCCAGGACCCTGTTTTCACCAAGTGCCTGCGCAATCATCGGCTCGTTGTCCACACCATTTTGTAACGACAGAATCGGCACTTCACATTGCCCCATCCAAGGGCCAAGCTCACCCAGTACGGCTTTCGTCGCGGTGGATTTCAGGGCGATGACAATGACATCAAAATCACTCGGCTGGTGGTTCTGTATCAGGACGGCATGGTCTACAGCCGGAACCCGGCACTCCATCAGCCGGTTTTCATAGTGAACTACGAGCCCCTTTTCCTGCAGTGCAGCGAGGTGCGAACCACGAGCCGTGAGCACAATCCGGTGGCCAGCCTCGGACAACCGAGCACCGTAGTACCCGCCAATCCCCCCTGCGCCGATCATAAGTATGTTGAGCATGGTAAACAGGCCTCTTTATTCCATTTTTAATCATCCAGCTTGCGATGTTTACGCGCCATCATCGCAAGCATGAATGCCTGCAGTGCTACCAGTATGCCAAAAGCCACCTGATAACCCGTTGTCTCGTAGCCCACGCCCTCTGGAGCCTCCCAGAACCCTATAACTATTCCAATACCCCACTGCAGGGTAAACGCTGAAACAAAAACCAGAAGATTCAGCGCGGTGTTGGCCCTGCCTGCGAGGCTCTGGTCAAAATGGCGTGACAATAGCGCAAACATAGCACTTGCACCGGTGCCAAGAAATCCAAGCAGGGCCATAAACAGATGTATTCTCGACACATACCAACCTGAAGCCATCACCGCAACAGCCATCAGGTACAGTGCCATAAGTGCTGCAACGACAGGCACTGGACGAATACCCAGCCGGATCACCCGCGCCAGCGCGAAGCCCCAGGCGAGAAAGCCCGTGCCCATACCCGCCGCCATAACCATCAGCGCCGTCGCCACCTGCCCGGAGTCCATCAGCATGATGTCCCGAAGCCACGGAGCAGCCCACAGCGTGGTGATCGCCAGAGAGGAGCCACTGAATACCGCCGCAACCGGGGCAACGTGCCAGAAAAAGCGGTCTTTGAAGATCTGTTTCAGACCTGCAATCTGAGCGCCCAGTCCGGCATCTGCCGGTGGCTCCCGATGTTCAGGAACAATGAAGAAAATCACTACAGATACGACCAACGTTATCACCGCAAGAGCGATGAATAGTTGGCGCCAATTGGCAAGCAACAGCAACCACTCCACGGGCCTTGTTGCCGCCAGTGCGCCCATTGCGCCAACGGCCATGAGGCTGCCGTTCAGCAGAGGGAGCTGATCCGCACGAAACCAGAGTGCAAACGCCTTAAACGATGCCATCAGACAACAAGCCACGCCTACACCAATTAATAGACGACCAAGTGTCAATGCAACGAGGCTATCCGCAAGAGCAAAGGTAAGCGCCCCCAGAGCAGCAATCACTAACAACAGCGATTCAACACGACGTGGACCAAAGCGATCCAACAACAGGCCGACCGGCAATTGAACTAAAGCAAACGCCAAAAAATAGGCACTGGTCAGCAAGCCAAGCTGGCTTGCTGACAGACCCAGATCATCCACAAGTTCATCGGAGATAACCGCATTGATCGAGCGGTACAGGTAGGACAAAAAATAACCGGCAGCGAAAGGCAGAAACACAATCAAGCCAGTTCTGCGCATCGCGGCTGCCATTATATCGCTTCCCTGTTTGGATTTAGGGAGATTATAGCCCGCCCGAGAACCTGTCAGTCACTTGGCTACCGCCCCATTTTTTTCGCAGACTGTCCGGCAATCCCGAAATGCTGTTTCGGCATCTCGGTGATCAACACCCGAATACGCTCAATGGGTGCATCGAGGGAGCGGGACATGGCCTCGCTCACTTCCCGAATCAGTGTCTCTTTTTGCTCATCGGAGCGACCTTCAATGATATAAAGCTGGGCAATTGGCATACGACCTCCTTATTCGAACCGAGCTGACACCGTTCCCAAACCCTGATAGCGAACAGTGATGTTGTCTCCGGGTTCTACAGTGATTGCCGCGGTAATGCCGCCTGTCATGATAAAAGTGCCCGCCGGGATGTGTTCACCCCGCTCGGCAAGCAGATTCGCCAGCATCGCCACGCTGGAGGCAGGATGCCCCAAGACCGAGGCACCAGCACCTACGTCGACCACTTCACCGTTTTTCTCAACCACTACACCCAGTGTTTTCAAATCCACATCAGCCACATCAGACATCTGGCCACCAGTGATAAACCGGGTGGAAGAGGCGTTGTCTGCCACCACACTCACCAGGTCGAACTTGAAGTTCTCGTAACGGGAGTCGATCACTTCTACTGCTGGAATCACGAAGTCGGTTGCCGCCAGTACATCACCGATATGGCAACCCGGACCTTTCAGAGGGGCCTTGGTGACAAAGGCGATCTCGGCTTCAATTTTCGGATGGATCAGCTCTTTGGTATTGACCACGCCACCATCGGGCACACTGAAATAATCTGCCAAAAAGCCATAAATCGGGGTTTCTACACCCATCTGCGCCATCTTGGCCCAGGAGGTCAAACCCATCTTCATACCCACTATTTTATTGCCACGGGCCTCCTTACGACGGCGAATTTCCCACTGTACGTCGTAGGCATCTTCAAAAGTCATGTCCGGATAATCGTTAGTAACCTTGGTGATGTCGTGGGCCTGCAGTTCGGCGTTTTCAATGTGTTCGGCTAGCGCTAGCATCTGCTCGCCGCTTAATGTTTTGCTCATGCGTTTTGCTCCTTCTGGGCTGCCAGCAAATCCAGCGCCACGTCTACAATCATGTCTTCCTGGCCACCCACCATGCGACGGCGACCAAGCTCTACCAGAATATCCACGGCCTTCAGTCCGTACTTCTGCGCCGCCACTTCGGAGTGGCGTAGAAAGCTGGAGTAAACACCCGCGTAGCCCAAGGCCAAGGTTTCGCGATCTACGCGCACCGGACGGTCCTGCAGCGGGCGCACTATGTCGTCTGCAGCATCCATCAAGGTATAAAGGTCGGTGCCATGTTCCCAGCCCATGCGTTCTGCCGCAGCAATGAACACTTCCAAGGGCGCGTTGCCTGCGCCGGCACCCATGCCGGCCAGGCTCGCATCAATGCGGTCGCAGCCTTCTTCGACAGCCACAATGGAATTAGCCACACCCAAACTGAGGTTATGGTGCGCGTGCATACCAGTGTGAGTTTCGGGCTTGAGCACATCTTTCAGCGCACGGAAGCGTTCGCGAATGTCGTGCATACCCATAGCGCCGCCAGAATCCACCACGTACAGACAGGTTGCGCCGTAGTCTTCCATCAGCTTGGCTTGTGCGGCGAGCCCCTGCGGGGTTTGCATGTGGCTCATCATCAGAAACCCGACCGTGTCCATGCCAAGCTTGCGGGCGTGCTCTATATGCTGACGTGACACGTCTGCTTCTGTGCAGTGGGTGGCAACCCGCACGATTCGCGCACCTGCCTTGTAGGCTGCGTCCAGATCGTGAACAGTTCCAATGCCGGGCAACAACAAGGTCGCTATTTTTGCGTGGGTAACCACATCGGCCACAGCTTCGATCCATTCCAGGTCGGTGTGGGCGCCAAATCCGTAGTTGAAGCTGGAGCCTTGCAGGCCATCGCCATGAGCGACCTCAATGCTGTCAACTTTGGCTTTGTCCAACGCGCGGGCAATGTCCTGCACGTTTTTGATTGAATACTGATGACGGATAGCGTGACTGCCATCACGCAAGGTCACATCGGAGATATACAGTTTTTTCCCGGGGTTAAAGGTCATGATGCTGTCTCCTCAGTTGACCAACGACTCAGCAATACGCTCGGCGGTGCCAAGAGCTGCTGAGGTCATGATGTCGAGGTTGCCGGCGTAGGCCGGGAGATAGTGGGCTGCGCCTTCCACTTCCAAAAAGATAGAGGTTTTCAGGCCGCTGAACTGGCCCAGACCAGGCACATTAATAGGCTGGTCTTTAGGGATCCGATCGAACTGCACCTTCTGCTTCAGACGATACCCAGGCACATAGCTATTTACTGCAGCAACCATCTCTTCTACAGAAGCTTCCACTTCAGCTTCATTGGCCGCTTCAGACAATACATACACCGTATCGCGCATCAGCAATGGCGGCTCAGCCGGGTTAAGGACGATAATGGCCTTGCCCCTGCCGGCGCCACCCACTATCTCAATGGCTTTGGACGTGGTTTCGGTAAATTCATCAATGTTGGCACGAGTACCCGGGCCCGCAGACTTGGACGAAATCGACGCGACAATTTCGGCGTAGTGGACCTTGGCAACGCGGGACACGGCGGCCACCATGGGAATGGTAGCTTGGCCACCGCAGGTCACCATGTTGACGTTACCTTCGTGCAGGTTCTGCTCCAGGTTCACCACCGGTACGCAATAAGGGCCAATGGCCGCTGGGGTCAGATCCACAACCTTGATACCGGGTTTTACTTCCCGCAATAGCTGATCGTTGTGGATGTGCGCCTTAGCCGAGGTGGCATCGAAAACCACATCGATGTTCTGGAACTCGGGCATCCTGATCAGACCTTCCACACCCTCAGAACACGTGGCGACGTTCATGCGCGCGGCGCGGGCGAGACCGTCGGAGGCTGGGTCGATGCCTACCATCACGCCCATTTCCAGGTTCTTGCCGTTGCGCAGAATCTTGATCATCAAGTCGGTGCCGATATTGCCGGAGCCGATGATGGCTGCTTTGATTTTCTTACTCATAATGTATTCCTCTCCTCTGCGGATCAGGCAAAGCGCACGGAGGCGCTGCCAATCCCGCCGATGTCAACGCGCATATGGTCTCCGGCTTTGACCGGCTCCAGGGGCACTAGCGAACCAGACAGAATGACTTCACCGGCTTTCAGCGGAATACCGAATTCACCCAGCGTGTTGGCCAGCCAGGTAACGCAATTCACCGGAGAGCCCAAGGCGGCAGCACCAGCACCGGCACTGAGTACAGCGCCATTCTTTTCAACCACCATGCCGCAGGTAACCAGGTCTACCTTGCGCGGTGAGACCGCCTGATCACCCAGCACAAACAGGCCACAGGAGGCGTTATCAGCGATGGTGTCCTGAATCGCGATCTTCCAATCGCGGATGCGGGAGTCGACAATCTCAAAACAAGGCATCACACACTCGGTGGCAGCCAACACATCGGCATTGGTCACGCCAGGCCCGATCAGGTCCTTTTTCAGGATAAAGGCAATCTCGCCCTCTGCTCGGGGTGCTATCAGCCGATCACTGATGGGCACCACTTCACCGCTGTTAAACACCATATCGTCGGTCAGGTAGCCAAAATCCGGCTGGTGCACGTCGAGCATGTTCTGCACGGCCTTGCTGGTTACACCGATCTTCTTGCCAATCACTGAGGCACCGGCGGCAAGCCGACGCTCGAGCATGCGCAAGGAGATATGGTAAGCATCATTAATACTGATTTCTTCGCCACGACCGGTCAGCGGATCAACAGCTTCACCGGCCAGCATCGCTTGGTATAGCTCGTCACCAAGTTCCTGAATTCGTTTCTGTTCCATTAATATGCTCCTGAAGCCATAGCGTCAGCTTCATTAAGAAAATCGTTAACCAATCGAGCAAAGCGATGGGCGTGTTCAACCTGGGTCCAATGACCGCAACGGCCGTTTGCGGTCATACACTCCTCACAGCTTGACGCAGATGTTCTTCATCTCGGTGTAGAACTCCAGGGAGTGCACACCACCTTCACGACCAATACCCGACTGCTTGCTGCCACCAAATGGCGTGCGTAAATCCCGCAAGAACCAGCTGTTTACCCAAATAATTCCGGCCTCAACCTGACCGGCAACACGGTGCGCACGGGTGATATTTTCACTCCAGATCGCAGACGCGAGCCCGTAAGGAAGGCTGTTGGCAAGTTCGATCGCTTCCTCTTCGGTATCGAAGGGGCGAATGTGGCAGCAGGGGCCGAAGATTTCATCGGTCACTACGGCTGAGTCATCAGCCAGGCCGGTCCAGATTGTGGGCTGTATCCAAGCCCCACCTGCCAACTCCGCCGGCATGTCCGGCACGCCACCTCCGGTGACAACCGTCGCGCCGTCATCTACTGCTTGCTGGTAATAAGACAGCACCTTTTCCCGATGCTTGAGGCTGACCAGTGGCCCCATGTTGGCCTCGGGATCGTTAGGAGGCCCAACCCGGAGTTCTTCCGCACCCGCTTTGAGCCGGGCTACAAACTCGTCAAAAATGGGGCGTTCGACATAGACCCGCTCGGTTCCCAGGCAAACCTGACCGCAATTAACAAACGCAGAGCGCAGAGTGCCCTCAATGGCTTTGTCCATATCGCAGTCTGCAAACACCAGCCCGGCATTCTTGCCGCCCAGCTCGAGGGAAATGTCACGAATGCCTTTGGCGGCGGATTTCATGATGGTTTCACCGGTACCGGTTTCACCGGTGAAGGTGAAGCCATCCACCAGAGGGTGCTCGGTCAGGAAGGCGCCTGCGGAGTCACCGCCGAAGCCGTGAACCACGTTGAATACACCATCGGGCAAGCCAGCGGCCTTCATCACTTCACCCAGCAGTGCCGTGGTCGTAGGTGTCTCCTCGGAAGGCTTGACGACAACCGTGTTCCCGCATGCCAGGGCCGGCCCGACTTTCCAGGTCATCAGCAGTAGCGGCAGGTTCCAGGGGCTGATCACCCCGATTACGCCCTTGGGTCGGCGTACCGCGTAGTTGATAGCACCGGTGCCATCCGGCGTCGACATTTCAAACGATTCTGTGGGCACGCTTTTGACCATGTCCGCAAACACTTTAAAATTCGCTGCGCCACGGGGAATGTCGATGTGGCTGGCCATGGATTTCGGCTTGCCTGTATCCAGACACTCGGCGTCCAGAAACTCATCAAAGCGGGCATTAATCCCATCTGCCACTTTATGCAAAATGGCACTACGTTGATCCAGGGTCATTTTGCCCCAGGGGCCACGGAAAGCGGCTTTAGCTGCCTGCACTGCCGCGTCCACTTCTTCTCGTCCCGCCTCGTGCACCTTGGCGGTCACCGTGCCTGTCGTTGGATCAACATTATCAAACAATTTGCCACTGCCCGACCCGACATACTGTCCGTTGATGTAGTGTTTGATTTCTTTCATGTTTGTAAAGCCTCACTAAGCCAAATTAGAGTCAGATCAGGTCAAAACGGATAGGAAGCGCTCATTAAGCACCCGGTCATGGTAAAAAATGGCCTTGCCAAGTTCGTCTGCATCCCAGGTCACCGGTTCGTGATCTGGATAGTGGTAATCACCGCCAGCAAACACTTCATTACGGTTACCCGAGGGGTCAAAGAAATAGATGGTCTGGCCATGGGTAAGGCCATGACGGGTCGGGCCAATATCGATAGGCGTATCAGTCATTGACAGCAAGTCTGCCGATTTAAGCACGTCTTGCCAGGTCTCCAGGAAAAACGAGGCATGGTGGAATTTTCCTGGCTCTTCGTGGTGAATAAACGCAACATCGTGGGCTTTGGTACTGACCGTCAAAAACTGGGCAACTCGCATACCATCTGGTGCTAACACCTGCTCTGCCAAGTCGAAACCAAGGACTTCACGGAACAAATTCAGGGTTTCATCCAGGTTCGGGCCATAGAGTAAACAATGGTCAAAGCGTGTTGCTTTCATACCTTCCAGCCCACGCGGCCAGGCTTCTGGATTATGGTTGCCAACGCCCCACTTGCCGGTCTGTTTCTTGGTGGCGAAAAGTTCGAAAGCATGGCCGGTAGGTGCGATAAAACGCACCCGGCGACCACAATCTTTGAGCTCATCCGCAGGAACATCTTCTACCTCGCAGCCAAACTCAATGAGCTCATCACGCAGTTGATCAACCACCTCTTCGCTGAGGCATTTGAACGCCATAAAGTCCATGCCTGGCTCTTCGGCTTCGCGAAGCACGACGGAAAATTTATCAACTTCCGTCCAACACTTCAGGTACACGCGGCCCTGGTCATCGCGATCCATTTCAATCAGACCTACAAGGTCTTTGTAGTGCTTGAGGGCCTCATTCATATCGAGAACACGGATCTGAACATGGCCGGGACGCATTACACCCTTTTTCATGATGACTACCTCATAACTTTTGTTGTTGTATGCTCGCTCGCGAGCCTGACCGCAGGTTGCGGACGACATTCAATAATTAGATCGGTCAGTGGGAAGATACGGCAGGCCAGCACCTCACCCAGCTCCATCGCTCCCGGTGGCACATGCACGCGGCTCATCTTTCCGCACTCATAATCACCGCTGATCACGGAAACCTTACATAAGCCGCAGCCACCGCCCTTACATCCAACTGGCACGCACTTAAGCCCGCGCTGTTCCATGGCCTTGAGAACGCTTTGGCCTGTTTTACAGCGGAATGTCTGGCCACTGTGCTGCTCGGTGATCTGGTAAGACTCGGCCATTGCCTGGTCTCCCTCAGATCTTTTTGAACAGGGCAGATTTCTGGACATCTTCTGCGCCATCAGCTGCTGTAAGAAATCTCTCCATAAAGATGTCCCGCTCGAACAGGCGGCCGCGCATCAGAGCCGTAATAGCCGCATCAATCATGGGAGGTGGGCCACATAGATAAGCTTTGCGGCCAGAAAAACGGCCATCAAAGTGCGCTTTTGCAGCTTCGTGCACAAAACCTTTGAAGCCCTGCCAGTCGGGATCACCGTCTGCGTCACTTAGTGCGGGTACGTAGGTGAAGTTTTCGTGATCACTGGCTAGTGATTCAAACAGCTCGCGGTTATAGAGCTCTGCCACATTACGGGCGCCCTGGAAGAGTACAATCCGGCGGTCATCACCCTGTTCAAGCAGTTCACGAATCATGCTCTGAGGGCTGGACAGCCCGGAACCGCCCGCAATAAACAGCAGATCACCTGGCTGTGAGCCACGAACGAAGAACTGTCCATAGGGGCCAGACAAGTGCAACTCGTCGCCCACCGCCAGTTTTTCGTGTACGTAGGTTGTTGCAGCGCCACTCTCTACTCGCCGGATATGTAATTCCACTTCGTCGGGGCGACTTGGGGGGTTAGCCAGAGAAAAGGCTCGAGCACCCTCAACACCTGGGAGCTCAATATTGATGTACTGCCCGGCTTGAAAGGTCATTGGCCGGTTCAGTTTGAGATGCACGCCTTTAATCGTAGGCGACAAATCCACAATATCCGTTACGGTTGCTTCGAAATCTTCAACCGGGTAACCCTCAAAATCTTCATCGACGTCAATTTCGGCTTCGATGGTGACATCACTTTCAACGGTGGCACAGCAAGCCAAAACCTTGCCGTCATCACGCTCGCTGTCCATCAGCGCGAACGGAGAGGCCTCACCTATGTCCACGTCACCTTCCAACACCTGAACTTTACAGGTCGCACAAATGCCGTGACCGCAGGCAAACGGCAACCACACGCCTTGGCGCAGTGCCGCCTGCAGAATCGTCTGGCCATCTTCAACTTCAATTTGTTCGCCAATCGGCTCAATGGTTACGGTATAAGTCATCGCTCAACCCTCAGGATGCAGAACCCTGGATGCCATCCAGGCCCGGTGTGGTAACAGTCAGCATGCTTTTGTGGTCAATACCGCTATCAGCCAGGCTAGCCTCAAGATTCGGCGTGAAATCCTCCTCGTTCAAGCGCCACTCGGCGTTGAGAAAATCCGCCTTTTCCGCATCCGGGTGACCGGCAACTGCGGGCTTGATGACGTCGTTGACTAGCGCAGAAAAAGTCATATCAGGTGACACCAACAAAGCAAAAGGCGCGCAAAACATCAGGTGGTGGGGCCAATAGACATACAGTAGCTGCATGCCATTGAAATTTTCGACGCGGTCTTTGGGTTCTGCGTGATACTCGGAAATGGCGATAACACTCATGGTTCTCTCCTTTTGTTATAGGCGCCTACCCTGAAAGCAAGCAGGGCAGGCTAACCGGATTAGGCGGCCGACTCTTTCTGATCTTCCTTCGCCAAGGGTTTCAGGCCTTTGATATCCAACCAGCGCTGGTGATCGGGCGAGCCGTGATATTCCATGTTGTCGACACCAGGAACTATGTGGTAATACTTCTCAACTACTGTCGCGACATCTGCACCGCCGCAGTTACCCTGATAAATCTGGTGTACGGGCAACCATGCCTGAATGTACTTTTCGGGTTCGTTCTTGAAGATGTCGCAGCAACCATCTGAACAAAAGTGATAGCGCTCACCTTCGTGCTTGATCTGGCGATGGCTGAACACACTGGGGTCGTCTTTTTCGGTGAAGATGACCGGTATCTGGCAAATCTGACAGAGTTGAGGCAGCGTGTTGTTGTAGAAACGTCGCCCTTCCTTCTGTTCTTTGTCCCAATGCTCAAAACGTGCACGGTAGTATTTATCGAAGGTTTCCGGATACTTCTCGGACAGCCAGGTCATCTCTTCTTCTTCAGGCATCCAAGTGTGGAAGTTAGTGGCCTGGCTGTACTGATAAAACGTACTCCAAGCCTGGTGACTAACGTGGTTTTTGGCCGCGTTTGCAACGTCCTGGTACTTAGGCGGACGAATGCCGTAGCGCTCCAGATCTTTGAACAGGGCCCCTCCATTTTCCTCGTAATAGAGTTCCCAGGCTTCAGACCAGGACATCACTTTATTGGGCAGCATGTAGTCCATCATCATGCCGACCAGACTCAGCAGCCGGAAACCGCGCCAGAACCACTTATCGATCCATTTCTGGATGATGGGCACGTTGTCTTCGTGCTGCTCAAGAATGAACTTGATGACCTCAAGTCCAAGCGTCATGTGGCGGGCTTCATCCGACTGCGCAGAAAACCCGAATGTCACCGTTGCCATATCGCCGTTGTAGGCCGCACCGGACATAAACGGTACGAAAAGCAGGTTGGTCAGCACGTATTCGAACGAAAAAGAAATAGCCGTCAAGAACTCAAACGGGCCCGCCGACCGCGCGTCATCAAAGAACGATTTGGGTACCGACAGGAACCAGATTCGGTCGTGCTGATGAGATGCATCGTGCAGGCCGTTAAAGTGCTTGTTGTAGTGGCTCATTGCGTGCTGCTGAGTCTGCGAATGGCGCAACTCATCAATCGCTTGCAACTGGCAGGCTACGCGCGCACCGGCACCACTGAATTGGCGCCCCACCCGGGCATAACCTTGGTATGCGGCGTATTCACCCGGGGAGATGCCAGAAAGGAAAAGTTTCAGTGCGTTCACGTAACGGGCATCTGAAATATTTTGATGGCCGTTATTCTGTGCAAACGCATCAAAAATTGCGTAAAGCTTCTTTTCTTTCTCGGACTGATATTTCCAGTACGCATCCATGGTCAGGCGGAACGGATCTTCCCACTGATCCCAATCAGTGATCTTGATACCCTCAAAACTCTCATCCGGGAAGATGTCTTCTTTTGTCTGGTAGGTTGGATCCCACGCCATATCTCGCGTGAGGTACTTGTATTTATCTTTAAGATTCAGCTTCTTGTTTTTGGTAGCCATGCTAGATCTCCCGATCAGTTCCACTGAACAATGAAATGGTCGTCGTCTTCGTCGACACCGCCGCCAATACTGATAACGTCTATCAGCATTTCCTGAATATCCCACTCGCGGCCAAGTGTTTCTTCCATGGTTTCCCGGTTGAGTACCAGGCGCTTTTCGGCGGTGATACGAATCATGGCGGGCTGATGCTCCAGCTCGGCTTCCGGGTTGTCTTTCATAATCGCTTCAACCAGATAGCGGGCGTTGTCGTTGTCCTGAAACGCCATAAATACTTTCTGACTCATGCCTGAACTCCTGTACTCTGAAGACCCACTTTATTAAGCCGGGTTGAAAGCTCTGCGCGGATTTCATCCAAAGCGTCCAACCCGGTTGTAGCCTGGGCTATCGGCTTGAGCGCGTCATAAGCCTGGGATTCCCAGTGATCCACCCAGCTTTGAAGTTGCTCTCGGTTGCCGTCGCTCTCACCCGTAACGGTTTTGATCATCGCGTTGGTCCAGCGCAGGGACTCTTTAAACCAGTCGCGCTGAAATTCAGTAAGCAGGGAAACATCTTCAGCACCTTGCTCGCCCAGCCAGGCATCCATCCGGTCGTAAATCAGTGGGTACAGAAGGCCGTCAAGCAGGACGTTTTGCACAAGGGTGAGTTCAAACCAGTCATCGATGACCAAGGTGTCCTCTACCAGCTTGCGCAGGGGCTGCCACAATTCGTCATCCATCCAGTAGGTTTTGGATTCATCAAGTGCGACACCGGTGCTGCCATCCAGAAGAAGAGCGATGCGCGACAGATACTGACCCATTCCCAAGTGATCCGTAGCGGCATACATGTGCATCTGCGAAACGGTGGTTCCAACTGCATCACCAGCAATCTTGCTGTTATTCATATTGGCGCCAAGCGCTACGTGGCGTAGCGGTACCAATAGACGTAAAAGTTGCTTTTGAGTTTCCTCGGGCAAACGGGTGAGCAGGTTGCGCTTGTCACAGAAAGCAAAATTACTTTCTGCGGCCTCCTGCATTTTTGCCCGGTTGCCGACATAGGCTCCGTAGTAAAACTGACGTGGATCCGTCACTGCATACCAATCTTCCATTCGAATAGCTGTGATATTCGGGTCGTTCAACGCCCGCTTCGGATCCCAAAGCGGGCGATAATGGAAGTTGGTCGTGGCCGCAGTATCGAAGCTGGCCTCCTGATAACGGGATGCTGGCTTATCGCCAAAGCGGCGTGCAATGGACGAATAGGTGTTACGGATGGGTTCCACCGAAGTGGTTTTTATCTCAATAGTCATTTCTGCCCTACCATCGTTGTTTTTGTATATTGGATGTTGGCGCCGAGTACCCCTTGTATCTAACGGCGGCCTTTCTCACCAAATCGCCACTTCAGCATGTCTGCATCAACCAGGCTGATCATGTCAGAGTCCATGTGCACCACATTGTTGTGTTCACAGAAGGTTTTGAAGGCATCCCGCGGCAGCACCAGCTCTACAAAAAGTTCGGGGTGGCCGATTGCAAAATCGAACTCTACGAACCGATCTTCCGGCGCGCTGCGAACCCGGATGTAGCGGGTAAATTCATTAAAGGTCTTTGCTCGCTGTTCCATCGTTGACCTCGTTTCGTTTGTTGTTGGCTTGTTAAGCATTCAGCAACAGCTGTGCCACAATCCATCAGCCGTCAGATTTGGGATCCTCAACTAATTGATTTAATGAATAATTCAAGCCATCGCAAAATAGCCGAAGCCTAGTAAAACCTGAATCTCCAGACTTGGATCCAACAGGAACAAATTGATCATTTGATGAAAAACCAGATGGAAGTGAGCAAATGCTGATGCGTTAAGCGAATTTGCACTTTAACCATTTGGTTGATTTTTGACTTCGATTAGGTGTTATATACATCGACGTTGAAACGTTCGCGCCCACTCAACAAAAAACAACAAGGGGTCTGAATATGGCCATCAGCTATAAGCCGAAAATGAAATACCAGGACTGCCAGGACCTTACAGATCAAATCAGGTTTCTAAGTTCAGAAGGGAAAATTTGGCTCGGTGAGCAGCGCATGCTCTTGATGGCGGTTAGTGCGATGGCCGCTTTCCGACGCGAGATGGTCAACAGCATGGGTATCGAGAGAGCAAAAGGCTTTTTCTTACGTCTTGGGTACCAGTCCGGGCTGCGAGATGCTGAGTTAGCTCGCAAACTTCGTCCACATTGCAACGAAATCGATATTTTCCTGGCAGGACCCCAACTGCACTCACTGAAGGGCATGGTCAAAGTCATCCCGATTCAGGTGGATCTCGACCAAAATTCAGGCGATTTCTACTCGAAAATAGAATGGGTTGATTCCTTTGAAGTGGAAATTTGCCAAACCGAGTTAGGTCAGATGGATGAGCCGGTCTGCTGGGCTCTGCTTGGATATGCATGCGCTTACACATCAGCCTTCATGGGACGCGAGATTATTTTCCGCGAAATCAGCTGCAGAGGCTGCGGAGACGAGAAATGCATTATCGTAGGTAAGCCCGCGGAGCAGTGGGAGGATGCTGAAGAATTTTCCAGCTACTTCAAAGAAGAGCCCATGATGGAGGAGCTGTACGACCTACAGTCTCAGGTCAGCTCACTGCGCAGCAGTCTCGAAAAACAGCAAGGCCAATACTATGGCATTGGCCAATCAGCTTCTTATAACAAAGTCTGCAAAATGATCGATAAGGCCGCACAAGGCAAAGTCTCAGTGCTGCTATTGGGAGAAACTGGCGTTGGCAAAGAGGTGGTCGCCCGCAGTGTGCACTTGCGCAGTGAAAGAGCTGAAGGCCCCTTCATCGCAGTAAATTGTGCAGCCATCCCCCCTGATTTGATTGAGCCAGAGCTCTTCGGTGTGGAAAAAGGCGCATTTACAGGCGCCAATCAATCCCGGCCGGGACGTTTTGAGAGGGCAAACGGTGGCACTATCTTCCTCGATGAAGTGGTGGAGCTGCCCCCCCGTGCACAAGCCTCACTGCTGCGCGTACTTCAGGAGGGCGAACTTGAGCGAGTTGGCGATAACCGCACCCGCCCCGTAAATGTCCGGGTTATCGCCGCAACAAACGAAAACCTCGCTGAAGCCGTCGAAGCAGGTAAGTTCCGAGCCGACTTGTACTACCGACTCAACGTCTTTCCTGTGCAGATCCCGGCATTGCGTGAACGACTGGAAGATTTGCCGCTTCTGGCAGAGCATTTTCTCCAGAAGTTCCAGACTGAGTATAACAAACGCACACTTGGCCTCTCCGACAAAGCACTCGAGCTGTGCCTGCGCTATCGATGGCCTGGAAATATTCGGGAACTGGAAAACGTAATTGAGCGGGGAGTGATACTCACCGACAATAAAGAGACCATCAGCCAGGATGCACTTTTCGCCGCATTCCCGGAAAGCGAACTCCATCAGCCCTCGGAAATGATCGATAATGGGGGCCAGATTGTCGCCGGTGCCGCCCAAGCAGGATCCGGTCACTGGGCCGAGCACATAATTAGCAGTGGTGTCAGCCTGGATGAAGTTGAAGAAACCCTGATGCGGCGGGCAATGGATGATGCAAGTCAGAACGTCTCTGGAGCCGCCAGGATTCTTGGACTTTCCCGCCCCGCCCTGGCTTATCGCCTCAAAAAATCTGGCATTCTGGCGAACAGCTAACCGTCGAAAACCACTCCCAGACAAGGAAGTCTAAGGCCCCACGTTTCCCGCTTCACGAAATCAGCAACTTCCACCCCCTCTTAATCATTTGATTAAAATCAATTGCTCAAGTTTTCTACGCCACCCACCCGAAATTTATTTTTTGTATATATTACAACCGTTTAATAAAAATATTTAAGCATGGCATAAGCGTTGCATCATCACCGTTAGTCGCTTTATTCACAAAAACAAAGACGGTGACATAAAATGCCAAACGCGCACATGGCGCACAGCCGGCAAAGCCGTGTCGGCAGCCGGACTGTCTACCCTTTTGATGACGGGCTGCGAGGCCCCTCTGGACCTGGAGGCGGTTCGGGAGCAATCGCAAAGGGCTTTACAGCGAACAGACTTTTATCAAGCAATGGCCCGCAACGATGAGGTTGCAATCCTATCTGGCAACAATGGTGTTTTGCTGATCAGTTCCGATGACGGCGAGAGCTGGAGTCGCCAGACCCCAACCTCAAATAGCTTTCTTGCTCTGGACGTTTGTCCAGACAACAGTTTTATCGCGCTCACCTTCAACAACGAGCTATGGCACGGCGATGCCAACGGTAAAAACTGGACAGCGCACACCCTTCCCAGCCAAGAACAAATGATGACCGCCGCTTGCGCCCCCGATGGCGGTTGGTGGGCTGCTGGCGGTTTCAGCACCATTCAAAGCAGTGCTGACCAAGGTGACACCTGGACTGAAAGCTCCCTCAACGAGGACGCCATACTCAATAATCTGCAGTTCATCGATTCCGATAATGCGTTCATCACCGGCGAATACGGCCTGGTACTCAAGACTGAAGACGGTGGAACCAATTGGGATAACGCCGGCTACCTCCCTGATGAATTTTACGCCCATACCAGTTATTTCCGTTCGGTGGACGAGGGCTGGGCTGGCGGCCTTAACGGATTTATCTACCACACCGTGGATGGCGGGCAGAGTTGGGAAAAGTCCCCTACAGGAATCACCGCTCCGATTTATGGTTTTGTAGCCGGTTCTACCCGGCTGTATGCCCTGGCGGATAACGCCACAGTGCTAAAACACACCGATGATGCTTGGAAGAAAATTTCCACCTCCAGCCAGCCCCTTTACTTGCGAAGCGGGCTGTTGCTTCCCGGTAACCAACTGCTTGCCGCCGGTGGGCGTGGTCTTTTGCTGAACCTTGAAATTCCCGTGGCACTCTCCGCCAGCACTGACTAAGGAACTCCACCATGCCTGGTTTGCATCGCTTTACCCACCTGCTGCACCTGCTTGAGCTCTGGATTTTCAATAACCCGCGCAAGGTGTTGAGTGTTATTGCCATTCTCACGCTAGCGTTCGCGTTGCGCATTCCCGGGCTGAAGATCTATACCGACTTCGCCGATCTTCTGCCGCAACAGCACCCTTACATCGAGCTACATAACAGCATCAAGGACAGCTTCGGTGGCGCCAATGTTCTGGTGGTGGGTATTGAGTTTGAGGATGGCGACATCTTCACTAACGAAAAACTTGCCAAGATCGACAGGATTACTCAGGCCGTCGACAATCTGCCAGGGGTCAATCACAACCTTCTATCCAGCGTCACTCACCGCAACACCCGAAAAATCTGGTTAAACGAGGTGGGCAGCATCAATTCGCAGCCCTATTACGATTCAACATCTGGCGAGTATTCGAAGGAAGCCCTGCAGGCCATGAAGGCAGACGTAGCCGCAAACCCAATGGTTTACGGCCCGCTGGTGGCGCCAGACATGAAAATGGCCTTGGTCAAGGCGCAGCTCATTGAAGGCAAGCTGGATTACGAGAAGACCTTTGCACAACTGCAGCAAATGCGGGCCGAGGAAGAACAGCCCGGCGTGAGGATCTATGCCACGGGCCAACCGGTTTTGGTGGGTTGGACCTATACCTATATGGAGCAAATTCTCCAGATCTTCATTTTCACCATCCTCGCGCTGCTGGCGCTGCTTACTTTCCACTTCCGCAAAGCCTACGGCGTTCTGATTCCCTTGGGAGGTGTGCTTATCTCTACCATCTGGGGTCTCGGCATCATCAGCCTGCTCGGTTACAACCTGGATCCACTTGGGCTGGTTATTCCCTTTCTTGTTGCAGCCAGGGCGATGAGCCACGGCGTGCAGCTCGTTGAACGTTACTACGCCGAAACTGTGGAGCGTGGCAGTGGACCCGAGGCTGCAAAAGCGACATTCGACAGCCTGTTCCGCCCCGGATCCCTTGGCGTGGTTACCGATGCCATCGGCCTGTCCCTGATTGCGATCGGCTCCATACCTCTGAACACACATTTGGGCATCTACGCCTCCTTGTGGGCGATTACCGTGATCTTTACCGTACTAATAGGCGTGCCTCTGCTGCTGTCCATTCTACCTACGCCAAAAAGTCCGGAAATTCGCGAAACCGCCCTGCGTCACATTGGAGCCAGCTGCGCTCGCACCGTCACCCGCCCCGGTGCTGCAAAGATCGTCCTGAGCGTGGCGGCCCTGACCATGCTGGCAGGGCTGCTAGCGGCCGCCAATGTGCAGATCGGCGATTCAGAGCCTGGATCGCCGATTCTGTATCCCGACCATGACTACAATGTTTCGTCACGTGTGGTGAACGACCGTTTTCCTGGCTCTGAGGAGCTCTACATTGTTGCGGAAACCGACGATAAAGGTGGCCTGAAACGACCCGAAGTGTTGGCAGCCCTGTCAGACCTGCAATCCCACATGCTAACGGACCCGGAAGTAGGCGGCAGCAAGGGCCTTCCGGATCTGGTCAAACAGGTCAACCGCCTGATGCACAACAACGACCCGCGTTGGTATCAGATCCCGCACGATGCCGGTTACGTTGGCGGCCTTATGTTTACATACATGGCTTCCAGCCCGATTCCCGGGGCACTTGATGAATTCAACGACACCGACGATCGCATCGCCAACCTGGTGTTCTACTACAAGGATCGACAGGGTGAAACCATCCGCCGCGCTATTCACATGGCCAAGGAGTGGATCGCAGAAAACGGCGACAGTGTTGAAGGCCTGACCATACGCCTGGCCGGCGGCACCCTCGGCGTTGCCGCAGCGATGAACGAATCAGCCTTTGAAACCAACCTGATCGTGCTTCCACTGGTATTCCTGCTGATTTTCATCTTCGTAATGCTGTTCTACACCTCCTGGCATGCCGGCATGATGATGCTTCTGGCAATGTTGTTTGCCACCACACTGACCTATGCGTACATGGGGCTCAACGGCCTGAGTATCGACATCAACACCGTTCCAGTGATTGCGGTGGGCATTGGTGTGGGCATCGACTATTCCATTTATATGATGGACCGCATCCGGGAAGAAATGGCCCGGCACGGCAATCTCCGTGAGGCTGTCAGACGCTCTATTTCCACAACAGGCATGGCCATCAGCTTTACCGCACTGGCGTTAATGGCCGGCATCATTATGTGGGTTATTTTCTCGGACCTGCGATTTCAGGCCGACGCAGCCTTGCTGCTATGCGTGATGATCGTGATCAATGGCATTGCCGCCATGCTGCTGGTGCCCTCCTGGGTGCTGGCGTTCAAGCCTCGTTTTGTCACGGATGTCTACGCCGACGACGACGGCATTCTTCATGCCGGCCGTCACCCACCAACACCATCTCCATCGTCTGAGCCTTCTCGGGAGCAGAATGATGGGTTCGTGCCCGGAGAACCATACCGAGCATAGGCCCGGTATCAAACTCCAATAAACCTGTAAGAGGACCTGCCATGCAAACAATAATAAAAGGCCTGAGGGCCTGGTGCTATACCCTCGCGGGTAGTGCCACCCTGGCGCTGTTACCAACAGCCAGCACCTTGGCCGCAGATGACACCCGCGTTAACGGGTACGTTGAGAATGCCACCTACGGGCGGAAAGACGCAGCTCTTTCCAAGTTCCGAAACACATTGCAGCTTGAATTGGAAAACAATGCAGGTGATGTAGGCATATTCAGTAATGTGCGTTTCAACTCTACGCTCCGTGGCAGCTACGACGGAGTTTATGATTTAAACGATAGGGAGTACGGAGAAAAGGCTGGCGGCCCTATTCAACTCCAGGGTGCACCTGGAGGTGGGTTCGTACCTCATGGAGGCGGAATCGCCCCCCCAGGCACCTTTTTGGGTTTTGACACAAACCAGAACCCCAATGATGGAATGGTGGTTCTTGGTGAGCACCTGCACGGGCAGGACAACGGTGTAGCCTTCGGTGTTCCGGTTCGCCCTTGCGACGTGGATTCCCGTGGCTGTATTGATGGCTATATGGATAAGACCACCAACGATCTTCGATTCCAGGAATTCAATGATCGCGCTGATTTCATTCGTGAGGCCTATGTCGATTTCGACCTGAACTTTGATAGCGGCAATATCCTCAGTACACGGCTCGGCAAGCAGCAGGTTATCTGGGGCAGAACCGACCTGTTCCGGGTTTTGGATGTCATCAACCCGGTTGATTACTCCCGTAACAATATCTACGACGAGTTGGAAGACATCCGGATCCCTATGTGGATCCTGCGTACGGATTACCGCATGGGGCCAACCGAAATATTCGATGGCTTCGCCTTCGATGATCTCAACTTCCAACTGGTGTGGAACTTCGACAAATTCCGCCCGAATAATCTGGGGCAGTGTGGTCAGCCCAACGTGATTCTTGACGCTGGTTGCTTCTTCCGGGGCATGAACAACCTTTGGGAAAATGGTGGCACTGTAGCCAATTTCGCGGGTGCCACGCCCGCCGGCGGTGCAGCAACAGACTTCGGCCCAGGCCAAATAGGTATTCGCGAGGCTCACATGCCTGGCTGGAAACTTTCCAATACTCAGTTGGGCCTGAAAATGGAAGGCGTTTATGGTGACCTGGGTTTCTCACTCAACGCACTCACCTACCGTTCTCAGATGCCAACGCTTAGAGGTGGCATCCCAGCTGAAAATAGCTTTACCGGCGCGACGGGTGTTTGGCCAGGCCTGATTGCCTTCGACATCCATTTTCCTAGAGTCAACCTAGTTGGAGGCTCCGTGGATTATTACTCTCAAGGTATCGACACGGTCTTTCGGGTAGAGACTGCATACACCACGGGCGAGGAATTCGCGAACACGCTTCGTAAAGAGCTCTATTCCGAGTCTGACGTTCTTCGATACGTTGTTGGTGCAGACAAGAACATCGCCATCCCCTTCCTGAACGAAGATAACTCGTTCCTGTTCTCCGGCCAGATCTTCGGCGAGCAAATACTCGATCACGAGCGCGAGCAAAGAGCCTATGGGGAAGCAGGTATCCCAAACTGGGAGCATAACTGGACAGCCACGCTTTTAATGCAAGGCTTTTACATGAATGGTCGCCTGACTCCAAAAATTATTACTGCTCACGATATACGGGCTCAGGCTACGACCATCGCCCCCTCTGTTGATTGGCTGGTAAACGATAATTTCAAGCTGACCTTGGGCGGCAATTTCAAGGTAGGCACTGGCTCACGCGAGTTCGACGACTGTCGCTCTTGCAACCCTTTTGACCCATTCACACAAACACCGGGGGTTGCAGGCCATCAACCGGGTGAATCTGCAGGTCTTTCAGGCTTTGAACCCCTCGGTCGCTTCAAGTCTGGCCCCATCGGTATGGCCCAAAAAGAAGACGAAATCCAGCTGACTGCTCGCTACAGCTTCTGATAAACAGGAAATATTATGAAAACAACATTGCAAAAATCTGTGTTCAACGGTCTGATAATCGGCCTAACGGCGGGAATTTTTTCCGCTAGCGCCTACGCCAATGAAGAAGTAATCAACAACTCCTTTCATCCGTACAACGATGGGAAACCCAGCCATGAAGGCCTAAGTGCAGGCATAACCATTGACCAGTCCAACGTGGATCAATTCAAGGACATCATTGACCCAGCCTTTCTCAAGTTCATTGAGAAAGGCTGGACATCGATGATCGTTGGAGAAACCACCTCGTTTGATCTCCATCCAGCCTATGTCGGGGCATCCCGTGATTCGTTGGGCCATGTGTCTCTGGGCGAGAAGGTTGGTGAAATCAACGGCTGGGAAGCTGGCCGCCCGTTTCCGCAGGAGCCGGATGCCAATGACCCACGTGCTGGCGAAAAACTGGCTTGGAACTACAAGTACGGTTACAACTGGGGCGACAGCGCTGCCATCTATCCATTCTATTGGAAATACCGGGATATGGATTCCGGCAAGGTTGAGCGAACCATCAAGTTCAATTTCCACTTCCTAAACTATAAGGGCCGCGTGATTCAGGAGCCAACACCAGAAATCACGCCCAACCCATCTGACCTGTTCCGCGCCATTTATGTTCAGGTGCTTGCTCCAGCGGACGTGCGCAATACCCAGTTGCTGATCCACCGCGCAGCAGATGACCTTAAACGAGATAACTCTTGGCTCTACCTTGGTTTCCAGCGTCGTGTGCGCCGTTTGGCAACAGGGCAGGTTACTGATGCGTTCTTGGGCTCGGATCTGATGATTGAAGATTTTGAGGGCTACAATGGCCGCATCTCAGACATGGACTGGACCTATAAGGGCACCCGTTACATGCTGATGCCGTTTTACAACCACAACGATATGAACCTTGATACTAAAACCCATGAAGATGGCGATGGTTTTCAGGTGGTTGCTTTTAACGGCCAGGGTGGCTGCTTCCCGGATATCACTTGGCAACTGCGCAAAGTATACGAAGTAGAGTCGGTACCGGTGGATGACAGCCACCCATTGTCGAAGCGCGTTCATTACATGGATGCCCAGACTTTCACCATTCCCCGCACTGTGTCTTATGACCGTAAAGGAAGCATGTGGAAAACCTTCACCATCGGCCAAGCCCATCCTGATTTCCATCTGCCCAAGAACAAGGGCACCGGCGTGTCTATCGACGATTCGTTCAGCATGATCGATGTACAAGCGAGTCACTGCACCACCGGCCAGTTCAAGGGCCAGGTTGACCCTGAGCTGTCCAAGCCACAAATGTTCAACGTGCAGCACATGCGCGCAACCGGCAGTTAAGTCACTTGTCATTGTGAGTAACCACTGCGGGCCCGCGGATGCGGGCCCTTTTTCATTTCGAATTTCAAACACTACGTCCGGGATTGATACTTTGTCCAACTCGTCGGTAATCTTGCGAAAAGTACCAGGCTAACTCAGATTAACTTCACTCAGCCTCGCCATTGTTGACATTTCTGCGCATTCCTTGATTGGATTTAGAAGTCCTAAGCCAGAAAGCTGCTGAACGGTGATTGGGGTGGGTTGGAATAGGTAAAAGAAGG
>JBQCZX010000014.1:5429-38622 GCA_052089485.1 Marinobacter sp. | reverse complement strand
GTATGGCCTGGCATGAAATTCCTGTTGAGCCTGGGAACTATGGGCCAAAAGACATCAACGCCTTCGCTAAGGCTCTGCAGTCGTCTCCGGCACCTATATTGAGCTATTGCCGCACAGGTAAACGCGCCACGCACCTTTGGGCGTACAGCCAGGCTCATATACGACCAATACCCGAGTTGTTAACATCAGCCGACTCTGCTGGCTACGACCTAAAAGCGCTAGAGGACGACCTCTTGCGATATCAAAGTCAGACTAATAGCAGATAACATCACCCAAATGGGTCGCCAATTTAGCGCTGTAACGGTACGCGCAACCGGCCGGCACTGGCGATGACCACATCGGCCAGAGCGATCGTGGCCGGTGATGCATCAGTCGCCGCCACGCCAACATCGGCGCGTACAATGGCAAGCATGTCGTTGACGCCATCGCCTACGAAGGCGGTTGATCCCGGCCCTGACGCCGCTTGCGTGCGAAAGTGGATTCCCGATGCCGCTGCCACTGCGGTCGCGGCCGAAAGCGTGATCGCCAGCGGTACGATCACCCTCGCCAATCGGTCAGCAATCCGGTGGATCTCCGGCCGAGTGTGCAGTGCGGTCGCAATATCGACACCCATAAGATCGATCTGGCGCGAGAAAAAGTCGCCGCAAACAACGACCTGATGAAGTCGCTGGGTTATTCCGCAACCCCTACGATTGTTTACAAGAACGATAACGGCGAGGTTGGCGTCAAGCAGGGCTTGCCACAGGGCAACCAGGTTGAGACGATACTGGGTGGCCCCAAACCCTGATCACGAGATATACCGAATAAATACTTGGTGACATACCTGATCATCTACGGCAATCGTGGCTATGCGCTGATTCCCTAATAATGCGACGCCTCAGGTCTACTCCGACAGCCCTACGCGTTCTCAAGACAACCAAGCGTCTGAGAATGCTGCATTTGGCGGGAATTAATTACACTGAATATGGCGGGAGTATAGCGTTCTGACCCGTAGAAAAGAGACTCTCTTGAGCGGCGACAAGGCAGCGGTGATACAGGTTTTTTTCGTACCGGACCTTTGCCGGGTACGCTCTGTTTTCATGCTACTGATCACCAGCGAACTTCTGGTGCTTGTGCTGGCTATTGTTCAGGCCAGCAACGGATGGATCGACTGGAATTATTTCGCGCTCCTGTCGCTGTTTGTGCAATGGACTACGCTCACCAGCGCCGCGCTGATTTGCCTGCTACGGGATCGGCTGGCCAAAATATCTGTGGCTAAGGCCACCCTTGCCATTGCAGCTATCGTACTGCTGGATGTACTCGCCTTCAGCCTCTTCGCCGACAGTGTTTTGCGCCCGCAACCGGGCATCATCGACTGGCAGGCGATTGCGAAAAAGTTGCTGCTGGCACTGCTGATTGTGCTGATGGTATTGCGCTATTTTTATCTGCAATACCAATGGCAACAACAACGGGAAGCAGAAATGCAGGCGCATCTGGCAGCGTTGCAGGCACGGATACAGCCGCACTTTTTGTTTAACAGCATGAACACCATCGCCAGCCTTATTGCCTCTGACCCGGAGCAGGCCGAAGAAGCCGTTCTCGACCTTTCGGAACTGTTTCGCGCCAGCTTGCGTACAGTTGACCAGCTCATCCCGCTAGCAAAAGAGCTGGACTTGTGCCAGCGCTATCTCGCTATTGAAGCCCTGCGACTGGGCCCCCGCCTAAAGCTGGAATGGCACATTGCCGAAGGACTGAAGCGCCAGGCAATACCCCCACTAACCCTGCAGCCGCTGGTAGAAAACGCGGTTTATCACGGCATACAGCCCCGTCCAGACGGTGGTACGGTGCGCGTAGAAGCCCAAGCGCGCGGCCAGTTTGTGTATCTGCTGGTGCAAAACCCCAAACCGGACGGCAACGCCAGCCAGCACAACGGTAACCGCATGGCTCTGAGTAATATACAGGCACGATTGCAGGCGCTGTTCGGAGAGGCTGCCGTACTGAAACACAGTCATCAGGGAGACGTTTACACTGTGACCTTAAGACTGCCAAAAACCACACAGCACTCATGACCAAACAGAAAATTTTAATAGCCGACGACGAACCTCTGGCCCGGCAACGCCTGCGGCGGCTGGCCGAGAGCCTGCCCGAATATGAAGTATGCGGCGAGGCCAGCGATGGCGATGCGACTCTTGCCCAGGTTGCAGAACTTGAGCCGGACATTTTGCTGCTGGACATACGCATGCCCGGCCGTGACGGCATGGAGGCAGCCGCGCGCTTAAGCCAGCTCAGCAATCCACCGGCTATCATTTTTTGCACTGCGTACGACAACTACGCGATACAGGCTTTCGACGTGCAGGCCGCAGCCTACCTGCTCAAGCCTGTACGCAAAGAAGCGTTGGCAGAGGCACTGGCCCGCGCAGAGCGGGTTAATCGGGTCCAGTTGCGAGCGCTGTCCAACAGTCTTGCTGACACGACTAAACATCGGGCCGCGCCGAAGGGCATGCAACTGGCGGTTCGTACCCACCGGGGCACCGAGCTAATAGATATAGCCGAGATCCGCTATTGTCAGGCGGATCAGAAATACGTAACCATTCACCACACCCGTGGAGAGTCCGTTTCTGACTACACACTGAAAGATCTGGAAAATGCCTATCCGTACCAGTTGCTTCGAATTCATCGCAACACGTTGGTGGGTATCCGTTTTATTCAGGCTTTAAAACGCACGCCAGATGGCAGCAACCTGGTACTGCTCAGGGATGATCTAGGCGAGCTCCAGGTAAGCCGCCGGCACACCGCCAGCGTGCGCCAATGGCTGCAGGCGCAGCAACTTGGCTAAACCGAGCTGACCGCAACAAACCTTGCCACAACGGGCAGTGTAAAGCAGCCAACCACGGGACTTTTTCGGCGCCACAAGGTAACCTTGGCGAACATTTTCAGAATCGGCAGTGAGCACCATGTCCAAACGAACTCTTCGTGTTGCAACCCGCAGCAGCGCCTTGGCGTTGTGGCAGGCGGAATTCATCAAGGCTGAACTGGAGCGGCTCCACGACAACGTGGTGGTAGAGCTGGTCAAGATCAAAACCCAGGGCGACAAGATCCTTGATGTGCCACTGGCCAAGATCGGCGGTAAAGGCCTGTTTGTAAAAGAACTGGAAGAGGCCATGCTCGATGGCCGGGCGGATCTGGCGGTGCACTCCATGAAAGATGTGCCCATGACCTTTCCCGAAGGCCTTGGTCTGGCTGCCATTTGTGAGCGCGAAGACCCCACAGATGCGTTCGTAAGCAACCACTACGATAACGTGGATGCGCTTCCACACGGCTCAGTGGTTGGCACTGCCAGCATGCGCCGGGAATCTCAGCTTCGGGCCTACCGGCCAGACCTGAAAATTCGGGTTCTGCGGGGCAACGTCAACACCCGCCTGGCAAAGCTGGATGCCGGTGATTACGAAGCTATCGTGTTGGCCAGCTCTGGCCTCAAGCGCTTGGGCTTCCACGACCGGATTCGTTACTCCATGCCAGACACACTCTCCCTGCCCGCTGTCGGCCAGGGCGCCCTTGGCATCGAGTGCCGGCTCGATGACAACGAACTGCGCGCCATGCTGGAGCCTCTGAACCACCACGACTCAGCTGACCGAGTAAAAGCCGAAAGGGCTCTCAACCGCCGTCTCGAGGGTGGCTGCCAGGTGCCTATTGCGGCCTATGCTCTGCTCGAAGACAACGACACCACCCTGTGGCTGCGTGGCTTGGTGGGCGCTGTTGATGGCACCTTAATTCTCCGCGCAGAAGGCCGGGTACCCCGGGCTGAAGGCGAGCGCTTGGGCCGCGAACTGGCAGAAGAGCTTCTGGCTCAAGGTGCAGACAAGGTATTGGCTGAAATCTATGGCCACACTCCGCACTGACCCACCCAACCTGGCGGGCCGGCGTGTTCTGATTTGCCGGCCAGAACCAGAAGCGTCTCGGCTAGCCCGGCAGTTTCAATCTGCCGGTGCCGAGACGTACGTGTTTCCGCTGGTTGATCGAGAGTCGCTGCCAGAGACCCCGGAACGACGCACAACCATTCTGAGTCTCGATGAATTTTCCCACGTGATAGCCGTCAGCCCCTATGCTGCGCGCCTTTTGCTGGAAGAGTTGGACACTTGGTGGCCACAGCTTCCTGCAGGCCTGAAATGGTACGGCGTGGGCGCCGGCACAGCCAAAGCACTGACCGAATTCGGGCTAAGCCCGCGCAAACCCGACGAGGGTTGGACCAGTGAAGCGCTACTTAAACTGCCGTCTCTGGCGCAACTGAACGGCGAGCGGGTGCTGGTTGCCCGGGGAGAGGAAGGGCGCGAGCTGACCCGAAAGACCCTGGAAGCCCGCGGCGCGCGCGTAACCATAATGCCGCTTTATCGGAGGTTCTGCCCAGACTACACTGCAGTGGAGGTCGACAGAGCCCTCGGTGAGTTTGCACCAGAGGCCATTATTGCGCTCTCCGGGGAAACTCTGAACAATCTCATCGCACTATGTGCGAATAGCAGCCATAATCTATACGATAGACTTGTCATTGTACCCGCCCGGCGTATCGCCGATCAGGCACGCGCAGCGGGTTTCAATGCACCGTTTATACCAGGAAGCCTTGCCGACACTGACATTGTGGCCGCCGTCGCAGTACAACTGGCAGGCCGGGACGGTGGCTCCGGAACAGCCAAGTAAGGACGCCCGTGACTGAAACAACAAAGCAATTACCCGCCCGGATCGACAAAGAACAACCCGCTCGCCAGAGAATCTGGCCCCTATGGATTGTTGCCATCATTGCTCTGATCTGTGTCGCCGTATTGGCGCTATGGAACTGGCAACAGTGGAACGATAAGCAGGCCACCTTGCAGACACTGAAAAGCCTGCAGCAGGATACTGCTCAGCTTGAGGATCGTTATGGCGACAGTGGCAATCGGCAAGGCCAGCGCTTGCAGTCTGTGGAAGACAAGCTCACCTCTCAGCGAGAGCTGGTCGCCACCCAACAGCGTCAAATTGATCACAACGCCCGCGAATTGCTAGAGGCCGGAAATCGCACCCGCACCGACTGGCTGCTGGCAGAGGCAGAGTATCTGCTGCGCATCGCTAACCAGCGTTTGCTGATCGAAAAAGACATTAAAGGTGCCTTATCCGCACTTGAAGCCACTGACGATGTACTCAACGAGTCTGACGATATCGGGGTATACGCCATACGCCAACAGTTGGCCCAGGAAGTCCTCGCGCTTAAAGGTATTGCCGGTGTCGACAGGACCGGCCTTTATCTCACCCTCGAAGCCGCCATCGACAGCGTTCACCAGCTTACCGACCAAGCGCTTATTGGTGAACAGGCTCCGGGATTTATGAGCGACTCACAATCGGAAGACGCCCCATCCGAAGGCGGTGAGCCAGGCATGCTGGCCGAAGGCTGGCAGAAATTTAAATCCACGCTGATGCAGGTTGTTGTGGTTCGCCGTTTGGATGAATCGGTCAAGCCGCTGCTCTCGCCAGATCAAAGCGCGTATGCGAGGTTGAACCTGCAACTGATGCTGGAAGAAGCCGAAATGGCCGTACTCAGAGGGAACCAGCCCGTATATGAGCGCGCTCTTGCCAAAGCACTGGCAGCGGTTGACGAATGGTATGACGGCAGCAACTCACGGGTAAGCGCGCTATCCAATACTCTGGACGAACTAACCGAAAACAACGTCGCCCCAGACCTGCCAGACATCAGTAAATCCTTGGGCTTACTCAAAGAGCGGCTCGCAGGCCGACTCAATAAAGAGAACGGGGACAAGAACGAAAAAGACACAAAGACCAACGGAGGCGATGATTCATGATCGGCCTCCTTCTGATCGTCCTGTTTGCCCTGTTAATTGGTACCGGGCTTTCCCTGGGGCTGCAATACGACCTGGGTTACATTCGCATCAGCCTTGGCAATCACTTGGTCGAAACCAACTTCTGGGTGGGCCTTGGCCTGCTTATCTTGGTGATTGTGTTGATCGTTTTAACCATCAACCTGTTCCGCCGCATGCGGCACGGTAGTGGGCTGGTCGCCGGCTGGGTGTCTCGTGGCAAAGAGCGCCGAGCAAGGCGTCGCACCACTAAAGGCCTGCTGGCACTGGCAGAAGGCAACTGGCCAAGAGCCCGCAAAATGCTTACCTCGGCCGCAAGCAACGCCGACACTCCCCTGATTAATTATCTGGCGGCAGCCCAGGCAGCCTTTGAGTGCGGTGACCATGAAGCCAAGGACGAACTGCTGAGGAAGGCGTTTGAAAGCACACCAGGGTCGGATATGGCCGTAGGCATTACTCAGGCCCAGCTTCAACTTGCAGGCAATCGCTTGGAGCAGGCCCTCGCAACTCTGGTGAGGTTGCGCAAGCAATCGCCGCATCACCCCTTTGTGCTCAAGCTGCTCAAAAACACTTATCTTCGCCTAGAAGACTGGCGCGAGCTATCAAAGCTTCTGCCGGAGCTGCGCAAGCGCAGCGTGCTACCCGAATCAGAGCTGATAGAGCTTGAACGGCAGGTGTGGCATAACCTTTTAGAGCGAGCCGCTGAAGACTGCCGTCGCCAGCAAAAGGAAGATCCGAGTGCGTCGCTGGAGCCCCTCACCCGGCTTTGGGATGAGCTTCCAGGCTTTCTGCGCAAAGACGAGGAAACCATCGGAGATTATGCCCGGCTGCTGGCCGGTCTTGGTGATGAAGTCCAAACTGAAATCCTGCTGCGCAAAGTGCTGCAAAATCACTGGAGCGACGATCTGGTTAACCTATATGGCCGGATAGAAGGGCGCAAACCGGACGAGCAGTTGTTAACCGCCGAGCATTGGTTGAAAGACCGCCCTAACAATGCGGAACTGTTGCTGGCACTTGGCAGACTAAGCCTGCGCAACCAGCTGTGGGGCAAAGCCCGGGAATATTTCGAGACCAGCTTAGGGTCACGTCGCAGCCGGGAAACTCTGGCAGAACTAAGCCGCCTGAACGCGCACATGGGTGACGAAGAAATGAGCATCAAACTTATGATGCAGGGGCTGGCAAAAGACAACAGCCTACCGAAACTGCCCATGCCAAAAGCCTGACAGAACAATAAAGATGTCAGAACCGGTGTTCTGACATCTTTATTGTCTTAGCCTCGAGGCGCGTACTCCAACACGTCGGAAAAGAATCCGTCAGTCGGCAATCCGGCTTCCACCAGAGCGTCCATAAGCGTGTAGACCATGGTCGGCGAACCACTGGCGTGTACTTCTACGTTATTCCAGTCCATGCCAGAGGCCAGCACAGCACGCACCAGTTGATCGTGATGCCCACTCCAATCGCTATCCTCATCATCGCCCACCACAGGCTGAAATGTGAACGACGACCAGTCTTTCTCCCACTGCCGAGCCATGGATCTCAAGTACATATCCTCATGGCGCCGCACGCCCCAGAACAATTTTACGGGCTGAGCAAAGGATGTACTGCGCAAATAATCCACCAGGCTTTTAACCTGAGCGAAGCCCGTACCGGCAGCAACCAACAACAACGGTTTTGCTGGCGCGCTGGCCAAGCAGGCTTTACCGTGGGGCATTTCCAGACTGACTGTTTCGCCAGAGGTCAGCGCATCAATGACTTTTTGCGCCGACACCCATTCCGGGGAGGCTTGGATGTGCAACTCTATGTGCTGTTCTGCCGGGCTGCTAGCAATGGAAAAGTAACAGGGGTCTGCATCCGGCAGGTTGACCGATAGATACTGACCTGCGTGAAAAGACAGTTCTCGCCGCCGTGGCAACTGAAGCTCAATCCGATACACGTCGTGGCTGATGGAACGCACATCCACGACGTTTGCCTGGAACTTTTTGGGCTGGTTTTTTCCTGCTGCCATAACGGCGGTTATCTCCAGTTCAATATCACCAAGTGCGCCGGTTCTGCACATCATCAGCCGCGCGCCGGGCGTCATTATCTGTTGGTTTCGGGTATTCAGGGCGGAGCCACTAAGCAGCTGCGCCTCGCAAAGCTCGCATACACCGTTTTTGCATGCAGATGGAACGGCAATACCTGCGCTGCCAGCTGCACTGAGCAAATCTGTATCGGCGGCTACCGTGTAGCTGAGCCCGGAGGGGGCAAGATCTACGCGTCTTGACTTGTTGGCCATATTAATCGGGGCGAATGGAGGCATTTTCAATCCCCAAACTACCCCATAGCTCGTCTACCCGCTGTTTTACGGCATCGGTCATGGCAATAGGCTCGCCCCACTCACGGGTTGTTTCGCCCGGCCATTTGTTGGTGGCGTCCATACCCATTTTAGAGCCCAGGCCAGACACAGGCGAGGCAAAGTCGAGATAATCGATGGGTGTGTTTTCTACCAGCATGGTGTCGCGGGAAGGATCCATTCGGGTGGTTATGGCCCAGATCACATCCTCCCAATTACGAGCATCCACATCGTCATCCGTCACAATCACGAACTTGGTGTACATAAACTGCCGCAAAAACGACCATACACCCATCATTACCCGCTTGGCATGGCCTGGGTACTGCTTCTTCATAGTCACCACTGCAAGGCGGTAGGAGCAGCCTTCGGGTGGCAAGTAGAAATCCACTATTTCGGGGAATTGTTTCTGCAATATAGGGATGAACACTTCGTTCAACGCCACGCCCAGAATAGCTGGCTCATCGGGCGGTCTACCAGTGTAGGTACTGTGATAAATCGGGTCTTTACGGTGGGTTATCCGCTCAACGGTAAATACCGGGAACTCATCCACTTCGTTGTAATAGCCGGTATGGTCGCCGAACGGACCTTCAGGTGCATGATCGTCCGGATAAATAAAGCCTTCCAGAACAATCTCGGCGCTGGCCGGCACTTGTAGGCCACTAAGGCCAGCCTGTACCAGCTCGGTGCGACTGCCCCGCAGCAAGCCTGCAAATGCATATTCTGACAGCGAATCGGGTACCGGGGTCACCGCACCCAAAATGGTGGCCGGGTCTGCACCCAAAGCAACCGCTACCGGGTAAGGCTCGCCTGGGTTTTGTTTCTGAAATTCCTGAAAATCCAACGCCCCACCACGATGGCTTAGCCAGCGCATGATCAGCCGATTACGGCCAATCAGCTGCTGGCGATATATACCAAGGTTTTGCCGTTCTTTGTGAGGCCCGCGGGTTATCACTAGCGGCCAGGTAACCAATGGCCCTGCATCGCCAGGCCAGCAGTGCTGTACCGGTATCTGGTACAGGTCGACCTTATCTTTTTCGATGACCACGTCTTGGCAGGGGGCTGACCGGAGCACTTTCGGGCTCATACGCATCACTTGCCGGAGCAGCGGCAGTTTTTCAATCGCGTCTTTGAAGCCCTTGGGCGGATCCGGCTCTTTGAGGTACGCCAGCAGTTTGCCGACGTCCCGAAGCGCGGTTACGTTTTCCTGCCCCATACCCAAGGCCACTCGTCTGGTGGTGCCAAAGAGGTTGGCAAGCACCGGCATGTCGTAGCCTTTAGGATTTTCAAACAACAACGCAGGCCCACCTGCTCGCAACGTACGGTCACAGATTTCGGTCATTTCCAGATGGGGGTCTACTTCAACTGATATACGTTTCAGCTCACCCAGTTTCTCCAACTGGCCAATGAAGTCCCGCAAGTCGTTGTATTTCATGTTCGGCTCCGGTTAGCTCCGGCAATGTACGTGGATTCGAAGAAATTGGTTCTGACTAAGTGCAAGAACAGGATGGGGGACGCCTTGCCCAGACACGCCGTAAACCCATCCCTGGGGGCTCGGCATTGCCATCCCTGGCAATGCACGGTCTGAGCAAGGCGTCCCCCACCCTGTTCATTTGATCACCAGTTACCTGAATGCCAAAACGCATTAAAGCTCTACTGTAATCAGTATGTGCGCGCACAAAATTTGATCGGCAGTACCGGGGACACCCTCCCCGGACTGTGTCTTGCCAAGGATGGCAAGACCAAGCCTACAGGGATGTATTCACGGCGTGTCCGGGGAGGGTGTCCCCGGTGCTGCAAGCCACGATATCCCTGAGGCGCCAAGCCAAGACTCTAACTTCTAACGGCGCTTCATCGACTGGAAGAAATCGTCGTTAGTCTTGGAGTCTTTCAGTTTATCAAGCAAGAACTCGATGGCGGCGGTGTCGTCATCCATAGAGTGCAGCAACTTACGCAGAATCCACACACGCTGGATATCCGCCTCGCTCATTAGCAGGTCTTCGCGGCGCGTACCGGAACTGCGAATGTTGATAGCCGGGTACACACGCTTCTCAGCAATCTTACGGTCCAGGTGAACTTCCATGTTACCTGTGCCCTTAAACTCTTCGTAGATCACCTCATCCATTTTGGAACCGGTGTTCACCAGAGCCGTCGCAAGAATCGTCAGACTTCCGCCTTCCTCTACATTACGAGCTGCACCGAAGAAACGCTTGGGCTTCTCTAAGGCATGAGCATCCACACCACCGGTCAGTACTTTGCCCGAAGATGGAATCACCGTGTTGTAGGCACGAGCCAGACGAGTGATGGAATCCAGCAGGATAACCACGTCTTTTTTGTGCTCAACCAAACGCTTGGCTTTCTCGATCACCATTTCCGCCACCTGAACGTGACGTGCAGGTGGCTCATCAAAGGTGGAGGCAATCACTTCGCCACGCACTGTGCGCTGCATTTCGGTAACTTCTTCCGGACGCTCATCAATCAAAAGCACCATGACATGGCACTCGGGATGGTTGCGCGTGATCGACTGAGCAATGCTCTGCATCAACAGAGTTTTACCGGCCTTGGGCGGGGATACGATCAGGCCTCGCTGTCCTTTACCGATAGGCGCAACCAGATCCAGCACACGAGAAGACAAGTCTTCAGTACTGCCGTTACCTGCTTCCAGCTGCATCCGTTCGTCGGGGAACAGAGGTGTCAGGTTCTCAAACAGGATCTTGTTGCGGGCGTTGTCCGGCTTGTCGAAGTTAATTTCGGCGACTTTCAACAGCGCAAAATAACGTTCACCGTCTTTGGGCGGGCGAATTTTGCCAGCAACGGTATCACCGGTGCGCAAGTTGAAACGGCGGATCTGGCTGGGGGAGACATAAATATCATCTGGCCCAGCCAGGTAAGAGGCGTCAGCAGAGCGGAGGAAGCCGAAACCATCCTGCAGGATCTCCAGTACGCCATCGCCATATATGTCTTCGCCGCTCTTAGCATGCTTCTTCAAAATGGTGAAGATCACATCCTGTTTACGCGAACGTGCCAAATTATCGAGACCCATCTCTTGCGCAATATTGAGCAATTCGGGCATGGAGTTCTGCTTGAGTTCGGTAAGGTTCATAAGTTATTAGATTTTCTGGAATGGAAGTAAACGGATATTGGAATGACAGGGGTGCCCCTGAACGTATTTTGAAAATCGTTGTCGAAACAGATGCTGGCCGATGGAGCATCCGGTGCGGATAAAATCCGGAATGAAAACTGGAGCCAGTAGAGTGGGAACAACCGTTCGCAGGACAAGACAGATAATCTGCTACCTTGCCCGCCAATGTCAAGCACGCCGCCCAAATTAACTCCAAAAATGCGACCAAATGGACGCCTTCCGTACTCTTAAGCCTCCCCCTGATGGGTTACTCCCTTTCATTTCTGGCGGCTCATGGCGATACTGGCAGACAATCTTCTACGTGATTTTCGGAGTCTCTTACATGAGCAGTGAACGCACCGTTGAACTCAAACCTCTCAGCATCGCCATTCTAACAATCTCAGATACCCGTGGCCCTGAAGAAGACTCCTCCGGTCAGTTTCTTGAGGACAGTGTCATAGAAGCCGGGCACCATCTGGTTTCTCGGCGCATTCTACCGGACGATGTGTACCTGGTTCGCGCGGCTATGTCTTCCTGGATTGCACAGCCGGATGTTCATGTGGTGATCATTACCGGCGGCACCGGCTTTCACGAACGCGATAGCACACCAGAAGCCGTTGCTCCCTTACTAGACAAGACTATTGAAGGCTTTGGCGAAGAATTCCGGCGCCTGTCAGCTGCAGAAATCGGCACATCGACCATTCAGTCCAGAGCCTTTGGTGGCCTGGCCAACCATACGGCGATCTTCTGTCTGCCCGGCTCCACCGGAGCTTGCCGAACCGGCTGGCACGGCATTTTGAATACACAGCTCGACAGCCGGCACGGTCCGTGCAATTTCTCAGCCCTGGTTGGTCGCAAACCGGCGCGCGCGGTTGAGCGCCTTCAACAGGTTATCGGCACACGCGCCGTCCGCTAATTCAGACTACGGAGAGAGACATCATGGCCGCCAATCTGACGCCGGTAGAAGACGCAATCGCCCACTTGTTGGGCAAAGCGCCGGTGATAACAGGCACGCAGCTTTTGCCACTCACTGAAAGCTTGGGCCGGATACTGGCGCAGGATTATCAGGTTCCTGCGGATGTGCCGCCAGCGGATAATAGTGCGGTGGATGGCTACGCCCTACGAGTAGAGGATTACACAGCTGGCCAGCCGCTGGTTATCTCCGATCGAATTCCTGCAGGCTCGGCGCCCAGCCCTCTGAAACCCGGCACGGCAGCCCGCATTTTCACCGGTTCCGAGGTGCCAGCCGGCGCAGACACGGTCGTTATGCAGGAGCGCGTTGAGGTCACGGATAACGGCATTCTGATCAGTGCCGAGGTAAAAACCGACCAGAATATTCGCAGGCGTGGTCAGGATCTCGCTGAGGGCAGCTTAGCCTTGGCAAAAGGCACAAAAATCCGAGCTCAGGAGATGGGTCTTCTGGCGTCTATGGGCGTGGCTGAGGTTGCGGTTGTGAAAAAGCTGCGGGTTGCGATTCTATCCACCGGCGATGAGTTGGTCGACCCGGGAACCCGCCTGGAACCCGGGCAAATTTATAACACCAACCGCTTCACCCTGCTTGGCTTACTGGCAGAGGCAGGCTGTGACGTTGTTCTTTGTGAAACCTTGCGAGATAAGCGCGACCTCACCCGAGAAACACTGGGACGTGCCGCAGCACAGGCAGATCTGATCATCACCAGTGGTGGCGTTTCCGTGGGCGAAGAAGACCATGTGCGCGCTGTACTGGAGGAAGCCGGCGAGCTTTCTCTTTGGCGCATGGCGATCAAACCCGGCAAGCCTCTGGCATTCGGGGCGATCAACGACACGCCGGTACTGGGTCTGCCCGGCAACCCGGCTGCGGTGCTGGTCACGTTCTTGGTTGTAGGCATGCCTTACATACGCACTTGCCAGGGCCGCTTGCAGGTTCACCCTGTGGGGCAGCAGTTGCCTGCGGCGTTTAACGTTACCTCGCCCTCGGTGCGTAGAGAGTTTGTCCGTGCGCGTACAGAATCTATTAACGGCAAGACCCAGGTCAGCGCGTACCTGAACCAGAGCTCTGGCGTGTTGAGCTCTGCCTGCTGGGCCGGCGGCTTGGCGGTGGTACCCGAGCACACGATGGTTGCCGAGGGCAATCTGCTGACCTACTTCCCATTCACCGAGTTGTTGAGCTGATATGACCGACCAGACCCTAACCGTCCGTTTTTTCGCGCGGCTCCGTGAGGAGCTGGATACCGAGCAACTCACACTACCGGCCGATAAAGATCAGACAGCTGGCGACCTGCTTGCCACTCTGGCTAGCCGTGGCGGCCCCTGGGCGCAGCTGCAAGGCAGCCAGCCGGTGATGATTGCAATCAACCAGGCCATGGCAAAGCCCGGGGCGTCTGTGAAAGCTGGGGATGAAGTGGCTTTTTTCCCACCAGTAACCGGGGGTTAAGATGATCAGCATTCAAACGGAAGACTTTGATACCGGCGCGGAGTATACGGCGCTGCGTGACAGCGGTGCCGGAACGGGAGCGATAGCGACGTTTACGGGCCTGGTGCGCGACAGCGGCGACACCCAGGATGTATTGGGGTTATTTCTGGAGCATTACCCGGGAATGACCGAACAAGTGATTGCAGGCCTGATTGAGGAGGCTTCGCGGCGCTGGGATGTGCGTAAGGCTCGGGTGATTCACCGTGTTGGTAGATTGCTTCTACAGGAGCAGATTGTGTTTGTCGGCGTTTGCAGCGGCCATCGGGGCGATGCGTTTGCGGCTTGTGAGTTTATTATGGATGCGTTGAAGTCTTCGGCGCCGTTTTGGAAAAAAGAGCTGTCTGATAACGGGGAGCACTGGGTGGCACAGAAAGCGTCTGATGTTGCTCGTGGCGAGGCTTGGAACGAGTAGCTTTTAGCTTGTCAAATCTTCGGGTCGGTTTCTATTCTTGAACGCGTCTGCGGCACCTGGGCAATCCAATGTTTTTGCACCCGCAGCTTCAGCAAACACCATCACCCTACGATTATCGTTTCTTAGCTGATTTTCCAGCAGGCTGATGAGTGAAACCGGGTATATGCCGTGTAATGGATGTGCCCTGCCGGCGCATTCGGCAATAACCGGTAAGTCCGGGTTTCCATGCCAGGTGGTGAGTAGTCGTTGGAATACGTCTGGCTGTATGCCAGGGGTATCACAAGGGCATACGAGTACAGCGTCAAAACCGCGTTTTTGGGCTTCTGCCAGGCCTGCCAAAAGGCCAGCGAGGGGGCCTTGTCCTTTGAATTCGGCGGAGTCTTCGAGCACCTCGCCTAGTAGGCGGTATTCTTCCAGGGAGCGATTAGCACTGATTAGTAGCGGGGCCGCTGCAGTGTTGAGAGCTTCAGCTACCCAGTGGGCCATTGGGTGTTCACACCAGCGCATCAGGCCTTTGTCCTGGCCGTTCATACGGGTTCCGGCGCCGCCTGCAAGGAGCAGGCTGCAGGCCTTTTTCGGCTGTGCTTTAGTCATTGCAGATCTCACGGCCAACGTTTGGCGCTTTCATGACGCCCGATAATAAAAAACCGCCCAAGAGCTAGGCCCAGGGGCGGTTTTAGAGCAATCAGGATGCAATCAGAGATTGCTGTCCAGGAATGCCGCGAGCTGAGATTTGGACAACGCGCCCACTTTGGTCGCGTCGACGTTGCCGTTTTTGAACAGCATCAGCGTCGGAATACCACGGATATTAAACTTCGGCGGTGTCTGCTCGTTTTCGTCGATGTTGAGCTTGGCCACTTTAAGTTTGCCATCGTATTCGTCGGCAATTTCTTCTAGCACGGGGGCAATCATTTTGCAGGGACCACACCACTCCGCCCAATAATCTACCAACACGGGCACGTCAGACTGAAGTACGTCCTGATCGAAGGATGCGTCCGTTACATTTACGATATTTCCGCTCATTTCATTTTCCTGATTCATGCACTGCACCAGGCTTCCAATCTTTAATTCGATGCCTGCATGCACGTGCCGTTGATTGTTGCTGAAGGCTACCGCTGCCTGGAAGGTAACCGTTCACGCCCATCACATTAGCGACTACTTTACGCGATTGATCCCGTGTATGTGAAGCAGTAGATCCAACGGCTTGAATCCGCATTCTTCTGGCCCCAGTGAATTCGCCCAGCTTTGTGCGGCTATCGAACTCAGGCATGTGCTGACAGATCCGGGGATTATCGCTTATAGTACGCGCACCTTCATGCCATAGGATTCTGACCACTGTGCCAGCCACCTCTCTCGCCAAAAATGCTGCCCCCGCTCCGGATATGCTGGCAGCCATTGACATGGGTTCTAACAGTTTCCATATGGTTGCAGCTCGGCTCGTGCACGGCGAGATCCGCACCATGGAGAAAATGGGCGAGAAGGTACAGCTCGGCGATGGCCTTGATTCGGAGAACTGCCTTACCGAGGAAGCCCAGGAGCGAGGCCTTGCCTGTTTACGCCGGTTCGCCCAGCGACTCAACGGTACGCCGCCGGAAGGTGTTCAAATAGTAGGCACCAATGCACTTCGAATAGCGCGCAACGCCGGTCAGTTTATCGCTCGGGCTGAAGAAGTTCTGGGTTATCCGGTTGAAATCATTGCCGGTAGAGAAGAAGCTCGACTGATCTATCTGGGCGTCTCACACACGCTGTCTGATGACGCCGGGCGGCGCTTGGTGATCGATATAGGTGGTGGCAGTACGGAACTGATTATCGGCGAGCGGTTTGAACCGCAGGAGCTCGAAAGCCTGCACATGGGCTGCGTGTCTTTCCGAAATCGGTATTTTGCCGATGGACGGATTACACGCAAACAGATGGACAATGCCATTATGCATGCCGAGCAGGAGCTACTGAGCATCAAAAGGCGTTTCCGCTCGGTGGGTTGGCAGAGCTCTGTGGGTGCGTCTGGTTCAATTAAAGCGATCAGCCAGGTGCTGGCAACACTGAAAATAACCGACGGCACCATTACCTGGAGTGCCATGGACGAGCTTCGCCGCCGGCTAGTAGCCATGGGTAGTGTGGAAAAGCTGGGCGACTTAGGATTGCGCCCGGATCGGCAGAACATTTTCCCTGCGGGCTTTGCCATCCTTATGGGGGCGTTTCAGTCGCTGAACATTCAGGATATGACCTTTACCGACGGCGCGCTCCGAGAAGGCTTGCTGTACGGTATTGCCGGCCGGATTCAGCATGAAGATGTGCGGGAGCGCAGCATCTCGGCTCTGCAAGAGCGGCACCACGTAGAACAGCGCCAAGGCGCCGCCGTGGAAGCCACCGCAGCTGCCGCGTGGGAGCAAATTGCCGGCCCCTGGGGGTTGGATACAGTTGCCGATGAAGAAGTGCTGCGCTGGGCGTGCCAACTGCACGAGATTGGCCTTGCCATATCCCACAGCCAGTACCACAAACACGGTGCTTACCTGCTGCGCTATTCGGACATGGCGGGCTTCACACAGCAAGCTCAGCGGGAGCTGGCTATTCTGGTGCGAGGCCATCGACGCAAATTCTCCGCATCCATTTTTGATGGGTCCGACCCTAGCGACCTAGGTCGCCTGCGCCATCTCTGTATTTTGGTGCGCCTTGCGGTGGTGATTCAACACTCACGCAACCTGGAACCACCACCGGCCTTCACGCTAGAGCCGCGGGAAAACGGCCTTTTAATGACCTTTCCGGAAGGATGGTTCGACGAGCGCCCTTTAACACTTGCAGATTTGAAGAACGAGCAGGATTATCTGGCGAAGCAGAACTTTGTGCTTGAGCTCGCCGGCGGCTGATGGGCTGGCTAGCCCACCAGCTCTTCTTCCATCGCCTCTACTGTTTCGCTGACATCCAGCCATTCAACTTCGGTATCCTCAAGCTGGGCTTTCGCCTCTGCCTGCTTTCCCATCAGTTCTTTCAGTTGGCTTTTTGACGTATCACTGTACAAATCTGGATCGGCAAGCTGGGCTTCGAGGCTGCTCAAGACCTCATTCAGCGACTCCATCTTCTTCTCAAGTGCCGTCTGCTGCTTCCGGTAAGGACTCAGCTTCTGCCTGAGCGCTGCTTCCGCCCGCTTACGTGCCTTTCGATCTTCCGCGCTTTCACCAACTCCGGCCTCTGACTGCACTGCCACAGCGCCGCCAGCGGCATTCACAGCGCCAGCCGACTGTCGCTTTGGCGCCTCGGTGTCGTCCTTGCGACGATCCGCCAGCCAGCGCTCATAGTCTTCAAGATCACCCTGATACTCGGCAACACGGCCATCATTAACCAGCCAGAACTCGTCCACAGTGTTACGCAGCAAGTGCCTATCGTGAGACACCACCACAATGGCGCCGTCAAAGTTCTGCAGTGCCATAGTCAGAGCCTGGCGCATTTCCAGATCAAGATGGTTAGTTGGCTCATCGAGCAAGAGCAGGTTGGGTTTCTGCCAGGCAATCACGGCCAGAGCAACACGGGCTTTTTCACCGCCTGAAAAGGTACGGATGGGACTTAAAGCCTCATCGCCATGAAAATCAAAGCCGCCCAAAAAATTCCGAACACTCTGCTCCGAAGCCCTTGGCGACAACCGCTGTAAATGCAAAAATGGGCTGGCATCAAGATCCAGAGACTCCAGTTGGTGCTGAGCAAAATAACCAATGGCCAGATTTTCGCCGCACGCTCGCTCACCCGAGATTAACGTGCTTGCCTCGCCCTGCTCGCCCTGCCCCAACAGCGCATCCATCAAGGTGGATTTACCCGCCCCATTTGGCCCTAACAAGCCAATACGACTGCCGGGCAGAAGGCTTAAGTTGATACCCTCGAGAATAACGGTTTCGCCGTGCCCGGCCCGACCGTGGCGGATAGATAGCAGCGGGCTAGATACTTTATCGGCAACTGGGAATTCAAAGCTGAATGGCGAATCTACGTGGGCGGGGGCAATTTTTTCCATTCGCTCTAGCGATTTTATCCGGCTCTGTGCCTGACGGGCCTTGGTGGCCTGCGCTTTAAAGCGGTCAATAAAGCGTTGAATTTCACCGATTCTCGCCTGCTGACGCTCGAAGCCCGCTTGTTGCTGGGCGAGCCGTTCACTGCGCTGGCTTTCAAAGGCGGAATAGTTGCCGGTGTACAACTCCAGCTTTTTGCGATCGAAATGAACCACGTGGGTGGCCACCCGATCCATAAAATCCCGATCGTGGGAAATAAACAACAGAGTACCGTCGTAACGGCGCAGCCAGTTCTCCAGCCACAGGCAGGCGTCAAGATCCAGGTGGTTGGTCGGCTCGTCCAATAACAAAAGGTCGGAAGGCCGCATCAACGCTTGGGCGAGGTTCAGCCGGATGCGCCAACCACCTGAAAATGCAGACACAGGTCGGTCGGCATCTCCATCCTGAAACCCCAGCCCACGCAGCAGTGACTCGGCGCGCCTAGCCGCAGACCAGGCTTCGTGAATATCCAGCTCACCGTGAATGTGTGCCACGGCGTTGTCATCGCCCCGCGCCTCGGCCTGCTGCAACTCCTGTTCAAGGCGGCGCAAATCAAGATCGCCATCAAGCACGAAATCTCTCGCACTTCGGCTGGTCGCCGCAACTTCTTGGGCCATTTGAGCTATACGGCAGCCGCCAGGAAGGGACACGTTGCCCTGCTCTGGCGTCAATTGGCCCAAAAGCAGCTGAAAGAGGCTGGATTTACCGGCGCCATTAGCGCCTACAATGGCGACACGCTGCCCAGATTGCACCGTCAAAGAGACGGAATCCAACAACCAGATCCCCCCCCGTTGCAAACTCAGATCAGTTATCGTTAACATGTTGTCATATAATCAACGTAGAATTGTCAGGGACGGTTCAGCGCTCATGTCGCTCAACTTGGAAACCATTCCAGATTTATCGTTAAAAACTATGGAGTTGCCGGAAAATCTGGAACCGGACAACCCGCTTTGGCAATTTGCAATGACATTTTGGCAACATTTGTCGGCGCAGGAAGCTTGTCTGGCCCTGCAAAATGAGGGTTGGAGCGTAACACGAATTTTGTGCGCCGGATGGCTCGCGCTGAACGGCAAGACATACACCGGCATCGAAGACGCTACCGTAACAGAGTGGCGCGACCGTGTAACCGGCAGCCTACGTGCCATTCGCACGTCAATACCAAAAGCGCAGAAGGCGTACAACGCTCTGCGCACACACGTATCCAGCCTTGAGCTGGAGGCCGAGCGCATTGAATTGGCTTTGGCCTGGCGGAATTTACCACCGCCCAACTCGGAACAGAGCACCATGGATGAAAGTGACAAACTGATCCGCCTCAATCTCGCTGCTGCAGCACCGGTATCTGGCTCTACAGTGGATACCAGGCGGCCTCTCATTACACTGGGCGATCTTCTGATCACCCTTCAACAGGGATACACACAGCCATGATTATTAAATGGCTCGTCCGCCTCTCATTTCCAGCTCTCGGTTTTTTGATGCTGCTAATGGTCTTCGGTCTGAATGATCCTAATCAGGCCTCGGAGCCAGTTGCCGAGGAGACGCAACCCGAAATACCGGCTTTTGAGGGCTTAGTACCTTCACCGATTCCAACCGAAGGCCCGGATATCGTTTTCAAGTGGCAGGATACCGATGGCAGCTGGCATTACGCCGACCAGCCACCTGAGCAGGGATCTTGGAACGCACTGGCTATTGAAAGAACGGATAAAAGCAGGTCGTCAGCCAGGGCTGGCTCTCCGGAAACCGACTGGCAATCCCCGTACAGCGCGCCCTTCTCCCTCAGCCCAAGCGCCGTAAGCAATGGAAGCTGACGGCAGCTTTGTAGCTGAAACGCGAAATCTGTAGCGCCTTAACAGATGTTCAGTGGAATCTGTGCCCTGAACCCGTTACCTTTTCCTCTTTGAGAAACACGATACGCGGGCTATTGCTCACTTTTACTGACCCAAAGGACGACGTAATGAAAAAAACGCTGCTTGCACTGGCGATGACGGGCATGATTGCCGGTTGCTCAACCTCATCAGAGACCCCAGCAGATCCGAAGCTGGATTCCACCGACCAGAAGGTCAGCTATGGCATGGGCCTGGTGCTGGGTGAGCGGATGAACAACGACCTGCCGAACCTGCAGATGGATCAATTTCTGCAGGGTATTCAGCATGGCCACGCCGGCGACGATGAAACCAAGCGCATGAACCGCGAGGAAATCCAGGCGGCTCTTATGGAATACCAGCAGTCGCTGCAAGAAGAGCAAGGCAAACAGGTAGAGGAACTGGCCCAGAAGAACGTGGAAGCCGGAAAAGCCTTCCTGGAAAAAAATGCGGAACGCGACGGTGTTGAAACTACTGAATCCGGCCTTCAGTACGAAGTGCTTGAAGAAGGCAAGGGGGAGCAGCCAGGCTCATCCGATACCGTACAGGTGCATTACACTGGCGAACTGCTTTCTGGTGAGGTGTTTGACAGTTCCCGTGAGCGTGGCGAGCCAGTATCCTTCGGCCTGAACCAAGTTATTCCAGGTTGGACTGAAGGCCTGCAGCTGATGAATGAAGGGGCCCGCTACAAGCTGTACATTCCATCAGATCTGGCCTACGGCCCAGGCGGAAACCGCTCCATTGGCCCGAACGAAACGCTGGTATTTGATGTAGAGCTACTGGCCATCAACCCAGACGAAAACGAAGAAGGCGCAGGTACCAATTAATATCGGCCACTTCAGCTCGTCTGAAGTCATAAAAAAGCCTCAGCTAGCGTTACCGCTGCTGAGGCTTTTCTGTATCCGCTGCCCTATGTTGGGTAAGGTCAGGCCGGCGCCACCTTATCCCCATGCACATTGTGGAGATGCTCAATCAGAAAATCTTCCATCTCAAAGCGACTTTCCAGACTTTCACCGAGATGTGAAAGCTCCTCGAACAGAGCTTTCACATCTTGCTCAGAAAGCGCCTTATCACCCAACTGGTCGTTGAAGTTGAGAGCCACTTCTGTGGTCTCCTGAATGCGCGGGTATACCTTGGATGCCAATTCCAGGCCGCCATCATTGAATTCCCGAGCTTCGCTGATTAGCTGCTCGTATATTTCAAAATGGCCGGTAGACACGTAATCCATCAGCACTTCACAAAGCTGTATGAACTTTTGCTTCAGGGCGTCTGTTTGGGAGAAGTCATTTTCCCCAGATAAATCGCAGTAATGAACCAGCAGATCCTGCCGCCCCTTGAGCCAGCGATCGATGAGCTCACTGACACCACCCCAGCGCTCCCTTGCATTTCGGCAATTTTCCAGCATAACGCCTGCTCTCCGCTTAATAATCCGGCCATTCAGCCTTGGTGCTGATAATTGTTAAGTCCGAATCAAGTTACCCCATGCCCGCTACCGGTCGCAACCGTTTCAGCTAGCGATCCGGTTTTTTACTTTGCCACGGTGCAAAAGCATGACGAGCCCCATAAGCACCAGTATGGCGAAGAATAAAGCAGTCCAGCCTGGGATGCTCAGACCAAGGAAGCGCCAGACGACCTCAGCGCAGTCTCCTGTGCCCCTAAGCGCTGTAGTCAGCACCTCTGCCAGGGGTAGGACATCAAGCATATATTCCACCGAGGGGCCGCAAGCGGGCACTTGGTCAGCCGGCAAGCTCTGCAGCCACAACTGTCGCCCTGCCATGCCTAACCCGGCGCCAGCCGTTGCCGCCAGCAACAAACCATATACACGCAAGCCAAGTTGCTTAGGCCCATGCAAAGCGGCCACAAAACTCACCAGCCCCACACCCATAAAGCCGAAACGCTGTAACCAACATAAGGGACAGGGTTCTAGCCCCATCACGTGCTCCATGTAAAACGCAACGCCCAATAAGCCGGCGCAGACTACAAAAATACAGGCAAAGATTGCTCGTGCTTTCACAAAGTTTCCTCAGTTTTCCACAAATGCGCGGCCGGGCCTGCTATTCTCGGTTTATCCGGCGGACACGCTGCTGATTTCGTCACTAAACCCTAAACCATGACTAACTGCAAGCTTATGACACCTCAGCCAAAGTTCTTTTTATTCAGTCTCTTCCTGCTATTTTCACTGGCCCCTGCTGCTTGGGCTGAAGAATCCACCCAAGCAAAAGAGGAAGGTTCAAAAGAACCAGGAATCACTGATTATATTGCCATGGAGCCCTCGTTCGTCACTCACGTTGGCAGCCCCGGGGGTAAGCTGAATTACCTGAAAGCAGCTGTCAGTATGCGGGCTTCACAGCAAACTACGCGGCCAGCGGTAGAAGCTCACATGCCGAGATTGCGACACGAACTGGTCATGTTATTTGGCGAGCAAACAGATACCGGCAAACTGACCACAATGGACGGCCAGCAAGCTCTGCGCGAAGAAGCGAGATCAAGAATAAACGAGGTATTGGAAGAGCAGCAAACCGGCGAAGCGATTACCGGCGTGCTGTTTACGGAATTCGTCGTTCAAAAATAGCTCAAAACAGTGCAGCAGTACCTCAGAAATAGAGAGATTCAGAAACAGGGAGCTTCAGGCGATCCGAGAGAACAGGTCATTCTTCATGACACTTTCTTCCCGGATAACCTCACCTGCATCATCCCAGCCGGCCTCCCAGGCCGCCACTACAACTTCACTGCGATAAGGGCAGCGGGTTTTATCCATGCTCATAGAAGCAGCCATATAGCCCTGACGATAAGCTTTGTTCAGCGCCTCAACGTCCCAGCCGAGTTTCACATCCCTTTCCATGCCACTTCTCCCTTTGACTGATGCGTTTGAAGTTAGCACCAGCGTCAGAAAGTGACAAACTTTTGTTCGGCTTCTGTGAAGCAGGCCCGCCAGCAGTGCGAACGGGCAGAGACAGCGCAAGCCCACGGCAATAACTACACCCCCCTTAGGAGCGCAGGTACTGCTCAAGAAAATCACTGAAGCCCAAGGTGTCTGACGCTTCTATACGCGCCTGCTCCGCCAGAGAATCCTTGCTCGCTGCCATGAACGCAGCCTGCACACTGGCCCCCAAGCCTTCTTGGCGGAGTGTATTCTGGTGCTTAGTCGCCATTTCCATACCCCAATCACGATGCCCAAGCCCAGAAGATTGCATGGCATCGATAACCCGCGCTGAAGGCATTTGGCTATCACCAGATAGAACGCCCTGCTGGGCTGACAAGGCTTTGCGATAAACGTCACCACCATTCCAGCCGTCCAGTATATCTGCCAGCGGCTCAAGCCGGTCCAGAAGTGCCTTAGCTGCGTCACCTATGGGCGTACGCTCACCCGCCCGGCAAAGGGTGAGCTCACGGCTCCTTCCCTGGGCGACAACGTCCTTAAAATTGTCGTCCAACATTTCGCATTCGTCGTCATCAATTCGCGACGACTCTGACAACAGGCAATCAAGCAGAAAGAGATCCAGGAAATTGACCTGAGCTTCATTGACGCCTACTGGCGAGAATGGGTCGAGATCCAGACAGCGCACCTCAACATACTCCACCCCGCGAGTCTCAAGCGCCTGAATGGGTTTTTCTCCACTTCGGGCCGTACGCTTGGGACGCACCGCGCTGTAGTACTCGTTCTCGATTTGAAGCACGCTGGTATTGATCTGGATAAACTTGCCATCACGCTGGGTTCCCAGCGCTTCATAGGCTGGCCAATTGGTGTGGATGGCTCTATCCAGAGTCTGGGTATAGGTGCTGAGTTTGTTGAAGCAGATATTCAACGAAGATTGAGCATTGTTGTGATAGCCCAGATCGCCCATACGCAACGAGGTGGCGTGCTCACCAAACCAGCTGTCATCGCCAAAACCGCTGAGATCATGGCGCACGCCGTCAACAAAACTGGCATCCAGCGCTGGAGACGCACCAAACAAAAGCATCAGCAACCAGCTTCTGCGTCGGAAATTGCGAATCAACCAGAAATACTGATCGGATTTGAAATCCTTCATGCTTTGCTGATCGCCGAGCACTCGCTGCCACTTTTCCATGAAGCTGTCGGGCAACGAGAGATTATAATGAGTGCCGGCAATGCTCTGCATCATTCGGCCGTACCGCACCGCAAGGCCCTGCCGGTACACATGCTTTAGCCGGCCGGTATTAGACGAACCGTACTCAGCAATGGGAATGCTGGCGTCGCCATTCAATTCACAGGGCATGCTGGCGGGCCAGAAAACTTCATCACCCAAGTTTTGCTGAACAAAGCGGTGAGTATTACGCAGAGATTCCAGCATCTCGGAAGTGCTGCTACACACCGGCGTAATTAGCTCCAATAGGGATTCGGAGTAATCCGTTGTGATAGACGCGTGCGTGAGCGCCGAACCCAGCGCTTCCGGATGCGGCGTCTGTGCAATGAACCCGTTGCGGTCAACGCGCAGACCTTCTTTTTCTACCCCTTTGCGAAACCCATCCCAGTCACTAGCAGCGAACTGGCGAAAAATAGAATGGCGGGACTCGGCCATGATTAACTCCTGCTGCAACCGGTTGCGCCTTGCGGGCGGGTGCCGGTTGGTGGAAATAGTTGAAACCGCTTAACGCTTGTCCTTGCGGGCCGACGCAAACGCCTGCGCCAGTGCACCATTCATGGCGCCCTGATCAGCACTCTTGCCCTGCCCCCGGGATGAAGACTTAGCCGCCGCTTGCCCATCGCGGTTACCTGCATTTTGGCCGCCAGCCGGGCGCCCGGAAACGGGTCGCTTTGAGTCCACCTTCTGACCCGGCTGGTCATCCATACGCATAGTCAACGCAATCCGTTTACGAGGGATGTCCACTTCCATCACCTTCACCTTGACGATATCCCCAGCCTTGACCACTTCGCGGGGATCTTTCACAAAGGTATTCGACAGCGCAGAAATATGCACCAGCCCATCCTGGTGAACGCCGATGTCTACAAACGCGCCAAAATTGGTCACGTTAGTAACCGAGCCTTCCAACACCATGCCTAGTTCAAGATCACCGAGCGTCTCCACGCCTTCCTCAAAGCTCGCAAAGCGGAACTCCGGACGCGGATCCCGACCGGGCTTCTCAAGCTCACAAAGAATATCTTTGATGGTTGGCACACCGAACTGATCTGTTACGTAATCCTTGGGATTCAGACCACGCAAAAACGCGGCATCGCCAACAATACCTTCCACTTTGCGGCTGCTCTTTGCTGCAATGCTTTCAACAACATCGTAAGCTTCTGGGTGCACCGATGACCGATCCAGCGGGTTCTTGGCGCTGGCAATGCGCAAAAAGCCGGCCGCCTGCTCAAAGGTTCGGGCACCCAGCCGTGCCACTTTTAACAGCTGCTTGCGGTTTTGGAACATGCCGTTCTGGTTGCGGTATTCAATGATGTTCTGCGCGATGGTCTGGTTCAGGCCAGACACCCTTGATAACAGGGGTGCAGAAGCGGTGTTCAGATCAACACCCACACCGTTTACGCAATCCTCAACCACGGCGTCCAAGCTACGGGAGAGCTGCACCTGGGAGACATCATGCTGGTACTGGCCAACGCCAATGGATTTTGGTTCAAGCTTGACCAGCTCAGCCAAAGGATCCTGCAACCGGCGGGCAATGGAAACCGCGCCGCGAATGGTTACGTCCAGATCTGGCAGTTCCTTGGAGGCAAACTCAGAGGCTGAGTAAATCGAAGCTCCAGACTCACTCACAATAATACGCGCCAGCTTCAGCTCGGGATAACGTTTGCTGAGCTCCCCTACCAGTTTTTCTGTCTCACGAGAGGCGGTGCCGTTGCCGATCGCAACCAACTCAATGCGGTACTCACGGCACCAAACTGCCAGCTGCTCAATCGAACGATCCCATTGCTTTTGAGGTGCATGGGGGAAAATAGTGCCATGGCCAGCGACCTGGCCGGTGTCGTCAATAATCGCAACTTTCACGCCCGTGCGCAGGCCGGGGTCCAACCCCAAAGTCGCCCGGGGGCCGGCAGGCGCCAGCAACAGCAGGTCTTTCAGGTTGGCGGCAAATACGTTGATGGCTTCGGTCTCAGCGGCTTCACGCACTTGGGCCATGAGATCTGTTTCAATTTGAGTCGAAAGCTTCACCCGCCAGGTCCAGCGCACCACTTCTGACAACCATTTATCCGCAGCACGGCCGTTATCCCGGATGTGCCAGCGAGCGGCAATGCGCTGCTCGGCAGGGTGCGGCTGGCGACGGTCAGCGTCTGCATCCCCCACAACCAGGGCATAAGAGAGAACGCCTTCATTACGGCCACGCAGAATGGCCAGCGCCCGGTGTGAAGGCACTTTCTTCAGCAGCTCTACATGATCAAAGTAATCCCGGAACTTAGCACCTTCGTTCTCTTTGCCTTCGATCACAGACACCTTTAACTGGCCCTGCTGCCAGATGAAGTCTCGCAACTCGCCCAGCAGTTCTGCATCCTCGGCAAACCGCTCCATCAAGATATAGCGGGCACCGTCGAGGGCCGCTTTGATGTCAGCAACCCCGGCATCGGCGTTGAGGTAGCCCTCAGCCGTCGCCTCGGGCTCCAGGGTTGGGTCGCCATGCAATGCGTCGGCCAGAGGCTCCAACCCGGCTTCCCGGGCAATCTGGGCTTTGGTGCGGCGCTTGGGCTTGTAGGGGAGGTAAAGATCTTCCAGGCGGTTCTTGGTATCTGCGTCCACAATACTGGCGCGTAACTCGTCGCTCAGCTTGCCCTGCTCATCAATGCTTTTAAGGATGGTGCCGCGACGGTCTTCCAGTTCCCTCAGGTAACGCAGCCGCTCTTCTAGCGTGCGCAATTGACTGTCGTCCAGGGAGCCGGTCACCTCTTTGCGGTAACGGGCAATAAACGGAACGGTGGAACCTTCGTCCAACAGGGCGACGGTGGCATTTACCTGTTGCTCACGTACGCCGAGTTCGTCGGCGATGCGCCTGGAGATACTGTTCATGCAACCTCTGTCTTATGCGTGTCTGATAAAGCAGCAAAGGTACAGCGGCTTACAGTTGCAGGCAAGCGGACTGGCCACGCTTGTTCAGGAATTGCACAAGATCGGCCCAGGGCATGGGGCGGGCGTAATAGTAGCCCTGGATTTCATCACAGTGCTGCTGGCGCAGAAATTCCAGCTGGCTTTCTGTCTCAACTCCCTCGGCCACCACGCTAATCTGGAGGCTATGGGCCAAGCTAATGATCGCCCGAATAATATGCTCTGCACCTGCAGACTCACCCAGAGCCTGTACAAATGATTTGTCGATTTTAACCAGCGAAATCGGCAAGTCCTGCAAATGGCTGAGCGAGGAAAAGCCGGTACCAAAATCATCAAGCGCAAAGCTGATCCCCAGCTGATTGAGCTCTCGCAGACAGCGCTGGGCGTATTCGGGATCATGCATCATTGCACTTTCTGTCAGCTCCAATTCCAGTAAGCTGGTGTCGACATTGGCGTTAAAAATAATACGGAATATGGTTTCGGTCATTTTGCGGTCGTGGAACTGCCGAAACGAAAGGTTGACCGCAAACACCAGCCCAGGAAAGCCAAGCCCGGCCGATTCCTGCAAGCGCTTACAGGCTTGCTCTATTACCCAGTAGCCGATGGGCACAATCAAACCACTACGCTCAGCAACGGGTATAAATTCGTCTGGCCCTACCAGGCCCCGCTCCGGGTGATTCCAACGTAAAAGGCACTCCACGCCACGCACCTCATCGCTGGCCAGATCAATCCTTGGCTGATAATACAATTCGAGCTCATTGCCCCTGAGCGCGTTGCGCAGATCGGCCTCCAGTCTGAGCTGGTAGCCGGCAGAAATGTGCAGTTGGCGATCGTAAAAACGATAGCTGGTGCCCGGATCCCGCTTAGCCTCAAACATCGCACGGTTAGCCCGGCGCATAAGGTTTTCGGGGCTATCCCCGGCTTCGGGATACGTCGCCACACCCAGGCTGGCGTTGACAACCACGTTCTGGCCGTCAATGGATATGGGGTCAGCCAGCGCCCTAACCACCTTGCGTATAATCTGCGTAATATCCAACGAGTCTTCGATTTTTTCGACGATAATCGCCAGTTCATCGCCGCCAATACGCATCAAGGAATCCATCCGCCGCAATCCATGCTGAACCTTTGCGGCGAGCCTGATCATCAGCTGATCGCTCTTCTGATAGCCAAAGGATTCATTAATGCTGCGAAAGTCATCAACATTCAGATGCAGCAATGCCAACCGGTAGCTGCCTCGCTGAGCTCTGAGCAAGGCGCGCTGGAGCCGGTCGAAGAACAGATCCCGGTTAATAAAGCCACTTGCTACCCCCCGGCCCAGCTGGGTGTGCGCCGAGTTAGCCAGCTGCTCCCGGTACGAGAGGAGTTTCACTGCTCTACGAAAATTCCAGTGATCAAGGTCTTGGCGGCTCAGGTAATCTGCTGCCCCACTGGCAAGCAGTTCTGGCGCTCGCTCACCAGGGGATTCAGCGCTCAGAGCCAGAACAGGACGCCCTTCACTGGCAACCGCCAAATACTGCAGAAACGCGGTTTCTGACCCGCCATGGAACACACAATTCCAGATAATAACGTCGAAGGCAGCGTTGCGGATAAGGTCGTCGCAATCGACCAGATCCGGGCACCAGGTTGAGTCTGCGCGGGTCTCGGGGTCGTGCGCCAACATTGCGTTGAGCCAGAGAAAATCCGTGTAATCCGGCGTCAGAACCAGAAGGCGAAGCTGGTCGTGTCCGACAGTTTCCAGTGGCAAAGTCATTGAGCAAAATCCATGGGTACATTGGCAACTAATTTGTTCTGTTATAAGGATAGCTGATAGATCGACAAGGTACAGAAACTCAGGCTGGTGTAGAATGCTGCCTTATCGGAAAATTCCCGCCTCAATCAATTCTGGCAGTGTATTTGTGAGCAAACTCAACCCGCGACAAAATGAAGCTGTCCGCTACACCGATGGCCCGCTACTGGTGCTTGCTGGTGCTGGCAGTGGCAAAACCAGCGTAATTACCCGAAAAATAGCCTATCTCATTGAGCACGTTGGTATTCCGGGACGGCACATTGCGGCCGTTACGTTTACCAACAAGGCTGCCCGTGAGATGAAGGAACGGGTGGGCAAGATTGTAGACCGCAAGCTAACCCGGGGACTGATTGTTTCCACCTTCCACAACCTTGGGCTGAACATCATCCGGGAGGAGCACACCCACCTGGGCTATCACCCTGGCTTCTCAATTTTTGACGCGGAAGATGCCAAAGCCCTGTTACGAGACCTGATGCTTCGGGAAGCCAGCGCCGACGCCGGCGATGAACTCAACGATGTACAAATGACCATCTCATCGTGGAAGAATTCCATGCGCGGACCTGCCGAAGCTTACAGCAAAGCCGCAGATGAGAGAGAGCAACGCATCGCAATTGTCTACAAATATTATAGCGAGTACTTGAAAGCCTATAACGCGGTCGATTTTGACGATCTGATTTTGCTCCCAGTGCAATTGTTCCGCACCAACCCCGAGGTGCTCACGAAGTGGCGGCGGAAGATTCGCTATATGCTGGTAGATGAGTACCAGGATACCAATCTCTGCCAATACGAGCTGGTAAGAATGCTGGTGGCCGAGCGCGCCGCCTTTACCGTGGTGGGTGATGACGACCAGTCTATATATGCCTGGCGGGGCGCACGGCCAGAAAACCTGGTGCAGCTAAAAGAAGACTTCCCGAGCCTTAAAATCGTGAAGCTGGAGCAGAACTACCGATCCACGTCACGCATTCTGCGCAGCGCCAATACGGTTATTGCAAACAACCCCCACGTGTTCGAAAAGGCCCTGTGGAGTGATCGCACCACTGGCGACGAGATCCGTATTGTCCGGTGCCGCAACGAAGACGCAGAAACAGAGCGGGTGGCCACCGAGATTCTTGATCAGAAACTTAAGCAGGGGCTGGGATTTCGGGATTTCGCCGTGCTTTACCGGGGCAATCACCAGGCCCGTCTGCTGGAAATGAAACTGCAGGCGTACCAAATCCCCTACCACATCTCCGGTGGCCAGTCGTTTTTCTCGAAGAACGAGATCAAAGACGCCATGTCCTATCTGCGCCTGTTAATTAACCCGGGTGACGATGCCGCGTTTCTGCGGGTGGTGAACGTGCCACGGCGGGAAATTGGCCCGCGCACTCTTGAACAGCTCAGCCACTACGCCCGCGCGCGCAACGTCAGCCTATTTAAATCGCTGAGTGATATGGGTGCAGAAACCCACGTTACCGAGAAGGGCCTGGACCGGCTAAGGCGCTTTGCCCACTGGGTGAATGCCACCTGCGAGCGCCTACATGGCGAGAATCCTGTGCCGGTTATCAAGCAGTTATTTACCGACATTGAGTACGAAGAGTGGCTGCACCAGCACTCAGGTACGCCAAAGCAGGCCGAACGGCGCATGCAAAACATCTGGTATCTGGTGGAATCCATCCAACGGATGCTTGAGGACGGCAAAGGCACTGCGGATGAACTGGGCATAGAAGACGCCATCACCAAGCTGATATTGCGGGACATGATGGAGCAACGGGAAGAAGAAGACGACAGTGACAAGGTGCAGCTGCTAACACTGCATGCCTCCAAGGGTTTGGAATTCCCGCATGTGTTTATTCTTGGGCTGGAGGAAGAAATCTTGCCCCACCGTTCCAGCATTGAAGAAGGCAATATCGAAGAAGAAAGGCGGCTGATGTATGTGGGAATCACCCGCGCTAAAGAAACCCTGACCTTGACCTACGCAGCTCAACGCCGGCAGTATGGCGAAAAAATTGAAACCATTCCCAGTCGGTTCCTGGATGAGCTTCCAGAAGACGACATACGCTGGGAAGGCACGGGAGATCTTGACGTTGAAGCCAATCAGAAAAAAGGCAAAGCTACGCTGAGCGCATTAATCGGCGACCTGGGGCTCTAACAGCAAAAACCCCCGCACTTGGCGAGGGTTTTGAACGAGAGTGTTCGAATTAGCTGCTCTCACCCACTATATGCTCAACTGCGGCTTCGATTTCTTCGTCCGGACAGTTCACACAACCGCCTTTGGCCGGCATCGCGTTATAGCCATTAACAGCGTGATCGATCAGAGTGTCCATGCCTTGGTCTATGCGGGGTGCCCAATCGCCAGATTCACCGATTACCGGAGCGCCTGCTGCGCCCGTGGTATGACACGCCATGCATACCGCATCGTACACATCGCTGCCTGAACGGGGGCCAGAGCTGGCGGATTCAGAAGCTGCGGCGGCGGCACCACACTCATCGCCCTGCAGGCAAACTTCGCCTATCGGCTGAATACGTGCACGGATTTCATCTTCAACACTTGCCATAACGGCACCGGCAGTAATGCCAAAACCGAGCAATAAGACAGCCAGGACTCTCTTCATCTTCACAATGCACCTCGCATTTGAGCGTTATAATCGTTGGTTGCCACATTATAGCGACTGAACCCCGGCAAAAAAACCGAATAGCAAATCATAAATTGATTTCCACCATTTTTATGGCAATTCCGAAAGCGTGGAGACTCTATTCCGCCATCCGGTTACCATGTGGCAGCTTACACAGAGATACCAGGAACCGATTCATGAACAACCCGGAGAAACCCTCCCCGCACCCGCTTCGCAAAATGCTTTTGATTGTCGAGTTCAGCGCGCTGGCAGTGCTTTTGACGTCCATGGGCTGGTTTTCAAGCCAAGCGGAGCCGAATCATAGTATCAACCCCGCGTGGCTGCTGATACCCGCAGTCGCCAGCCTTTGCGTTTTCATCAGTTTCATTAGCCTTATGTACCTGCGCTGGGTCGTGGCGGTCAGCACCGCCAATCAGCTTCGTCATAAGATTGTCTTTTCATTACTGGCCATAACCCTGATCTGTGTTTGGGTCTACGGCATCGCCAGTACATGGCTCAGCCTTAATGCCACTTAAAGAGACCCGGCGCATGACCACATTTTTAACCTCCAAAGCTCAGCAGGCTTTTGTATTTACGCTGCTTTGGCCAACGTTCGCAGTTGCACAGGAAGCACAACCAACGGTGGCCGACCAGGGCATGTCCACTGAAGATTGCGCATTGATTCAGGATGGCGTGCAACGTCTTGCCTGCTACGACTCCCTCAACAATCCCCAAGACGCTCGAGATCAGGCCAGCGAGGAACAGGTAGAGGATGCAGAGCAGGCGTCAGACACCTTGGCCCCTGATCGTGAGAGGCGGAACGAAGTGGCGGGCGATTTAGATGAGGGCGATCCTGACAATGGCGCGATGACTAATATGGTCGATCGATACATGCAGGCAGAGAAGGCGCTGTTTTCATTTTCAGGCGGTTTTATCAGCTATCGCCCCACCTACATCATGCCTATCACTTGGATGGACAGCCCGAATCAGACAGCAGTCAGCCCGAGGTTAGGTGCCGCCAATTACGATTACGAGCTGGAGAATGAAGAGGCCAAGTACCAAATTAGCTTCAAGGTTCCGCTTCTAACCGGGCTGTTTGAGGATCGAACAACGCTATGGTTCGGCTATACCCAGCGCTCGTTCTGGCAGGTTTATAACAAGGATGATTCGGCACCCTTTCGTGAGACCAATTACGAGCCGGAGGTTTTCCTGCGTCATCAAATGAACTGGAATCTAGGGGCGGTGACGTTAAGTGGCGTGACGCTTGGCTTTAACCATCAATCCAATGGTCAGTCGGAACCCCGCTCCCGGAGTTGGAATCGGGTTATGGCAAGTGCTGGTTTTACCCATGATCGCTGGTTATTCGTTATAGAGCCATGGTATCGAATTCCGGAGAACAGCGAAGACGACAATGCGGATATTGAGAGTTATCTGGGGCATGCAAATTATAATATTGTTTATAAGCTCACCGAAGATCGGACATTTTCTTTGAAACTTATGAACAATTTGCGTTCGGATAATCGTACGTCAATGGAATTTGGTTACAGCTTTCCAATGGGGGATACGATTAAGGGGTTCTTCCAGTATTACAACGGGTATGGGGAGAGTCTGATTGATTACAATCATCGGATTGAGCGGTTCGGGTTCGGGATTATGCTGAACGACTGGCTCTAATTTATATCAGGCTTCAGTGTAAGCTGACGTGGCGGTACGAGTTGCGAAAACACGCTCATTGCGGCACATCCATGTGACGCTTGGGCTCCGCACAGTTTTCGCAACTCGTACC
>JBQCZX010000014.1:0-5419 GCA_052089485.1 Marinobacter sp. | reverse complement strand
TTTTGGTTTTTTTGTTTGTGGTGTGGGTGTTTTTTGTTCAACACCCCCCATTTTGGGCAAAACGTTTTGGTTGGTTGGCCCACCCTTGCGCCCCCCCCCCCCCCCCCCCCACGCCAGCCCCAGCTACGGCATAGCCTGATGCAGAGCTACGGATCGTCCCTTCTAGCTATTCAAGCGCTCCATTTCTGCGAGCAGTTCTTCTGTTTTCGCTTTCATCAACGGTATGTCGCCACGGGCTTCCACGTTCAGGCGAACGACGGGTTCTGTGTTGGACATACGCACGTTAAAGCGCCAGTCGTCGAATTCGACACTCAGGCCGTCTACGTGGCTGACGTGTTTTGCGTCGGCGCCGTATTTTTCTTCGATGGCCGCGATAACTTTGGACGGATTATCGATGGTGCGGTTAATTTCGCCGCTGGCCGGGTAGGCTTCGATTCGGGCGTCGATTAAGGATGAGAACGGTTTGCCGGATTGGCATAAGCGTTCGGCGAGCAACAACCATGGGATCATGCCACTGTCGCAGTAGGCGAAATCCCGGAAGTAGTGGTGCGCGCTCATTTCACCGCCGTACACGGCGTCTTCGTCGCGCATGCGCTGTTTGATGAAGGCGTGGCCGGTTTTGCTTTCGATGGCTTCGCCGCCTGCAGCTTTTACCAGATCCAGCGTGTTCCAGGTCAACCTTGGGTCGTGGATGACTTTGCCGGGCCCGGTTTTGCGCAGGAACTGGTCAGCCAGGAGGCCGACGATGTAGTAGCCTTCAATAAAGCGGCCATTTTCATCAAAGAAGAAACAGCGGTCGAAATCGCCGTCCCAGGCAATACCCATGGCAGCGCCGTGTTCGATCACCGCGTCGGCTGTGGCCGCACGGTTTTCTTCAAGAATGGGGTTGGGTACGCCGTTTGGAAAGTTACCGTCTGGCTTGTGGTGCACTTTGATAAACTCGAAAGGCAGATGCTTTTCGAGTTCGTCGATCACCAAGCCTGCGCCGCCGTTGCCGGCGTTGACCACAATTTTTATCGGGGCCAGGGTCGCCGCATCTATATATCCCAGCAGGTGGTCTATGTACGCACTAGTAACGTCCAGTGTTTCATAACTCCCCTGCACCGGCGCATCACTGAAGGGTTCGCGCACTCTGTCGCGAATATCATTCAGGCCATTGTCGGAGCTGATCGGGCGGGATTCTGGCCCGACCATTTTCATGCCGTTATGGTCTTTAGGATTGTGGCTGGCAGTAATCATGATGCCACCGTCCATTCCATAATGACTGGTGGCGAAGTACACATATTCGGTACCGCACAAACCAATATCGAACACATCCGCGCCCGCAGCCATCAGGCCGGAGCTTAACGCTTCGGTGATTTCGGGGCTTGAGAGACGGATGTCGTATCCGACGATGACTTTTTTGGCGCCTGTGATTTCCACATAGGCGCGCCCAATGCGCTCAGCCAGAGCCGGATTCAGTTGATCCGGCACACGGCCGCGCAGGTCGTAAGCTTTAAAGCAGGACAGATCCATTGTCAGTATTTACTCCCCGGCGGCAGATTGCAGTTGTATGTAGTTTTGAATGCCCATCTGGCTAATCATTTCCAGCTGGGTTTCCAGCCAATCAATGTGCTCTTCTTCACTGTCCAGGATGCTACGGAACAGTTCACGGCTGGTGAAGTCTTGCACAGACTCACAATATATAACCGCTTCTTTCAGATCCACATGGGCGATGTGTTCAATTTTAAGGTCGCACTCGATCATTTCCTGAACGTGCTCACCGATCAGCAGTTTGTTCAGATCTTGCAGGTTGGGCAGGCCTTCGAGAAACAGAATGCGTTCGATCAGTTGATCGGCGTGCTTCATTTCATCGATGGATTCTTCGTATTCTTTGGCCGCGAGCTTGGTGATGCCCCAATCTCGGTACATGCGTGAATGCAAGAAATACTGGTTAATGGCAGTCAGTTCATTGGCAAGAACTTTGTTCAAAAACTGGATGACTTTCTTATCGCCTTTCATTGCAGCACTCCTTGATCACAGCCGGCGCATTCACTTTTATCAAACGAAAGGCATTCCGGCTGGCTGGTTCGGGTTCAGTAAGCTCTCTAGGCTCACTCGTCACCCAACAAGGATAGCGCGTTAGGGCGCATTACAAAATTGCAGAACGGAAATAAAGCCCAGAAGGCGTCAGGCCGGGCTTGCCAGCATGTTCGCCAAGGCCATGTAATCCGGTGAGCGGTTTTCGCGAAGTATGCCACGCGCGGTGCAAGCGCAGCGCCCGCACTGGGTACCTACGCCTAACTCCTTACCAAGTTGGCGCATGGAAGAAACACCGTTTTCTGCGGCTTCATGAATGTCGCGGTCTGTGACTCCGTGGCAAAGGCATACGTACATAGAGCAAACTCACCAATGACAGTAAAGGTATTGATAATTATTGTCATTAGCATCCAGAATTGCAAGCCTCTTGTGTTAATTTTGTGCAACGGCTTGTTTCAAACCTCTGTTTCTCTGGTCAGATTTCTGCATCCTGAGCCGGTAACGACCACATTGTCTTCTATACGTATGCCGCCACACCCCCGCAGCTCATCAATCAACGAACGGTTAATGTGGCTCCCAAGAGATCCAGACAACAGCGGCTCTAGCAAGGAGGGAATGAAATACAACCCGGGCTCGATGGTAACCACCATGCCTGGCTCCAGCGTCCGCATTAGGCGAAGAAAGGGCGCGTCGGCCGGAGGCGGTACCGGCTTGCCAGCAACATCGTGTACCTGAACCCCAAGGAAATGCCCTACGCCGTGGGGGAAAAAAGCCTGAGTAACGCCTTCAGATACCATCTCCTCATCGCTCAAGCCGCTTACCAGCCCTGCTGCGCTGAGCAAGGCGGCAATGCCCAAATGCGTTTTGCGGTGGATCTCCAGGTAATCAACGCCTGGGGCCACCATGCTGCATAATCGAACCTGCAACTGCCCTAGCGCCTGCACCAAGACGCCAAAGCGCCCTTCTCCGACACCGGCCGTGGTGCGGGTAATGTCGGAACAATAACCTCGGTATCTCACCCCGGCATCGATCAGCAGACTGCGAAATTTGGCGGGGGCTACTGTGTCGTAGTATTGGTAATGCAGTGTGCCAGCATGCTCATTGACACCAATAATGCTGTGGTAAGGCGCGTCGGCCTCTCGCTGCTGCGTTGCACGCTGATACGCCAGGTTGATTTCAAACTCACTGGCACCGGCCAAAAACGCATCTTGGGCGGCGTGGTGGCCGGCCATTGCCAGCCTGTTGGCCTGGGCCAAGCAGGCTATTTCGTAGGCCGTTTTGTGCACCCGCGTTTCATCAAGTGCATCACAAAGCGCACTTAGATTATGTTCACCAGGCACATCCGCCAGCAGCGATGGGTCACCAATAACCGCTAAATAGCTCACATCAACTAGTTCAGGTGCCGAGCGGCTTTCGCTGAAACGAAGCTCGAATTCCGCAAGCCAGGGCTCCTGTGCCAGCTCAAAGCTTGCGTGCCAGAAATCAACTGGCTGGTACAAACAAAGCAACGGTTTTCGTTCCGGCCGGATCAACAGCCAAGCGTGTTCAAAACCGACAAGCCCCGTCCAATGCAAGAAAGGGCCATAGCCCTGAAACTGCCAAGACTGATCGTCGCCATAGCGCATAGGAGCTGCACCGGAACTGATGAGCAGGCCATCATAATCATGGGCTTTCAGGGCTTGTTCGTAGCGGCCCTGCAAAATTCCCACATGATCAATCTGAAGGGTCAGAAGATCAGTATCAGGCATGGTGGTTTTCCAATGTTTTCCAAAGGGTTAAAAGATCGTCTGAGCGTGCTTCGCGCAATCGGATAAGGCGAATGTCCAACGGCACATCCCAGCGTTCGTCGCCAGCCCGCGTAAGGCTGCCAAAGTGTTCGCTCTTTTGTGTCATCCGGCTGGGTAGCCAGCCCATGCCAAAGCCTTGCTTCACCAGCGCTTTGACACTTGCTGACTGAGTGTTCTCGTTCAGTGGCAAGAGGTTTACGGGCTGTTCACCCCGCGATAAATGCGCCTCAATGGCGGACTGCAAAAACCCCCGTGAATGATAGGCAATCAGCGGCACTGTCTGACCTGTTGCACCCGGAAGCGCAAACCGGGGCTGACCTTTATTGGCCGCAACACTCACCGGCACCAGCCACTCGCGGGCAAGAGTGATGGATTCGTACTCGCCTCGGCCCAGCCGGTCTTCCCAAGGTAAATCCCGGTGCCAGTAGCACAGCACCAGATCACACTCGCCGCCGTCCAGCGCATCAAAAAACTGCTCCCCCACCCAGCTTGTCGCTTTAAGATTGAGCTGCAGCCGGTCTGCGACACCTACTTCGCTAGCCCAGCCCTGATAAAAGTGGGAAAAAAGTCCTTGGGTAGAGCCCACATTGATACTCGCAGACACTTCCGCTTCCATATCGGTAATGCAGCCGTGTGTTTCCCGAACGTCGCGGGTCACCCGCTGGCACATTTCCAAAAAACGCTCTCCGCCGGGTGTCAGCGACAGGGGCAACGTCTGCCGATTAACCAGAGTAGCCCCCATGGCCTCTTCAAGCAGCTTGATGCGCCGGCTAAACGTGGGCTGGCTTACATGCCGCAGTTCGGCCGCACGTGAGAAATGGCGAGTGCGGGCCAGCGCCATAAAGTCTTCCAACCAGCGTATTTCCATGGGCTCCCCGGCCAATAGGTAAAGAGTACAGTTAAAGAGTGGCAGCTTTTTGAAGGCTACTCGCTGCGCGCATCATAGCCTAAAGCTGTAGCCCCCTTACAACCGCCCCTCTTCTACCGCATGGCAAGCAACCTGCGCACCGCCATCCGTGGCGATCAACTGAGGTATTTCTTGGCGACAACGCTCATTTACATAAGGGCAACGGCCATGAAATACGCAGCCGGATGGCAGGTTGACAGGTGTTGGCACTTCCCCCTGCAGCCGAATGTAGTTGGGTCTCTCGTCTTCCAGCTTGGGGATCGCTGAGAGCAATGCCTGGGTGTAAGGATGGCGTGGCTCGGCAAACAGTGTTTTGGTATCCGCCAACTCGCACACCCGCCCAAGATACATCACCGCCACCCGGGTGCCAAAGTGCTCTACCACTGCCAAGTCATGGGTGATGAACAGATAAGTCAGATTGCGGGTTTCCTGGGCGTCCATCAGCAGGTTCAGTACCTGGGCCTGAATAGACACATCCAGTGCCGAGATGGGCTCGTCCGCCACGATAAACTCCGGGTCTACGGCCAAAGCACGTGCAATAGCAATGCGCTGGCGCTGGCCGCCGGAGAATTCGTGGCCAAACCGGCTACCCCAATCCGGATCTATGCCCACGGATGCCATGACTTCCTGAACCTTGCCGCGCACCTCGTTGCGGGCCAACTCCGGGCGATGAAAATGAATCGGTTCTTCCAGAGTTTGCTGAATC
>JBQCZX010000013.1:37477-38987 GCA_052089485.1 Marinobacter sp. | reverse complement strand
GTTGGTTGACAATAACGGGTGCTAAAGGCCTCCTAAAATGGTGGAGCGCCTGGTTTGGCGCTACCGAGCCCTACAGGGATGTATTTACGGGCGTTTTTTGGGAGGCCTTTCGCACCGGTTCCATACACCATTATTTAAAACCCCTATAGCCGGGCCACGCCAAAGGTATTGGGCCGCAACTGACGGATTTCGGCTTCGCGGCACACGTCGAGAACCAAGGCGACTACCCGACGGGTATCCCGGGGATCAATCAGGCCGTCGTCCCAGAGGCGGGCTGTGCCGAACAGCGCTGTGGAACCGTCTTCCAGCTTCTTGGCTGTGGCCTGTTCCAGAAAATCGAGAGTTTTTGGATCTGGCTCTACACCACTGCGGCGTTGCTTGTCTTCCGCAACGATGCGCATCACCTTGCCCGCTTGGGCTGGGCCCATAACGGCGGTCCGGCTGTTGGGCCAAGCGAAGATGAACCTTGGGTCCAGGCCTCGGCCGCACATAGCGTAGTTGCCCGCGCCGTAGGAGCCGCCGATGACGACTGCAATCTTTGGCACCCGGCAGTTGGCAACAGCTTGCAGCATTTTAGAGCCGCTTTTGATGATGCCGTTTTGCTCTGAGTGGGTGCCCACCATAAAGCCGGTGGTGTTGTGCAGGAATAAAAGCGGTGTGCCGGCTTGGTCGCACAGTTGAATAAATTGCGCAGCCTTGGCACTGCCAGCTGGGGTGATGGGGCCGTTGTTTCCGATGATGCCAACCGAGTGACCTTCAATGCGGATGGTGCCGCACACGGTTTGGTTGTCGAACTCGTCTTTGAAGTCCATGAACTTCGAACCATCGGCAATACGCGCCAGAATTTCACGCACGTCGTAAGGCTTTTTGGAGTCTGAAGGGATAACTCCCAACAGCTCTTCTGGAGAATGAACCGGCTCGTCCCATTTCAGCTGGCGCTGAACCGGCAATTGCTCATTCCAGGGCAGGGCTTCCATGATGTTTCTGGCCTGGCGAATGCCGTCGGCATCGTCTTCGGCCAGGTATTCGGTGGTGCCGGCAACTTGCGCGTGCATTTCTGCGCCGCCTAGCTCTTCGTCATCGGCTATTTCGCCGGTTGCGGCTTTTAGCAGTGGCGGGCCGGCCAGGAACATTTTGGTTTTGCCACGAATGGCGACCACGTAGTCAGACAACCCCGGTTGGTAGGCACCACCGGCGGTGGCGTTACCGTGAACAACCGTAACCTGGGGAATGCCCGCTGCAGACATTCTTGCCTGGTTGGCAAAGCCCCGAGCGCCCTGCACAAAAATATCCGTGGCGTAGTTCAGGTTGGCGCCGCCGCTTTCGGAAAGTGACACAACCGGTAGTTTGTTCTCTTTGGCAATCTGCTGAAGGCGCAGAGTTTTATCCAGGCCGGCGGGAGTGATGGTGCCGCCTTTGATGGCACTATTGCTGGCAAAGATCAGGCAGCGAATACCGCTTACGGTGCCTATACCGGCGATGATGTTGCCGCCCGCCATGCTGCCGTCTT
>JBQCZX010000013.1:36089-37467 GCA_052089485.1 Marinobacter sp. | reverse complement strand
TTGTCGTCGTGCATTTTGTAGCCAGCCAGGGAACATAGCTCCAGGAACGGGGTGCCACGATCCAGCAGGCGGTTGATGCGATCCCGGGGCAGGAGTTTGTCGCGTTTGGTGAACTTTTCCCGTGCCGCTTCTGCCAAATCCAGAACCTTTTGCTCCACATCACGGAAGCTCTGAACGTGCCCGCTCATCGCTTCGATGTTGCCTTGGAATTCGTCGGATTTCGGATTAACGCTACTTTTCAATATTTGCATAAGAGCCTCCTCAATCCTCGCTGAGCACTTTGGGTGTGACTGCCCGATGAAAACCGTTGTACGGCTCGTTATTCTTGGCCTTGGGAAACGGCCATACCCGACCGCCTTGTGAGGCTGCGCCGTCAATGCGCAGGCAATCGCCACTGACAAAGGCAGCGCCCGGGCTCAGCAGGAAGCAGATCGCTGCGCTGATTTCAGACTCTGTGCCCAAGCGCTTGATGGGCACACCGTCGGCCAGACCGCGAATCCACTCCTTCATGTGGGCTGGGTAGCTATCCATGCCGCTAGACGCAACCCAGCCGGGCGCAACCGCGTTTACTCGAACACCGCAGGCACCCCATTCCACAGCGGCGGTCTGGGTAAAGTTCACCATGCCAGCTCGTGCTGCGCCTGAGTGGCCCATGCCAGGCATGCCGCCCCACATATCCGCCACAATGTTCACGATGGCGCCGCCGGTTTTTGCCAGCGCCTGGGTATAGGCTTCTCTGGCGATCAAGAAGCCACCGGTGAGGTTGGTGCGAACCACGGTTTCCCAGCCTTTTTGATTAATGCCTGCCAGAGGGGAAGGAAACTGGCCGCCGGCATTGTTGACCACGCCGTTCAAGCCGCCGTGCTCCTCAATAATTGCCTTTACGGTGGCCTTCACAGAGTCTTCCTCTCGGATATCGCAGGAATGAGCTGAGGCAATGCCGCCGTCTTCAGTGATTTCTGCTTTTACCGATTCCACTTTCTCGATCTTCCGACCAACCAGTGCGACGCGTGCGCCCAGGGCAGCGAGTTCGTGGGCGGTGCAACGGCCAATACCTGAACCGCCGCCAGTTACGATAATTGTCTGACCTTTGAATAAATCAGGATGAAAAATGGATTGATAACTCATAACTCGAACGCCTTCTCTAATGTTCGGACACTCTGGCAGGCCTGCCAGAGTGTATGCACCATAAGTTTAAGAACGAACCAGCCCGGTAGGCACCGGAACCGGAAACTCGAGCAGTTGTTGGGCGAATGCTTTGCCTTGCGGATCAATGCGCAGGCTGGCTATGCCGCCGCCACCCAGGCTGTGTTCCAGAAGAAAGTTGAACGCATGAAAACCGGGCAGCGCCCAGCGAGTGACCCTGCCGGTTTCTGGG
>JBQCZX010000013.1:0-36079 GCA_052089485.1 Marinobacter sp. | reverse complement strand
GTCACAGCTTCTTCGGTTAGCGCTGCTTCGATAAACGGTACGAATTCCGGGTCGCGGGCAATAACACCAATGTTGCTGTGATCGCCTTTGTCGCCGCTACGGGCCCAGGCCAGGTCGACCAGGCGAACCGTGGTGTCGGTTGCAGAGGCCGGTTTGCCCGGAGATTGTTCGGCGATTTGGCCGGGCTGAAATCCGCCGCCAGGCTCTATTTCAACAGAGGTCACCATACCGTTAAGATCAACCGCTACATCGACTTCGCCCTTCGGAACCAGGCAGGAATACAGACGAATTTTTGGCATAACGCTGGGGCGGCCACCCACAATGCCGGTCAGGCCGGGTGCCATGCCGGTGGCTGCTTGGGCGATCTCGCGAGAGAAAAGCACCAGTGCGCCTTTCTTCGTATGGGCCGTAGCGATTTTCACGATTACTTCCCGGCAGCCTTGGCCACGGCCTTGTTTGCCATAGGTGGTTTCGGTACCTAGCAGCTCGATGCTGGTTTCTGTGTAATCTGTCAGGCCTCGCTCTATGAAAAGGCGAGATGTTTTAGCAAGGATTGCTTCGGCAACGGCCTGCGCTTTTTTCGGGGCATCCATGCCGGCGAGCAAGAAGGTGGCCGTGCACTTAAAACCGTCTGGCCAGGTGCCCGAAACCTTGTAGCTGTCTGTGGGCGGCAGGCCACGGGAGCCGCGAACGGTTACCCGGTCTTTTCCGCTTTCTTCCAACTCAACGTTGGTAAAGTCGCAAACAACGTCTGGCAGCAGGTAAGCACGAGGGTCGCCAATTTCATAAACCAGTTGCTCAGCCACGGTGCCACGGCTTACCTGGCCGCCTGTGTCATCTGGCTTGGTAATGACAAATTCACCGTTTGCGCTTACTTCGGCAATGGGGAAGCCCATATCTGCAAAACCGTCGGCGATATCTTCCCAATCGGTAAAGTTGCCGCCGGTTGATTGTGCGCCACATTCCAGCAAGTGACCGGCAAGGCTGCCTTGGGCCAGCTTGTCGTAATCTTTCCAATCCCAGCCGAACTCGTGAACCAGTGGTGCGAGTATCAGTGCGCTGTCTACTACTCGGCCGGTCAGAACAATATCGGCTCCCTGATCCAGAGCTTCTACCAAACCTGGCGCGCCGAGGTAGGCGTTCAGGCTTACCATCATTGCCGGCATGGGCGCACCGGTGACCATTTCTGTCATGCCCGCTTGGCTCAAGGCCTGTTTCTTGGGCAGCAGGTCGTCACCCAGCACCAGGGCAATCTTCATTTCTACGCCGGCTTTTTCGCACAGCGCTTGCAGCGCATCACGGCAGGCCACCGGGTTTACACCGCCGGCGTTGGCCAGTACACGAATGCCTTTGTCTTTGATGTCGCCAAGCAGTGGGCCCATAACGGTTTCGACAAAGTCCCGGGCGTAGCCTTGGCTGGGGTCTTTCATCTTCTGGCCAGCCATAATCGACATGGTCACTTCGGCCAGGTAGTCGGCAACCAGATAGTCAATGTTGCCTTTGTGAACCAGTTGCGCCGCAGCGGTTTCCGTGTCGCCCCAGAATGCGGAGGAACAACCGATACGGACAGTTTTTGGGGAGTCAGCCATGTCATTGCATCCTGTTTCTTTGTTGGCTCCGGCTTAGCGCTTGGTGGAGGCTATAGATTGATCCATTAACCAGACAATACCAAGCAAGCGCTTGGTATGTAAACAGTTAAATGTCAGGTAGAATGCGCGTTCTGTTAAAGCCACTGGATACGCCCGTGAATCAAGAGAAAATTCTACAGTCACTTATTGCCGATAACCTGGTTTCAGATCCCGATAGCGCTCGTGGTCGACTGCTTCATGAAGCAGCGGGATTGTTCCGCGACAAAGGCTATGAGCGCACCACGGTTCGGGATTTGGCTGCGGCTGTGGGTATTCAGTCCGGCAGTTTGTTTCATCATTTTCGCACCAAGGAAGATATTCTGAAGGCGGTCATGGTTGAAACTATAAGATTGAACACCGCTGTTATGCGGGCGGCTATGGACGCAGCTGACTCTAGCCGTGAAAAGTTAAAAGCATTGGTTCGCGCAGAACTGGAATCGATTAACGGCCAAACTGGTGAAGCCATGGCGGTGTTGGTTTTTGAGTGGCGCAGCCTATCTGAAGCCTCTCAAGCAGACGTACTAACCCTTCGCGATATATATGAAGCCTTGTGGCTGGATGTGCTGAACGCGTTAAAGGAAGATGGAGCGTTGATCGCCGATCCTTTCGTGGTGCGCCGTATGCTTGCGGGTGCACTGAGTTGGACCGTAACCTGGTATCGGCCAGAGCGGGGTGGCCTAACCCTGGAGGGGCTGACCGATCAGGTGATTGCGATGCTAGGACTAACGCAGCCCTGAGCTGCTATCTGGCAGCTTAAAAATGCCGGTTGCCCATCCGTATTCAGCCTTGCGTGTTTTTTAACATCTGGCTAGATGCACGTAACGTATACTGGCAACTTGTACAAAAAACAGGGACTAATGCGAATGCCGGATAATTCACAGGCAGTGACGCTTTTTAAGCATTCCATACTGGCCGGGCTGATCGCTGCATTGTTCGGCTGCGGCGGTGGTTCTAACGGCAATGCGCAAGCGCCTGCCAATATAGCGCTCTCGGGCGCCATCGACATTGAAACCGGTACGCGAGTAGATGCTGACAGTGCAGCCGCACTGGCGCTGAACCCGACGCCATTGTCCGGCCCCCAGCTTCTGCCGCAGGAATTCATTTTGGCGGGCTATGTAAGCGCAAACAGTGGTACATACCCCGGCTTGAACGAATTGCGTTATTTGACCGACTCTGTTGATACCTACTCCATGACTCTGCGCAAAGGCCGGGGCGTTGAGCTCCAGCCGTTCCCCGCAAGCGAGGAATCGTCTTTGTTGACGTTGTCGTTGTTGAATAGGGATGGAGTTGTAGACACTGCTTCCACCGGTAACCAGGCGGAGCCGATTCGGGTTTCGTTACCGGATACTGAGCCAGCAGGCACTTACACTGTGCAGGTTGAGGCCGCTGGCGCTGCTCCGATGCTCTACATCCTTTCCACATCCGTTGCCGGCAATGCTCGGGAAACGATGTTTGGATGGCCGGATCACGACTTTGTCGAGTCCGAGGCCATTGTTGTGCTCAAAAGCGATCCGGGTCAGGCATCTATGCGCTCTGCAGTGTCGCAAGCCGTTATGGAGCCGCAAATGGAACTGGCTCCCGGTGTCTGGTTGATGAAAGCGCCGCTTCAGGCGGCGCGTAGCGGGCAGGCACAACCAAAAGAATCGACGTTAGAGTGGATTCAAACATTGGCACAGCGCCCGGAAGTTGCCTCCGCCACGCCCAATTACAAAATGCGCGCCATGCAAACACCTCTGAACGAGCCGCTCTACTTCAGCCCCTCCGTTGGACAGGAATGGCATTATGATCTGCTGAATGCCCCAATTGCATGGCAAATAGCTGGTGATGGTGGCGCTGGCGTTACCCTGGCGGTGATGGACACAGGCTTATACGGATCGCCGGGTAACTGGCACAGCGAACTGAATGCCAATGTTATCGATGGCTGGGATTTCGTATCGGCAGAGTTTGATAACGATGGTATGCCAGGCCCCGACAGCAACCCTTCAGATCCCGGAAATACAGTTGGCAGAAGTGTGTTTCATGGCACCCACGTAGCGGGAACCATCGCAGCTGCGGTGAACACTGTGGGTGGCGCCGGCATTGCTTATAACGCCTCTCTGCGCCCCGTTCGGGTTCTGGGTGAGGGCGGCACTGGCTCATCGGCCGATCTGTTGGCCGCACTGAGATGGGTGGCCGGCCCCGAGGGCGGAGCCCCCTTGGCGGATATTGTAAACCTGAGCCTTGGCGGCCTTCCTTTTCAGCCCCAGTTAAGGGATGCCATTGATCGCGGGGCCAACCGGGGCATTGTATTTGTCGCAGCGGCAGGCAATTCTGCCACCTCCCGTGAGTCCTATCCGGCAGCCTATGAAAAGGTGTTTTCCGTAAGCGCCGTTGATGGCGCGGGTGTTTTGGCATCTTATTCGAATTATGGCGACTGGATTGACGTATCTGCGCCTGGCGGTGATGCCAGTCGTGATGGCAACGCCGATGGCCGAAGCGATTTGATTAGCAGTACCAGTGCAGCTTTGGTAAACGGCACGGTTCAGGAAACCTATATTGGTTTACAAGGAACGTCCATGGCGGCACCCCATGTGTCGGCAGTGTTTGCGCTGATGAAAGGCCTCAACCCGACGCTCGGTTATGAAGAGCTGAATGACCTGTTAATAACGGGAAAGTTGACTTGTGGCAGCGGGGGGTGCGCGAAGACTGCTGAACTTGGCTGGGGGCTGCTGGATGCGGGCAGGTCGGTTTTGGCTGCGACTTCAGCCACGGTATCGGATTTTCTAACGGCATCGCCCTCCATTGTGAGCCTTTCAACGGAAGGGAAATTGTCGGCGAGTGTTAGCCTAAGTGTGTATGGCAGTAAGTCGGGCGGCATCACCGTTGAATCCGTATCCGCTGCAGCGCCATGGTTACAACTGGATTCCGCTCCGACGAATGGCGACTCTGGAACGGATTTCGATATCCGCGTAAAGCTGCTGCCAGATGTTCTTGAGGCTGGCGTATCGGAGCGAACAATGATTGTTGTCAAATACAGAGGTGACGAATCTCGCCAGCTTGAAATTCCTGTTATAGGCCAGCGGGTGACAGATCAGCAGGCTCGCGATGCAGGCAGGCATTTCGTTCTGCTGGTGAACCCCGAGCCTGAAGGCGAGCTATACACAACGGTTGCCCAGACCAGTGCCGTGGCCGAGAACGGGCAGTATCAGTTTTCATTTTTGCCTGATGACGGGGTTGAGCCAAGAATGCTGAATGAGGTTCCGCCCGGCAAGTACATTCTCGTTGCAGGATCCGATCTGGATAATGATGGGCTGATTTGTCATGCTGGCGAAGCCTGCGCGGAGTACCCGGTGGCCGGGCTTCGAGAGCAAATTACGATCAGGCAGGGGGAGCCGGTCACAAGTATTCGAATGACAACCAGTTATTCCCGGCCCTCCATATCGGCTGCCACACCCGGCATCTTGCCCCGCCCCGGATTTAAAGGTTATAAGCTGATGCAGCAGCGCTTGGCGGAGGGGGTTAAGCCAGAGAGTGAAGCTGCGCCCAAAACAATCGGAGTAGAACGCTGATGGCATTAGGCAAAAAAGGTTTGGCAGGCTTGCCTGTGGTTTCTTTGTTGGCTGGGTGTGCCCTGCTGGTTGGTTGCGCATCGTCAGACACGGCAGTAGAAAAGCTCAGTGAACCTTTGGGGCGCCAGGTTATTCAATCTGCGCATTGCGGACTGACTGGCCCCGGGCTGGCTTATGTTCAGACCGCCGAACGCTTGCAGAAACTGTTGGAGTTGCCCACCCAGAATATGGCGGTTCAGCAACTGCGACAGGTAAACCTTGATCAGGAACACCTGTTATTTGTGACGTTGGGGGAGAAACCCACGGGCGGTTACAGTATCAGCTTGGCTTCTGCGTCGTTGGAAAACTCAGAAAACACCTTGCGGCTTTCCATGGCCGTACGTTCGCCTGCGCCCGGAACTATGGTTACGCAGGCTATCACTTCGCCCTGTGCCGTGGTGGCAGTTCGGGCCACTGACTGGTCGGAAATCCGGGTGTCAGGTGTCCGTGACAAGGATCTTGTGTTGAGTCGCTGAACCGCGAACTCTGGGTCAGACGGGCTCGCAACAGTCCGTTAAGAGTTCCGCCCGTACTGCCTCGCCTGTGCAAGTCGCAATCAGCCGTTGATCTTTGGCCGCGAATCCCTAAGCTATGGGAACGATTTTTTCCTCCTGCGGAGTCATGTCCAGCCTATGAGCGAGCAACAATACAACGCCGATGCCATTGAAGTACTGAGCGGTTTGGACCCGGTGCGTAAACGCCCAGGCATGTACACAGACACCAGCCGCCCGAACCATTTGGCTCAGGAAGTCATTGATAACAGCGTGGATGAGGCCTTGGCCGGCCACGCACGCCGTATTGATGTTGTGCTTTATGCCGATGGCTCACTGAGTGTTGAAGACGATGGCCGAGGTATGCCAGTTGATCTTCATAAAGAAGAGGGGCTATCTGGTGTTGAGCTGATCCTGACCCGGCTGCACGCCGGCGGCAAATTCTCCCAAGGCAATTACAGCTTTTCGGGTGGTCTGCACGGCGTAGGCGTTTCAGTCGTGAACGCGCTTTCCAAACACCTTGAGATAACCATAAAACGCGACGGCCAACTCCACCGCATGACGTTTGCCAGCGGCGACAAAGTCTCAGAGCTAGAAGTTATCGACACCGTTGGTAAGCGCAACACGGGCACCCGCATTAAGTTCACACCCGATACATCGTATTTCGACAGCCCCAATTTTTCTGTTAGCCGCCTGCGCCATAATCTGCGCGCCAAAGCGGTGCTTTGCCCCGGTTTAACCGTAACGTTTAAACAGGAAAAAACCGGCGAGAAAGACGAATGGCTCTACGAAGAGGGCCTGCGGGATTATCTTCGCACCGCGTTAGTAGATATCGAAGCTGTCCCACTGGAGCCGTTCACCGGCAGCTTTTCCGGGAATACAGAAGCCGTTGACTGGGCTATCCAGTGGCTTCCGGAAGGCGGCGAGGCAGTCATGGAGAGTTACGTCAACCTGATCCCCACGGCCCAGGGCGGTACTCATGTAAACGGCTTGCGCACCGGCCTGTTGGAAGCTATGCGCGAATTCTGTGAGTTTCGCAGCTTACTGCCAAGAGGTGTAAAGCTTTCGCCCGACGACATCTGGGAAAGGGCCGCCTATGTGCTGTCGTTCAAAATGCAGGAGCCGCAGTTTTCCGGGCAGACAAAAGAGCGTTTGTCGTCGCGGGAGGCGGCAGGGTTTATTTCTGGTGTGGTTAAGGATGCGTTCAGTTTATGGCTGAACCAGCATACCGATGTGGCCGAGATGCTGGCGGAACTCTTCATCAGCAATGCTCAGCGTAGGCTCAAGGCTAGCAAAAAAGTGGCTCGTAAGAGGGTGACATCTGGCCCGGCCTTGCCCGGCAAGCTAGCGGACTGCTCTGGTAGCGATACCGCCCGTTCTGAGTTGTTTCTGGTTGAGGGGGATTCCGCTGGCGGTTCTGCCAAACAGGCTCGCGATCGCGAGTTTCAGGCGGTCATGCCGTTGCGAGGAAAGATCCTGAATACCTGGGAGGTAGATTCCAGTGAGATTTTGGCTTCCCAGGAAATTCATGACATTGCCGTGGCTATAGGCGTAGACCCCAGCTCGGATCAGCTTGGTGGCCTGCGGTATAACAAGATTTGTATCCTTGCCGACGCAGACTCTGATGGCCTGCATATTGCGACGCTTCTGTGCGCTCTGTTTCTTAAGCACTTCCGCTCGGTTGTTGCCGCCGGACATGTGTTTGTGGCCATGCCGCCGCTTTACCGTGTGGATCTGGGCAAGGAAACCTTTTATGCACTCGATGAGCATGAAAAGCAGGGCATTATTGATCGCCTTGACGCGGAAAAGCGCAGAGGCAAGATTTCCGTAACCCGCTTTAAGGGGTTGGGCGAAATGAACCCGCTTCAGCTTCGTGAGACCACCATGGCACCGGATACGCGCCGCCTGGTTATGCTGACCATTGAAGAAGGAGACGATACCGATAGCCACATGGATATGCTGCTGGGCAAGAAGCGCGCCTCAGACCGCAGGTCTTGGTTGGAAGCCTATGGCAACATGGCAGATGTAGCCGGCTAGCTTGTTATTCTTTTTGGAAATATAAGAATAATTCTTTATTCTTTTTAAGTATTCTAAAAACTCGTTATTCTTCCGGTTTTCTGATCGGGAAGAATTGTAAATGGACTGGCAAGGCTGGTTTTCGCTGGGTCTGGCAGGCGTCGCGCTGCTACTCATGAGTTCAGGACGGTATGCACCCCATTTGGTGATGCTGGGTGTGCTCGTTGTGCTCAGTGCCAGTGGTATCATTTCGGCTGATCAGGCGCTGATGGGCTTCAGCAACACAGGTTTGATCACCGTAGTGGCTCTGTTTGTAGTTGCATCAGGTATTCATCATTCCGGCGGGGTGGATTTGCTGGTCAGGTACCTGCTCAGAAACCCCAAAACCGTTCGCTCGGCTCAGGCCCGCATTACGCTTCCGGTTGCACTGTTAAGCGGTTTTCTCAACAACACCCCCGTTGTGGCAACCATGATTCCGGCCATTCATGCCTGGTCCCGGAAAATTGGCATCGCACCTTCCAAGCTTATGATCCCCCTTAGCTACTCGGCCATTTTAGGTGGCACGCTGACCATGATTGGTACCAGTACCAACCTGGTTGTTAACGGCCAATACCAGCAGCTGACAGGGGAGGCCGGGCTTTCCATTTTTTCCATCACTGCGGTTGGTTTGCCTGTGGCCGTTCTTGGTATCGCTGTCATATTATTGTTTATGCCCAAGGCTCTGCCAAACCGAGAGGATCGGCATAAGTTTGGCTCCATGAGAGAGTTTACTCTGGAAGTGGCTGTTGCTATTGATGGGCCGTTGGTTGGCAAGACCGTAGGCCAGGCCGGGTTACGTGAGCTGGAGCATCTGTACTTGGTAGAGATTGAACGTGATGGCAGTGTGGTGACGGCGGTACCTTCTGAGGAGCGCTTGTGCGGCGGCGACCGGTTAGTATTTGCTGGCGATACTCAGGCGATCTCTGACCTGCTGCGAATTAATGGCATCGTGCCTTCCGTGCACGCCGACGAGCCCAGCTTGAGCCAGGATCGTGCAGAGCGATGCCTGATGGAAGCGGCGCTGTCTCCACAGTCAGAAGTGCTGGGCCTAACGATTCGCGATGCACGGTTCCGGGAGCGCTACGGCGCGGTTGTTTTGGCAGTGGCTCGGGGCGGTACGCGGGTATCGGGCAATTTGGGTAATATTCGTCTTAAACCTGGTGATGTGCTGTTACTGGAAGCTCGGCCAGCGTTTGTAAGTCGTCAGCGCTACAATAACGACTTTTTGCTTATAAACGATCTGGAAACCGAGGCCCCAAGACACGACCGTGCCTGGCTTTCCTGGGGTGTTCTAGTTGTACTGGTGGGGCTGGCCGCCTGTGGTGTTCTCAGTATGCTGAATGCTGCCTTGATGGGGGCCGCGCTGATGATCCTGAGCGGCTGTTGTTCGGTGGGTCAGGCACAAAAATCCGTTGATATGCCCGTGGTACTTACCATTGCGGCTTCGTTCGCATTGGGTGCGGCCCTGCAGCAAACCGGAGCTGCAAGTTATGTTGCCGGGGCCATTCTGGGCCTCAGCAAGGGCCACGTGTTGCTGGCTCTATTCATGGTCTATTTTTCAGTCTCTGTGCTCACCGAGGTCATTACCAACAATGCCGCGGCCATTCTGGTCATACCGGTTGTGTTGTCGATGACCAGTACCATGGGCGTAGAGGCTGAACCGTTTGTTATCGCAGTGATGATGGCCGCATCTGCCAGCTTTGCCACTCCACTTGGGTATCAGACCAATATGATGGTGTTTGGCCCTGGAGGGTACCGGTTCGGGGATTTCGTGCGTGTCGGCCTGCCAATGAATGTGTTTGTTGGCCTGATATCGGTTGCGGTGATTGCGTTGGTGTACGGAATCAGACCGGGCTAGCAGCCGTGGCGAAGGAGTTGGCGAGGATGTCGCAGCAAAGCACTCGCTGCTCATCGCCGTGGGTGAAGCAAAGGGATAGAGTTACGCACATATGGGCGCCGGTTACGCAAAGATAGGGGGGCGTAATATGGAGGTTGCCTGGCTGGGCCAATGCCTGTGTCAGGTACTGTTGGCGATACCAGTCTGCTTTGCTGGCGCCCTCAAGTGGCTTGAAACGCGGGTCCAGGCCTAGATTTCCCCTGTCTGATACAAGTGTATCTTCAATTTGAACTCCATTTTCACCAGCCAGATAGCACCGCGACACGGTGTGGTGTTTTAGTAGTGCCCTGCATGCCCGAATCATGCGGGAGCCTGCCTGGAGCAGCGCCGTTGCCTTCTGGAAATCCTGCCAAAAAAAGTCCACCAGCTGGCGTGTGGGGTCCCGGGTTACCTGGTGGCGTGCTTTATATTCCTGTAGCAACCCTTCAAAGTCCGTAGGAACATCGCAGAGCCGGGCCAGATCCGTGCTGGGTCTGCAGAAATAGAACCCTTGAACAAAGTCCACACCGGCATCTATGGCAATCATCGCGTGCTCTCTGGTTTCTATGCCCTCTAATAAAACCAGGCATCCAGACTGGTGTAATAGTGAAACAATTCCATTCAATATTTGTCGTGCTCTGCGATCTTCTGCCGCCCGGGTCAGTAGTTTTCTATCCAGCTTGACGATGTCTGGAGCGAGGTTCCATATGCGTTCAAAATTTGAATGTCCGGCGCCAAAGTCGTCAATGGCGGTTAGGCAACCCAGTTTTCGATAATAGGCGACTGTTTCTCGCAGGCGCTCGGCATCATCAGTTGGCTGCTCGACAATCTCGATAACAATCCGGTGAGGTGGCAACTTCGTTTTTGCCAACAGATTTTCGAAAAATGAATCTGTCTGGCTGGCACTGGTTACAACTCGTGGGGAAACGTTCAAAAACAACCAGTTCAGCTGATCCTGTATGCCGCTGCAGTTTTGGATATGCAGGTAACGGCAGAGCCGGTCGAGCAGAAGGGCCTCTTCATCGGAAGTGGGAACCTCAAAAACGTGTATAGGCAGCACATCTGAGCCATCTGGATCTTCGGCCCGAATCAGAGCTTCATAACCAACGGTTCGCTTGTGAGAAATGCTGTAAATCGGCTGAAGAGCGGTTCTAAGCTTGAGCCCACGAAAGTTAGCTGTCCAAGATTCGCCCTCTCTGCAGAGCATAGGCGATAACAGATCCATTTCTGGGTCTGACAGCGTTTCCGGATGGGCTGGCGGCATAAAGTTTCAAATTATTGAACGAATGCATCAGGTGCCGTTAGAAATAAGCACTTGAACGACTACGGATCAGCGTCGGCTGATAATGGAAAAAATCAGAGTACACTGATAGCAAGGGAGGGGAGGTTGCCAAAAAATTCAACGCATTACCACTATTTCATGACGAAACAGGAAACAGTTTGTAACTTTGGTGAGGTATATACTGTGTGAGACACTGTGGCAGCCCCTGAAAGGGCTGCCACAGAATCAGTTATTGCTAGGAATTACAACGGATTCGTCGAATTCAAGTTCCATGTCCTGTCCTTTCGGTCATTAAGGCCCTCGACGGGGCTGTTCAGAATGGAAGAATTCTATCGCATCTATAGTTTGCAGCAATCCGTACAACCCGTATGAGACCATCGTCGTTATGCAAATAAATAATACATCCGCCAGTTTTGGCTTGCTGACTATTGTTGTCCATTGGGCTGCTGCTCTGGCAGTGTTTGGCTTGTTTGCTCTGGGCTTTTGGATGGTCGACCTTTCGTATTACGATAGCTGGTACCAGAGCGGGCCGGATATCCACCGCAGCGCAGGTGTTTTATTATTTGTTTTGATGGTGTTTCGGTTGTTTTGGCGATTGCTCACTGTGTCTCCGGATCAGCTTGCGGGGCATAAGCGCTGGGAGATTCTCAGCGCTCGCCTGGCTCACGGTTTACTCTATGTTCTTACGTTTGTTGCCATAGTAAGCGGGTTTTTGATCTCAACCGCCGATGGCTCATCCGTGAGTGTGTTTGGCTGGTTTGAGGTGCCCTCTGTGACGGGTCAAATTAAAGGGCTTGAGGATACGGCAGGGCTGGTACATTACTGGAGCACATGGGCGTTGGTTGTTCTTGCGCTGATCCATGCAGCTGGGGCGTTGAAACATCATTTTATTGATCGGGATGAGACCTTGCGTCGAATGTTAGTTCCGGGGCGTCGGGATAAATGACACTGGTTTAGTTAAAGGAGAAAGTTATGAAAAAGTTACTGCTTGCATCGGCCGTTTCCATGGCCTTGGTTGGTGGTGTTCATGCCGATGAGCACGGTGGCACCTATGCCTTCGATAAAGAAAAAGAGCATCAATTTATCACCTTTAAAATTTCGCACCTTGGTTATAGTTGGCTCTATGGGCGCTTCAATGATTTTGATGGCCAGTTTGTTTACGATGCAGAAAACCCGGAAAACAGCTCGGTTAATGTGACTGTTGATACGTCCAGCGTAGACACGAATCATGCTGAGCGAGACAAGCACCTGCGCAGCGAAGATTTCCTGCACGTGGGTGAGTATCCCGAAGCGAGTTTCAAGAGTACGCGGGTGGAAGTTGATGATGACGGCGAAGCGGATATCGTGGGTGACCTCACGCTACGCGGAGTAACGCGCGAGGTAACTCTGGATGCAGAGATGCTGGGCCAAGGCGAAGACCCGTGGGGTGGTTATCGCATGGGGTTTGAAGCCGAGACTGAGTTGCGGCTGGAAGATTTCGGCATTCCGGTGGACCTTGGTGAAGCGTCTGAAACTGTGGAGATTATTATCTCAGTTGAAGGTGTTCGTCAGTAAGTCTGGCAACCCCTTGGTACGGGTTCTAGGAGTCGGTGTGGAGGCTTTGTTGCGCCGCACCGGGTGATTCCCGGGCAGTATCACAGGAGCGGCAAAGGTGCCGCTGACGCCAAAACTGAGCGGCGAAAATAACCAGCCATATCAGCAGGCCTGCCCATAGATACGTTGCAGGAACCTGAAAGCTGCCACTAATAGCAAATTCCACAAGAAGCATCAGCGCGACAGCCAATGCCGCGTTTACCATGGCCGTAGCCATGGCTTGCCCGCAGGCTTTAAGATTGGGTTTCATAGTGTTCCGCTTGTTTGAGGGAAAACGGTCTTCTATTCATCACTGACAACGAGCATACGGCGCACCTTACCGACTCTCCATGCGGGAATTCCGCTATTGGAAACGATGGATTCGGGCATTGATGAAGGGTTTTAGTCGATAAATCCGTAGGTTGTTGGTGTCTCAGTTCGGCGCTCCATATAATGTCCCACTGCATCGGCTCCGTGATTATTCCGGGCGCACAGGGTAGCATCACGGGCTCTTTCAACATCAGGCAATACAGGCAAAAGAGGCATCCATGCCAGAGTTTCAGACGACGGATGAAGGCTTTGAGCGGGTTTCACTCAGAGACTACACGGAAAAAGCGTATCTCGACTACTCCATGTACGTCATTCTTGACCGCGCGCTTCCCAATGTCGGGGACGGGCTAAAGCCGGTTCAGCGGCGCATTATTTACGCCATGTCAGAGCTGGGCCTGAAGTCCACGTCCAAATACAAGAAATCGGCCCGCACCGTGGGTGATGTTCTGGGCAAGTTCCACCCCCACGGCGACAGCGCCTGTTACGAAGCCATGGTGTTGATGGCACAGCCGTTTTCCTACCGCTATCCGCTTGTAGACGGCCAGGGTAACTGGGGCGCGCCAGATGACCCCAAATCCTTCGCCGCCATGCGTTATACCGAATCCCGACTGGCGCGATTTGCGGATGTACTGCTTGGAGAGCTCGGGCAGGGTACCGTGGATTGGGTACCTAACTTCGACGGCACCATGGATGAGCCCTCGGTGCTGCCAGCAAGGTTGCCCCATGTGTTGCTCAATGGCACCACCGGTATTGCTGTGGGTATGGCCACGGACATTCCTCCCCATAATGTTCGGGAAATTACAGCCGCCTGCATTCGTTTGTTGGACGATCCTGAAGCAACCGTTGATCAGCTGTGCGAGCATGTTAAAGGCCCGGATTTCCCCACCTATGCGGAAATCATCACGCCCCGCAAAGACCTTCGACAGATGTACGAAACAGGCCGGGGTTCGCTGCGCATGCGTGCCCGCTGGGAGCGAGAAACTGGCGAAATCGTGGTCACAGACTTGCCCCATCAGGTTTCTGGTAACCGTGTGCTTGAGCAGATTGCACACCAGATGCAAACCAAAAAATTGCCTATGGTCGCGGATCTACGTGACGAGTCTGACCACGAAAACCCCACCCGGCTGGTCATTGTGCCGCGATCCAACAGGGTAGATCTCGACGGATTGATGGCACATCTGTTTGCCAGTACGGACCTTGAGAAAAGCTATCGGGTAAACATCAACGTTATCGGTAACGATGGCCGTCCGGGTGTGAAGGGTCTGCACCAGATGCTTACGGAGTGGCTGGTGTTCCGGCGCACCACCGTCACTCGGCGCCTGCAGCACAGGCTAGATAAAATACTGGCGCGCCTGCACATTCTAGAAGGCCTGTTGATTGCGTATCTGAATATTGACGAAGTCATTCATATCATCCGCACAGAAGATAAACCCAAAGCGGTCTTTATGGAGCGATTCGGGTTATCTGCGGAGCAGGCCGAATCCATTCTTGAGCTGAAGTTACGGCATCTGGCCAAACTTGAGGAAATGAAAATCCGCGGCGAGCAGGATGAGCTGGCCATAGAGCGAGACGAGCTCCAGGCTATTCTTGGTTCTGAGGATCGCTTGCGTGAGTTGATCAAGAACGAACTGCTGGAAGATGCCGAAACATACGGCGATGACCGTCGCTCCCCAATTGTTGAGCGTGGAGAGGCCCGGGCGTTCAGTGAGAACGACTTGGTTTCCAACGATCCCGTGACAGTTGTTCTATCTGATAAAGGTTGGGTACGGGCAGCCAAAGGCCACGATATAGATCCGGATGGACTGAGCTACAAGGCCGGCGACAGCTTTTCTTTAGCTGCCCGGGGCCGCAACAACCAGCAAACGATCTTTTTGGATTCCACCGGCCGGGCTTACTCATTGATGGCTCATAGCCTGCCTTCTGCGAGAGGGCAGGGGGAGCCGCTTACCGGCCGAATTAGTCCGCCTTCGGGAGCGAGCTTCTCGGGCGTGCTTATGGGTGACCCAGCGCGTAAGACATTGCTGGTGACCGACGGTGGGTACGGGTTTGTAACCTCGCTGAACGATATGATCAGTAAAAACCGGAACGGCAAGGCTGTGGTCAGTGTGCCGAAAGGCGCGAAAATAATGCCGCCGGTGGTCATTCCCAGCACCGAGAATGCTCTGTATTTAGGGGCAATTTCCAATGAAGGCAGAATGCTTGTTTTCCCCCTCAGCGAGCTGCCTGAACTGAGCAAGGGTAAGGGTAACAAGATCATCAGTATCCCCTCCGCTCGGGTGCAAAACCGTGAAGAGTACGTGGTAGCGATAGCCGTGTTCGCCAAGGATGACCAACTGGAGATTCGCGCAGGCAAACGCAAAATGGGGCTGCAGTTCGCCGATCTTGAACACTATATTGGCGAGCGTGGCCGGCGTGGCCACAAGCTGCCTCGCGGTTTGCAGCGGGTCGATGCGATTGACGTAATCCCTTCTGCCGCGCGGGCAAAGGAAGAAGACAGTTCTGATAATGGAGAGCACCGACAGTGAGTGAGCTTGTTCTGATCAACGTATCCGGGCGCGACAAGCCCGGGCTCACGTCGGAAATTACCGGCATTATGGGTCGGTATGATGTCCGGATTCTTGATATAGGGCAGGCGGTTATTCACGATCACCTGACGTGGGGCATTCTTATCGAAATTCCCGATGAATCGAAATCTTCGCCAGTGATTCGTGACCTGCTGTTCCGTTTTCACGCCTTGGACCTTCAGGTCAGGTTTGCCCCGATTACCATTGAGGACTACCAGTCCTGGGCTGAAGGCCGTAATCGGGCCTGTTACATAGTTACGCTGCTATCCCGTGATATCAAGGCGGAACAGATTGCCAGCGTGTCAGCCATTACTGCCCGCCATGGGCTGAACATCGACAATATTTCCAGATTGTCCGCAAGGCCTTCACTCAATGCGTCCAGTGGCGGAATTGCGTGCGTGGAGTTTTCGGTGCGCGGTACGCCGTTGGATCTTGAGCAGTTGCGAGCCGATTTCCTGCACATCGCAGGTGAGATGAATGTCGATATCGCATTCCAGGAAGATTCCATTTTTCGCCGCAACCGCCGCTTGGTGGTGTTTGATATGGATTCCACTCTTATCGAAGCCGAAGTGATCGATGAGCTGGCCCGCGAAGCCGGTGTGGGCGATCAGGTTTCAGAGATTACTGAACGCGCGATGCAGGGGGAGCTGGACTTCAGCCAGAGCTTTGCAGAGCGTTTGTTGTTGCTCAAGGGCCTGGATGAGTCTGTGTTGGAGCGGGTCGCCGACCGTCTCAAGATGACCGAAGGGGCCGAGCGCCTTATTCGGAGTCTTAAAGCGTTGGGTTATCGCACAGCCATTCTTTCAGGAGGCTTTACGTACTTTGCCGAGCATCTTCAGAGCAAGCTAGGCATTGATTACGTATACGCCAACAAGCTGGCAATCCGAGATGGCAAGGTGACCGGTGAGGTTTCTGGCCAGATCGTAGACGGCAAGCGCAAAGCACAATTGCTACTGGAAATTGCCGAGAAGGAGCATATTTCCCGAGAACAGATAATCGCCGTGGGCGATGGTGCCAACGATCTGCCGATGTTGAGTCAAGCCGGCCTGGGCGTTGCGTTCCGGGCCAAACCTTTGGTTAAAGAGTCTGCCCGACATGCTATCTCGACGCTTGGCCTGGACGCCATTCTCTACCTGATCGGCTTTCGCGAGAGTGAAACAAATCAGGGGCTTAAAAACGCCGGCTTTTGAGCCGGCGTCTGTCAGTTTCAGCCCCAGCCTCAGTTATCGCCAAAGTCGTAGTTCATCTCCGGTACCGGAGCCTGCAAGTAGTAACCCTGAATGTAGTTCACTCCGGCCTGCCAGAGCGTAGCCAGAACACCGGCATTTTCTACTAACGGAATAATGGTGAGCTTGCCTGCGCTTTGCAGGCTCTTCACCATTTCCTTTACCTGCTCCTTGGCTTCGTCACTCTTCTGAATTTCTTCGGTAAAGGAGCCGTCGATTTTCACGTAATCCGTATCAATGTGCTTCAGGGTATTGAACGGATTCAGTGCGCCGCCGAACTGGGCAATGGACACCTTGCAGTGAAGCTGGTGCAAGGCTTTAGTGAGCTCTTTGGCCTGCTTCATGTAGTTGTTCGCATCGCCTTCGCGGATCTGAAAGATGAGCGAGTCGCCGGGCAGGCGAGCTGCTTTCAGTGCCACGCTTAGCCATGGTGTGAACGTTTTATCCTGTAAAGTCTCAGCCGTTACGTTGAGGAACATGTGGGTATCATTGCCTCTGGAACGGTGGCTGGACAACTGTTTTATAGTCTGCAGAATAACCCAGCGGTCAATCTTGATGGCGGTATCGCCTGGCCCCATTGGCGGTAGAAAGTCGTAGGGTGAGACCTCGTTGTCATCCTTGTCGAGCATTCTCACGAAGGCTTCGTAGTGCTCTTCGCCTTCACCGCGAAGGTTGATAATAGGCTGGAACAGGAGCCGGAACCGGTTCTCATCCAGTGCCTTCAGTATCGCCTCAGTGGAGCTGCTATCATCCTGCGTTTCGTAATCGGCCGGGTTGTAAACGCGGACACCGTTGCCTTGAGATTGGCCTTCCTGCTTGCGCACTTCCGAGGACGCAACGTGCGCCCGCGACATCAGCTCTTCCGCTTTTGGCGAGTTTTCAGTAATTGACGCAACGCCGATACTGACAGTCAGCGGAACCGTACGGCCGTTGATGTCGAACAGGTACTCGTCCACAGCTTTGCGAGCTTTCTCGCACCGACTGGTCAGGGATTTTTCATCGCAGGGAAGGCACAGTAAACCGAATGCGTCGTCACTCAGGCGCGCCAGCATCAAATCATCTCCAGCCTCTTTTTTCAGAAGGCTGGCCAGATCACCCAGCAGTAGATCTGCACCTGAAATGCCAACCTGGCCCTTCATGGTCATAAAATTGTCGAGAGCGATATAGGCGAACGCGCCGGTTTCGTTGTTTTTACCAGCCTTGGCAATGGCTTGTTCAAGTTCTGTCATCAAAAATTGACGGTTATACAGCCCGGTAAGAAGGTCTTGGCTGCTGATCTCTCGAAGCTTCTCTTCCAGCTCTGCATCGCTGTGTTCTGGCTGAAGCACGATTTGCGTACAGGTTTCGCCATCGTAGGTAGCAGCGGACACGGACATGGTTACGTTCAGCTCATGGTCATCACTGCGCTTTGTTGTGCAGTTCATCGCCATGCCATCTTCGCCTTTTTCGGCAAATGACTTCATAAATGTTTTGTAGGCATTCTGGCTTTCAGACGTAAGCGTATCCAGTACGGGAATGCAGATCAGGTCATCGATGTCGTCGTAACCCAAAAACTCCATGTAAGACTGGTTGGCGTATATATGCATGCCGTCATTGATGTAAGCAATGGCGTCTTTGGAACTTTCCAAAAGCAGCTGGCATCGTTGCTCGGCTTCGCGCAGGTGAGACTCTAGCGCGCGCCGGCGACGGCGATCTTCAAGGGCTGCCAGCTCGCGTTTTGTCTTTAAGATTAGCAGGTCAGTGTGGTTGAATTGCACAGTGCCCTGGGCGCCGGCTTTCATAACGGCCACCGTTCTTTCCCGGCTTTCTTCCTCGGTAAGGAACAGGCATGGAATGTCTTTATCCATGCGCCGAATCATGGCGAGGGCCTCATCCGCAGTGAATTCCTGCTCGATATCCCGAGCCAGTAACAGATCCCAATTGCTGTTTTTTAGAGCCTCTTCCAGATCCTCTTCAGAGGTGATGCGATGCGCCCTTGTGGCTTTGCCAGCATTTCTGAGCAGGCTTGTCAGGGATTCGGCATCATTTTGTGAAGGGTCGAGAATCAGGAGGTGTACGGTCGCGTTCTGTTTCTGCATTCCAAAGGCGTCTCGTAAAACAGGTTGGCTGGGCCGGCCACGGCAGAGAAACGTTTTGCTTTAGATACAGTGCCTTGTTGGAAACTGTGAACGAATGCTGCGGGACCGGACTGTCACTATCGCTGAATAATGCAGGGGTTGAGGCTTAATAACAAGCCTCCGGCGAATTTGCAGAGCATCTGCCGGCGCTGTCTAGAGTGACGGCCAAAGCGAATCGAAATCGTCTTCACTGGCGCCCGCTGTTGATGAGGCGTTGGGTGGGGAAGTGGTTGGGGCATTATTCCTCAGTTTCAGTTCAAACTGGCTGATGCTGCCGGTCGATGATACCTTTTTGGTTAACTGGCCCTGATCTTCCCGGCCATCATGCAGCATAAAGATGCGGCTGTTTGGCTGGAACGGTAGTCGGGGAGTAATCACGGTGGCAGCCTGGTTAACCACGCTGATCTCAGGAAGTAAAAGGCCGCGCAAATATTCGCTGCTGTTTCCGACTTTCTGAACCAGGCGAACGCCACAGGGAGAGCCGCTGGGGGCCAGCAATTCTATGCCAATCTGAGTGCCCTGATTCCGAACTTGCCGGATCCAGCGAACAATCGCAATACTCCAAGGGTGCGAGCGTTGCTCACGTACGCCAAGTATTTCTCCGGCCTGCATAGAGGGCGGAACGCTCGCCTCCCACGATACGCAATAGCCGCCGGGGCTGGTGTTTACCAGGAGCGCGAAGTGTGATTTGGGCCGGTTTTTTTCGTTTGCAGGCGATGGCGTATTCCCGAAACTGCCGCGAAAGTTGATCGGTGTGTCAGCGGCGTGCAAGTGTTCATCGCTCGGTGCCGCATCTGGGGCGCCGCCCCAGGCATCTTCTTTTTTGCGAGACGCTCGGATGAAGACGTTCTCGTCGTCCTCCGCGTTGCTGTCATTGCCAGACACGAACTCAGTGAACAGCTTTTCGCCGGCAATAAAATAGTGTGCAGCGGTCAGCCCGACGCAAACCTCAAGCGTGCCTTGGCTGGCTATCCGGTTGAAGTTCCTCTTTGCCAGAATGCCCAGGGCCTGACTCAGGTGAGTGAGCAGTGTCTCGTTCACATTCTCCGGCATTGTTAGGGTGTCGGGAGCCGGCTGCTGAAGAAGCCTTGCATCTAGGCCCTCAGCGATCATTGCGGCCAATTCCCTGGTGTCGAGTCCGAAAGTCTCATTGCCAGGTTTGTTCCCCAGCAAACTTCTGTATACCGGAGAATTGTCGGCCTCCGGGTTAACCACGAAAAGGCTGTTTTCTCCGCTATCAGGCCCGCAGCGAGAATGCTCTGTCCAGGACTCAAACAGGTCATACGCCTGAATCAGTTCCGATTGCCTAAGCTGGTTGGGCCTTGCGCAGCCCAGAAGCAGCAGGCGCTTGTAGCAGTCTGCGACGGTGCTGGTCTGCCTTTGCTTCAGTGTTTTGTCTTCTACAATTACCCCGGAAAGCTTGTTGCGCTGAGTAAACCGGAACATGCGGTGACATTCCAGCCAGCTCTGCGCGGGGCTCGGGTAATAAAGTTGATGCGACCGCAGAATGGTTGAGGCAAGTTCAGACGTTGCCCGATGAATGGCGGTAGCAATCAGCTTGCGATTCTTATCCAGTCCACCATCGTCCAGTGCCTCTAGTAGGCACAACTTGTAACCACTGGCGAGGTGCAGTTGAAGCGCCTGGGACAAATTTGCGATTTTGCGCTGCTTTTCAGGTAGAGCAACTGCAAGCCCCAGATAATGGCGTGAAAGTTCGCTGCAGACGAAGTGAATTTTTCTGCGAATCAGCTCAAGAAACTGCAGGCGATTCTGGGGCGCAAGAAACAGTTGGTTCAGCTCAATGATCGCGTGATAGAGCTGGCGTGATACCTCGCCAATATTGGCCATGGGGAGTTGGTGAGTCCATGCCCTAAACGCTTTTGGCGTTGTGTCGCAGAACGACAAGCTTGCCGTTTTTTGCTCAGGAACACGGAGATCTGGTTTGAGGTTCGTGCCATCCATGAATATGCGCCAATATCAAAATACATTTTGTTACAAAATAGACGGTACTCGACTTTAAAATAGCAAGCCAGTACAAGGAAGCTAGAAAGTCATGTGTTAACAATGTTTGACATGTAATAACTGGCTAGTTTAGTTAAAAGCACCCTTAAAGACCTTTGGGAAACAAGTCGATTGGCGTTTTTGCTGGCTTTCCCGGAACTTCGCGAACCAGTCTCGGAACTAGAAACCCCGGTAGCCTACACAGTAATTCTCTGACCAGTAACCGAGCTTCTCGGTCTGGAACATCAAAATGCTGAGCGCCGGCAACCGGATCAAATGCATGAAGATAGTAAGGCAGAACACCCGCCTCAAACAATGTCTCGCTCAGATTCTCCAGCGCATCCGCATTATTGTTTACTCCCCTCAGGATCACGCTTTGGTTCAGCAAAGTTACGCCCGCTGAGCGGAGTTGGTTCAGTGCTTGGCGAGTTGAGTGGTCAATTTCGGCCGCGTGGTTGATGTGTAGCACCATCACAACCTGTACGGGGGTGTTGGTGATCCACTTCAGCAGCGCACCACACACACGTTGTGGTATTACCACTGGTAGGCGTGTGTGCAGGCGTATGCGGCGAATATGAGGGATGTTGCTGATAGCAGAGGCCCACTGGGACAGCAGTTGATCATTGACTGCGAGCGGGTCGCCGCCGCTAAAAATGACTTCGTTGATTTCGGGGCTTGCCGTAAGTGTGTCCAGCACCCGCTGTCTTTCGGCTGGGCCTAAGCGTTGTTCGTTGTAGGGGAAATGCCGGCGGAAACAGTAACGACAGTTAATCGCACACTGGCCGGTGACCATCAGCAGGGCTCGGCTGCGGTATTTCCGAATCAGGCCTGTGGTTTGAATGGCTCCGTCTTCTTCCAGCGGGTCGGACACAAATCCCTCTGCCTCGCCGGTTTCAAGGTTTAAGGGCAGTACCTGCCGAAGCAAAGGATCTGCCGCGTTGCCTTTCTCCATGCGCGCCAGAAAAGGTTCAGGAACTCGGGTTTGAAACAACCGGTGCCCCGCCTCGGCGCCAGCCAGCCACTTATCAACCGGCAAATCCAGCCGCGCCAACAATTCTCGGGGTGAGGTTATCGAGTCGGAAAGCAGTTGTTGCCAGCTTCGATTATCATCGTCTGAAAGCTGGGCTTCTATATGGGCAGGGCTTCGCTGTATCATAGCCGCCTTTGAATTTTAAACAGCATTTTGGCAGGTGGACATTTCATGGCTTCATATTCTACCAACGAATTTCGCGGCGGTCTCAAGGTTCTGCTCGATGGCGACCCTTGTATCATGCTCGAGAACGAATTCGTAAAACCAGGTAAAGGCCAGGCGTTTAACCGCGTTAAGCTACGCAACCTGAAGAACAACCGACAGTGGGAGCGCACCTTCAAGTCTGGCGACAGCCTCGAAGCAGCCGACATCCTTGAGCAGGACATGGAATACCTCTACACCGACGGTGAATTTTGGCACTTCATGCTTACCGACGGAAGCTTCGAACAGTATCCCGCCGATGCAAATGCCGTTAGCGATGTGCTCAAGTGGCTAAAAGAGCAGGACGTTTACACGGTAACCCTATACAACGGTGCGCCCTTAACCATCGCCCCGGCCAACTTTGTAGAGCTGGAAGTGGTTGAGACCGACCCAGGTATGAAAGGCGACACCGCACAAGGCGGCTCTAAGCCAGCAACCCTGTCTACCGGCGCGGTTGTGAACGTACCCCTGTTTATCACCATTGGCGAAGTGCTCAAGGTAGATACCCGCTCTGGTGAATACGTAAACCGGGTAAAAAGCAGCTGATACCAATATGAAACATCAGCCTGACTGGCAGCCAACTGCCTCCCGGGCAGCCTTAAAAAGCCGCGCACAACAATCAACCTTTGTGCGCGGCTTTTTTGCCCAGCGTGATGTACTGGAGGTTGAAACCCCCGTACTCGGCCGCTGCGGCGTAACCGACCCTAACCTTGATGGCATATCCGCACAGGTAAGCGCTCAAGGTATTGAAGGCGGCTGGCTACAAACCTCCCCCGAATACCACATGAAACGCCTGCTAGCCGCAGACGTGGGGTCCATCTACCAGATCGCAAAAGTCTTCCGCAACGGCGAACGCGGCCGCCGTCACAACCCAGAATTCTCCATGCTGGAGTGGTACCGCACAGGCTTCGACGATGCCGCTCTAATGGCAGAAGTCTCTGACCTAGTATGCGGCTGGCTCAAGTGCCCCAGACCAAGGATCACAAGCTATCGCCAAGCCATGATCGACTGGGCAAGCATAGACCCGTTTGCCATCTCCGAAGAAGACCTGCGCCAACGCTGTCGCCAATGGTTGGAACCTGAACAGTTAACAGACCTCAACCGCGACGGCTGCCTGGACTTGTTAATGAGCTTCGCCGTCGAACCCAATCTGGGCACCGAAACCCCGGTATTTATTACCCAGTACCCGGCCTCCCAAGCCTCCCTGGCCAGAATCTCCCACATTGACGGCTTCGACGTAGCACACAGATTCGAGCTCTACATCGACGGCCTGGAACTCTGCAACGGCTACTGGGAGCTCACCTGCGCTGACGAACAACGGGCTCGCTTTGAAGCAGACAACCGTCTGCGAAACGCCGCCGGGAAATGCGAAATGGATGTGGACGAAGCCTTTCTGGCCGCGATAGAGCAGGGTTTGCCAGACTGCGCAGGAGTGGCTTTGGGGCTTGATCGCCTATTAATGCTAAAAACCGGCACCCGTGATATTGCAGACGTATTGGCATTCCCGATAGAGCGATCCTGAAAGCACTTCCGGGGCATGGCGCACTGTCGGAGGTCTTACTCCGAAACCCTGCGGAGCCATGGATGGCGCAGCGGAGCGTACAGGGACGTATTCACAGCGTGTTTCGGAGTAAGATCCCCGACAGTGCCGGACTCCAAACGGGTGGTTTACGGCTCAACCTGACCAAAAGCCTCACCCATACGAACCCGCTTCCCCGCAACCTGCTCTGCATTCCAATTAACACTACCCTTAGGCATCACCATCACCACCGTAGAGCCCAGCCGGAAACGCCCCATCTCCTCGCCTTTGGCAAGCGAAATAGCACTCTCGCCCTCATACGTAACCGCCTTCACGCCGCCACCATGTGGAGCCACAACCCCAGCCCAAGGCGTCTCAACGCTACCCACAATCATCGCGCCCACAAGAACCAGCGCCATTGGCCCTGCCTCAGTATCGAAAATACACGCAACACGCTCATTGCGGGCGAACAGATTAGGCACATTCTCGGCCGTGACCGGGTTCACCGAAAATAGCTTGCCGGGCACATAAACCATCTCCCGAAGCGTACCAGCCATAGGCATGTGAATGCGGTGATAATCCTTGGGCGAAAGATAAATCGTCGAAAACTCACCCTCTGAAAAAGCCTGTGCTCTGCCAGCATCACCACCAAGAAGTTCTACCAAACTGAACGACTGACCCTTGGCCTGAAATACCCGATCCCCGGTTATTTGGCCCAACTGGCTGATGGCACCATCTACCGGGCTTACAAAGGTATTTTCTCCGTCGGCAAGCGGGCGAATACCCGGCTTAAGCGCCCGGGTAAAAAAAGCGTTAAAGCTGGAATAGGCGGTGGGATCTTGCTCTGCGGCCTCACTCATATCAACGCCATAGCGCTTCACGAACCACTTAACTACCCGGTTTTTGAGCGCAGGGGTGCGATCATGATCTGCCAGGCGACCGGCAGCGCGGGAAACCGCAAGCTGCGGAGTAACGTACTGACTCAGAATAAACAGCTTGTCGAACATTAAATGAGATCCTTTGTACCCAAAGGCGCAAAGTTTACCAAATAGTGTTGTAAGAATGTTGCACAGACGCCGGTATGTATAGAAATTGTTTCACGGCTTCGCGGATGTAGCAGGGCCTTGCTATGATCAGGCCAGAAAAAATCACGATTATGTCCGGCGCTGGCCGATCACCTCAAGATAAAGGCTTCGATTCTCCCCATGTTACTTATTATTGGCGCAGTTATTGTTGTTGCCAGCGTTTTGGGCGGCTATACACTTCATGGTGGAAACCTGATGGTGCTGTGGCAACCAACCGAGCTTCTCATCATCTTTGGCGCGGCCCTGGGCTCCTTTATCATTGCCAACCCGCTGCATACGGTGAAGAACGTGTTTGCCGGTATTTTGCGCCTGTTGACTGGCTCGCCATTCAACAAATCCTACTACATGGATTTGCTGAGCCTGCTCTACGAGATTTTTGATAAATCACGCAAGCAAGGCGTTATGGCCATAGAAGAAGATATCGACAACCCGGAATCCAGTCAGATATTCAGCCGTTACCCGGCGATTATGAAATCCAAAGCATTGCTCGATTTTATTACCGACTACTTGCGCATCATCAGCGCCGGAAACATGGCAACCCATGAGTTGGACGGCATGATGGAAAGTGAAATCGACAGTCGACAGCACGAGCTTGAAGAGCCTGCACACGCAGTGAACAAAATTGCGGATGCGTTGCCGGGGCTGGGTATTGTAGCCGCGGTACTGGGTATTGTGATTACCATGAACTTTTTGAGCGAAGGGCCTGAGCGTATAGGGCTGAGTGTTGCGGCCGCTCTGGTCGGCACATTCATAGGTATCTGGATGGGCTATGGCTTTGTTGGTCCCACCTCCATTGCCATGGAGCACGCCGCAAAATACGAGCTCAAAGCATACGAGTGCGTTAAATCTGCCATCGTTGCCACGGTTTCGGGGCAGGCTCCCCAGATGGCCATCGAATTTGGCCGCAAGGCACTGCCCACAGACAAGCGACCTGGTTTTCAGGAACTGAATGATCACGTGCGCGCCAAATAGCGCAACCTGAACCCGGAGCAGACTTGTGGAACAGCAGCCAATAATCATCAAGCGAAAAAAGGTCATTGCCGCGGCCCATCACGGTGGCTCGTGGAAAGTGGCTTTCGCCGACTTCGCAACGGCGATGATGGCGTTCTTTCTCGTGCTCTGGCTCACTGCAACTGCCTCGCCCGAACAGATAAAAGCGGTGGAAGGTTACTTCCGCGACCCCGTCGGCTTCACCGAAGGCGGCTCACCCAACCCCGTAGATCTTGAAGGCAGTGCCTCCGTCGTTAGCGAAGCCAGCCCTGATATTGAATCAGCCCCGATGGTTATCAGCGACGATGTGGTTGATACGCTGTCCGACACACTTGAGCAGCGACGCATGGAAGAGCTGTTTCAGGAGCTGAAACAGCGGATTGACGAAAACGAGACTCTGCAAGAGTTCAAAGATCAGTTGCTGATCGATATCACGGATGAAGGACTTCGAATCCAGATAGTCGACCGCTCCGGCCGCCCTATGTTCGACAGTGGCAAAGCAGAACTTAAATACTACTCACAGGAAATCCTGTTCGAGCTGGCCAAAACCCTTGGCTCTGTTGATAACAAGCTCAGCATAACCGGTCACACAGACGCCACGCCTTTTCGCGGCCGCCCCGGCTACACGAACTGGGAGCTCTCGGCGGATCGCGCGAATACCGCTCGCCGTGCACTGGTCGCTGGTGGGGTGCGAGCCCAGCAGATCGCGCGAGTAGTGGGGCTGAGTGATTCTGTGTTGTTCGATAAGAAAGAGCCCAACGCGCCCGTCAATCGCCGGATTTCCATCATCGTTCTCAACAAGAAAACCGTGGACAGCATTCACAGCAGTGCCAGTGCCAAAGGTGCTCCGTTGATCGACCTTACAGCCCCCTCCAAAGAGGAACAGACAGAGGCCATGGAAAAGCTTGAAAGTGGCGATTGGTTGAAGGAAAAACCAGAACCTGCACCTGGCGAGCTAAACTGGTAGCCCGCCATGGGATAGTGAATCAGTTGGCTTTTAGCCCTCGCATATTCTGTTCCGCCATATCCTGAAGAATACGGTGAAAACTACGCCGCCGTTCCGGGCTGAGTGCGCCAGATACTGCCGCTGCATCAATGGCACAGCCGGGATCGCCCATGTGCCTGCAGTTGCGGAATTTGCAGTAACCGATTACCTCACGAATCTCGCGAAAACCGTACTCAATTTCCTGCGGTGTCATATGCCAAAGACCAAACTCCCGGATACCCGGTGAGTCAATCAAATCGCCTCCCATGGGCAAGTGGAACAGTTTCGCAGTTGTGGTGGTGTGAATGCCTTTCCCCGTGCTTTCAGATACCGCGCCCACCCGAATCGCTTCATCTGGCATCAGAGTCTGGATAATCGACGACTTACCAACCCCCGACTGGCCCACAAACGCACTGGTTTTGCCCTTCACCAACGCCTCAACTTCCGGTGCAGGTTTACCGTTAAACTCCACCGCAGACGTACGAACAATGTCATAACCCAGCGCCGCATAACGTGCCAGCAGAGCATCAATCTGCTCTCGATTACGATCAGTGATCAAATCCGTCTTGTTCAGAAGAATAACCGCCGGAATATCCGTGGTCTCAGAAGCCACCAGGTACCGATCAATCAAATTGTCATGGGGCTCCGGCTCCGGCGCAATAACCAAAATAATGTGATCAATGTTCGCCGCTACCGGCTTCACAGCACCAAAATTATCTGGCCGCTGCAGCAAATTGTCCCGCTCACAGCGAGCAACAATCACACCCGTTTCACTCTTACCCGGCCGCCAGATAACCCGATCACCAGTCACCAAGCTGTCGATATTCGCCCGAACAAAGCAGCGCACAACATCACCGGTGTGTTCGCCTTCTAAGGCTTCCACATCTAGCTGTTGCCCATAGTGAGCAATAATCAGCCCTTCCTGCTCCGGGCCCAGCTCTCCGGCCTTGGCCTGCGCCTTAACCGACTTCTCCTTGCGAGCTGCGCGGGCAGCACGCTCCTCCTGAACCTTCTTGATCCGGAATTGCTGCTGCTTGTTCAGTTGCCGTTTTGCCATAAGGTCTCAGTTAACACGGATGAAAGTGGTGTAGTAGCTGTGCCATCATACGGCATTAATGGCGATTTACGGTATAACGCCGTGTTACGAGTCAGGGTTGTACTGGCTTCGGAATAGTTCAACTCGGCGGGGCATACCACAGAACTTCGATGTGGGTTGGCCGCTTGCTTTCCGGGAATGCCGGCGGCCAAGGATGGCCGACGACAAGCGCACATGGATGTGCTCGTAGCGGTTCCCGAAAAGCAAGCGGTCAACCCACTTACTCCAAAGTCAGAGAGTTGAGGATAAAAGAATGTCAGCAGGCAACTACCTAGTTTGGATCGATCTGGAAATGACCGGCCTAGACCCGGAAAAAGAACGCATCATCGAAATGGCCACCATCATCACCGATTCAGAATTGAATCTCGTAGCCGAAGGCCCGGTTGTCGCGATTAACCAGCCCGATAGCCTGCTGGAAGCCATGGACGAATGGTGCACCAAAACCCACGGCGAAAGCGGCCTAACCAAACGCGTTCAGGAAAGCAAAATCACCGCAGCCGAAGCAGAACAGCAAACCATCACCTTCCTAAAAGAATACATGGAAAAGGGCAAGTCCCCCCTGTGCGGCAACAGCATCGGCCAAGACCGCCGCTTCCTCGTGAAATACATGCCCGAACTGGAAGACTTCTTTCACTACCGCAACCTCGACGTCTCCACCGTAAAAGAACTGGCTCGCCGCTGGCGCCCTGATGTACTGGACGGCGTAAAAAAGAAGGGCAGTCACCTGGCATTGGACGACATTCGTGATTCCATCAACGAACTGCGCCACTACCGAGAGCACTTCTTCAAGCTATAAGCCGTGCTGCGCTAGAGCCCACTGAACATGCTCGCGGACCATATCCGAAGGATAATCCGCGCGCTGTTTCAAAGCCTCAATCACCGGAATGGTAGACGGCGCATTGCCCAGACCCACCGCCAGATTACGTAGCCAGCCCTCATATCCTGTACGGCGAATAGCCGAGCCCTCGGTGCGCTTCAAAAACTGCTCTTCCGTCCACATGAACAGTTCGGCCAACGAGCTGTTGTCTAAGCCGTGTCTAGGCTGAAAATCATCTTCCTGGGTCGGCTTTTTGAATTTTTGCCAAGGGCATACCAGCTGGCAATCGTCGCAACCAAACACGCGGTTGCCCATCAGCGAACGCAGCTCTTCCGGAATACTGTCTTTCAGCTCAATGGTGAGATAACTAATACAGCGCCGGGCATCCAGCTTGTGCGGCCCCACAAACGCATCTGTTGGGCACATATCCAGGCAAGACGAGCAACTGCCGCAATGGTCAGTGTTAAAGCCAGGATTGACTGGCAGAGGCGCACTGGTAAAAATTTCGCCTAAGAAAAAGAACGATCCTGCCTTCGGGTGTATCAGCATATTGTTCTTGCCGATCCAGCCTAAGCCCGCACGCTGTGCCAAGGCTCGTTCCAGCACCGGCGCGCTGTCCACAAAGGCGCGGTAGTCGTAGCCACTCACCGCCTCATCAATCTGTTTTGCCAAAGAGGCCAGCCGTTTACGAATCAGCTTGTGGTAATCACGGCCAAGCGCATAGCGCGTAATATAAGCACTTTCTCGGTTAGTAAGCGCTTCTTTGGGGCTATCGGGTGTGGGCATGTAATCCATACGCACCGAAATAACCCGAGTGGTTCCAGGTACCAGGGAGCTTGGCGTGTAGCGTTTGTCCCCATGGTGGGCCATGTATTCCATGTCGCCTTGGTATCCCTCGTCCAGCCAGTCCTGCAAATGTTGCGCATGCACGCCGGTGTCTGCGGTCGTGATGCCCGCATCTGAAAATCCGTGTTCTTTGGCCCATTGCCGGATAAGTGTCGGTAAATCAGACAGTTCTGGCTTCGGGGGTGTATCGGTTTCTGTCGTACTCATAGACGCCGCTGTTGAATCCGCCGTGCCGAGGATGGGTGTACGGATATTTAATTTGATTAAGTTATGACCTTTTCTTCGGTTTTGCTATGCTTTACAGATAGCTGGCCAATTTTCTTAAACCGGTTTCTGTAACGGGAGCAAAGGCTCATGCCACAGCACGCTGGAGGCAGTTTATCAGATGCGCTGTTTTCCGCCGATTCTGTGCGCCGTATCGATCAATATGTAATTGAGCAGCAGGGCGTTGATGGTTTCGATCTGATGCAGTCTGCCGCTCGTGCCGCCTTTCGCCGGCTGGTTGTGCGCTGGCCTGGCGTAGAGCCTTTGCTGGTTCTCTGCGGTGCAGGCAATAACGGCGGTGATGGGTACCTGATGGCTGCCAATGCCGTTCGTCATGGGCTTGCCGTGCGTTGTATTGCGGTTGCGCCCACTGAGAGGCTGAGTGGTGATGCCTGCAAGGCTTGGCGCAAAGCATTGGCTGATGGCGTAGAAGTGCAGGAGCTGGCGGACATAAACGAGTCAGAGTTGGCCTCTGTATTTGAAAAAGCAGGATTGATAGTGGACGCCATGCTCGGCACCGGTGTTTCTGGAGCGCCCAGGGAGCCGTTTGCCGGCGTAATAGCACACTGCAACCGCTCCGGGCTTCCGGTGTTGGCCGTGGATTTACCGTCTGGCCTGAATGCCACCACAGGTGCAGCAGAGGGCGAGGTGATTCAGGCCACCATGACCGTCACGTTTATCGGCCGTAAAGCTGGGTTGTATACCGGGCAGGGCGCCGCAGTGTGTGGTGATGTGGTGTTTGAAGCGTTGAATGTGGATGCTGGCGTCGCTGAGAGCGGCGAGAAGCCAATAGCCATGCTTAGGCGCTGGAAATCCGTTCTGAGTTGGTTACCGAGGCGCCCGGCGAACGCCCACAAGGGACGGTTTGGCCATGTGCTGGTGGTGGCTGGAGACCGCGGGTTTGGCGGTGCCGGCTTGCTTGCAGCAGAAGCAGCGACGCGCGTTGGGGCAGGGCTGGTTTCATTGGCGACGCGCCCTGAGCATGTAAACGCTGCCCTGGCACGATGCCCATCGGTCATGGTTCACAGCGTGGTTCATGGGTCTGAACTACCAGCACTGCTGGATGCCGCAACCGTTGTGGTGTGCGGGCCAGGAATGGGAAAAAGGGCTTGGGGGCAGCAAATGCTGCAACAGGTAGTTGAAAGCGGTAAGCCTCGTGTTCTGGATGCAGACGCCTTGAATCTGCTTTCATCTCGCGTGCCCATACCTGCCGGCAATCAGATTCTGACGCCGCATCCGGGGGAGGCTGCCAGGCTGCTCAATTGCGTGGTTCCAGAAGTGGAGGCCGATCGAGTGGGTGCCGCAACAAAGTTGCAGTCCTTATACGGTGGTGTGGTTTTGCTCAAAGGCGCGGGAACGATCATCGCGTCTGATTCGGGGTCTGTGGATATTACCGGGGGCGGTAATCCGGGTATGGCGACTGGTGGCATGGGAGATGTGTTATCGGGAATCGCCGGTGCACTTTATGCCCAGATGGCAGAGTCGCCTGCTTGCGCCGCTGTATTGGCGGCAGCCATACACCTTGAAGCTGCCTGCAGAGCGTCGGAAAGCAAGGGATACATGGGGTTGATACCCACTGATGTAATCGACGCGTTGCCGCGGGTGTTACGGGAGGCAGAGCCTGCCAGCCACGGCAACAAGGGGGAAGAATGAGCATTTTCGGAAACGAGCGCCGACTGTTTCTGAAAGGCGAGGTTGAAACAGAGCAGCTGGGCAGAGAACTCGCCCGCTTAGCAAAACAGTCGGGCCAAGGGCTAATCGTGTTTCTCGAAGGCGATCTTGGTATGGGTAAGACCACGCTCAGCCGCGGCGTTATAAGAGGGCTTGGGCATAAGGGCGCAGTTAAAAGCCCGACTTACACTCTAGTTGAACCGTATGAAGACCTGGAACCGTCAGCTTACCATTTTGATCTTTACCGGTTGGGTGATCCTGAAGAGCTGGAATACATGGGCATTCGCGATTACTTCAACGGCGAGAGTCTTTGTCTTATCGAGTGGCCGGAGCGTGGCGAAGGTCTTCTGCCCAAGCCGGATCTGGAAATCCACCTTGAATATGAGGGCGAAGGTCGCTCGGCGGTTGTCCGGGCCGGCTCTGAACAGGGTGCATCACTTTTGAATGAACTGGAACTGATCGGGCTGAGCCATTAACCGGCCCGAGCCGAATAAACAGGCAAGTTGTATGAAAAAACTCAAGCTAACAATGAAAACCTCGATGGCGCTGGTGTCCGTGTGGCTGCTGGCAGTAGCCATGCAGGCGCAGGCTGGCACGAATGTGGAAGGCATCCGTATCTGGCCAGCGCCGGATCACACTCGCTTGGTGCTGGATACCGAGGGCAAGGTCAGCCACAACATGTTCGCGCTGAGCAATCCCTCGCGCCTGGTGATTGATCTCAAGAATACCCGGCTGAAAACAGATTTCGACAAACTCGACTTGTCTGGCAGTCCCGTGCAGCGGATTCGCAGTGCGCCGCGCAATGGTACGGATTTGAGAGTGGTTCTTGATCTTGCCAGCGACATCAAGCCCCGGAGTTTTCAGCTTAAGCCCAACCAGCAGTACGGCCATCGCTTGGTTGTGGATTTAATTGATGAGAATGGCAGTCGCATAGAAAAAGCGACCAAGCCAACCGTAACTCACGATTCAGCCGGTAAGCGCGATGTTATCGTGGTTATTGATGCGGGCCACGGTGGTGAAGACCCCGGTGCCACAGGCCCCCGAGGCACTCGCGAAAAGGATGTGGTCTTGAAAATGGCCCATACCTTGGCGGGTATGATTAATAAGCAGTCAGGCTATACTGCCAAGCTCACCCGTACTGGCGATTATTACATAGGTCTGAGAAATCGCACCATTCTGGCCCGCAAGTACAGTGCTGATCTGTTTGTATCGGTGCATGCGGACGCGTTCCGAACGCCGCGGCCAAAAGGTGCCTCTGTTTTCGCGTTGTCTCAGCGAGGAGCAACTAGTGAAACAGCTCGTTGGCTGGCGCAGAGTGAAAATCGCTCTGACCTTGTTGGCGGCACCGGCGGAGTCTCGCTAGACGGTCGTGATGAAATGCTGGCGGGCGTACTGCTCGACCTGTCCATGACCGCCAGTATTAACGCCAGCCTGGGTGTCGGTAGTTCTGTGCTGGGCAAGCTCAACGGTGTGGCTCACTTGCACAAACCAGGCGTGGAGCAGGCCGCCTTTGCGGTCCTCAAATCACCGGATATTCCTTCCATTCTGGTAGAGGCAGGCTTCATATCTAACCCGCAGGAAGAGAGGAACCTGTCTACAGATTGGTACCGCAGCAAACTTGCCCGCGCCATCATGGGTGGCATTGATGAGTACTTCCAGAAGACACCTCCGCCGGGCACCTTGTTAGCGTGGCAGAAACAGAACCGTCAAGGTGGCGGGCGCATTAGCCGATATGAGGTTCGAAGTGGCGATACGCTCTCGGGTGTGGCCCGGAAAAATCAAACGACTGTTAGCGAGCTGATGCAGTTTAACGGCCTGATGGATGACCGTGTTATGGTAGGGCAAACCATTCGTATTCCCTCATCCTGACAAGAGGTAGTCCCGAAACATGCCCTCCATCCGATTGCTCTCGCCACGGCTGGCAAACCAAATTGCCGCAGGTGAGGTGGTTGAGCGCCCTGCATCTGTCGTCAAAGAACTGGTTGAAAATGCGCTCGATGCGGGCGCTGACCATGTTGATGTCGGGGTGGAGCAGGGTGGTGTAAAGCTGATCCGGGTGCGCGATGACGGCAGTGGTATTGCTGAACCCGACCTGCCCTTGGCGCTCAGCCGCCACGCCACCAGTAAAATTGTCAGCCTTGATGATCTCGAATCCGTAGCGTCCCTCGGCTTCAGGGGCGAAGCCTTGGCCAGTATCAGTTCCGTGTCACGCCTCACGCTGACCTCTCGTACAGATGGCCAGGAAGCCGCCTCCCGAGTGGAAGTTGAAGGTCGTGACATGGATGCACGAATCTCACCGGCGGCCCACCCTGTGGGTACCACCGTTGAAGTCCGTGATCTGTTTTTCAATACCCCGGCGCGGCGTAAGTTCTTGCGTACCGAAAAAACCGAATTCAACCATGTAGAAGAGTGTGTGCGACGTCAGGCACTAAGCCGGTTTGATTCGGGTTTTACCCTGCGCCACAACCAGCGGGTTATTCAGAACCTGCGGCCCGCAGAGTCCATGCTGGACAGAGAGCGCCGAATTGGCTCCCTGTGCGGGCAAAAGTTTATCGACAATGCGGTGGTTATCGATGCAGAAGCCACAGGTTTGCGCTTGTGGGGTTGGGTTGCCTTGCCCACTTTCTCCCGCAGCCAGGCCGATCTTCAATATTTCTTTGTTAACGGCCGGGTTATTCGCGACCGGTTAGTCGCTCATGCGGTGCGCCAGGCCTACCGAGACGTGCTGTTTAACAACCGCCACCCGGCGTTTGTTCTCTACCTGGAAGTTGACCCTGCTACAGTTGATGTGAACGTGCACCCAACCAAGCACGAAGTGCGCTTTCGCGATGGTCGCCTGGTGCACGATTTTATCTTCCGTACGCTGCACAAGGCCCTAGCCGATGTGCGCCCGGACGATCATTTTCGGGGCGCAGTGGCCCAGTCCCACGGTCGCGAAATCTCGGCGCAGGGAGAACAGCCGGCCGACGGGGCGGCACCAGCCCAGCAGCAGTCGTGGAGCGGGCAACCCGCGGCGCCTTCGTTTGGTAGTCAATCTTCGGCAACGAGTTTCGGAGGGCAGGCTGCACCACAGCAAAATTGGCAGGCCAGCGATCAGATGGCGTTTTATCAGTCTCTCAGTGGCGGTGGTGTCAGCATCGAGCAAGAGCCGGCATCGTTTGCCGGCACTGAGGCAATGCCTTTGGAGTATCCTGCTAGCGCAAATGTTAGTGAAGAGCCACCTCTGGGGTACGCCATTGCCCAGTTGCACGGCATTTACGTGCTGGCCCAAGGCAGTGCCGGGATGATCGTCGTGGATATGCATGCGGCTCACGAGCGCATCACCTACGAGCGAATGAAGCGTGCGCTGGCGGCGCAGGATCTTAAAAGTCAGCCGTTGCTGGTGCCTCTGTCGCTTGCTGTCAGCCAGAAAGAAGCGGCCTTGGCAGAAACCCACGGAGAAGACCTGCAGCAACTTGGATTGCAGATTGAGCGAATAGGGCCAGAGACGCTGGCTATTCGACAGGTGCCAGCGCTGCTGCGAGGGGCTGATACCGAACAGCTTGTGCGGGATGTCCTGTCTGATTTGATTGAGCACGGCCAGAGCGACCGAGTTGAAGCCGTTACCCACGAGCTTCTGGGAACCATGGCTTGCCATGGTTCGGTGCGGGCCAACCGCCAGCTAACCATCCCGGAAATGAACTCCCTACTGCGAGATATGGAAGCCACAGAGCGCAGCGGCCAGTGTAATCATGGGCGCCCCACCTGGACGCTCGTTACCCTGGCGGAGTTGGATAAACTGTTTCTGCGAGGGCGCTAGGGTGTCATCAAGCCAGCCATCAAAACCGCCTGCCATCTTCCTGATGGGGCCTACGGCCTCCGGCAAAACAGATCTGGCCATGGCGCTTTGCGATCAACTACCTTGCGACATCATCAGCGTTGACTCGGCAATGATCTACAGCGGGATGGATATTGGCACGGCCAAACCCTCAGCGGATGAGCTGGCCCGGGCGCCACATCAACTGATTAATATCTGCGATCCGGCCGAAACCTACTCCGCCGCCGATTTCCGACTAGCTGCACTGGCTGAGATGGATCGGATTTCCCGCGCCGGACGTATTCCTTTGTTGGTGGGTGGCACCATGATGTATTTCAAGGCGTTACTGCATGGCATGTCGGGGTTACCGGCTGCCAGCCCGGAACTTCGCAAAACCCTTGAAGCGGAGGCGCAGCAGCTTGGTTGGTCTGCACTGTACGAAGAGTTGCAGGCCGCCGATCCGGTAGCCGCAAAGCGGATTCATCCAAATAACCGCCAACGACTGCTCAGGGCTCTGGAAGTTATTCGCCTGACTGGTCGGCCGATTTCGGCCTTCTGGGAAGCAGGAGGAAGTCCGCCGTCAGTGCAAGAGGCGGGCCGCCAGGGTGTTGAGGATTACACCTACTATACTCAATGGCAGGCAGACGAAACTTCATCGCTTCCGTATACTGTCACGCAGCTTGCTATGATGCCTCCCGAGAGGCGAGTGCTTCACGACAGGATACACCAGCGTTTTCTGAAAATGTTGGAAGCAGGGTTTCTGGACGAAGTCCGAACTCTGATGGGTAGAGGCGATTTGCACCCAGATCTCCCTTCCATGCGCTGTGTCGGTTATCGCCAGGCTTGGAATCATCTGGCCGGTGTTGACGATTATGACACATTTGTAAGCAAGGGCGTTGCGGCCACTCGTCAGCTAGCCAAGCGGCAGCTCACATGGCTCCGGAAGTGGTCTGACTTGAACTGGTTGGACAGCGAAGACAGGTATATCGTTGAGTCAGCCTTGAAAAAAGTCAGACTTCGCACCACATTTAGCTCTGAATATTGACGATC